>NZ_JBEYXD010000071.1:0-41695 GCF_040644975.1 Streptomyces sp. NPDC046900 | reverse complement strand
CCTGGTTGCTGAGGCCATGGGGCTGGCGCCCTGCGCGGCCGCCTGGGTGACCGGGGGAGCCGGACGTCAGTCCCGCGCCTCGCCGAGCAGCTTCTGGAGCCGGCTGACGCCCTCGACCAGGTCCTCGTCACCGAGGGCGTACGACAGCCGCAGATAGCCGGGGGTGCCGAAGGCCTCGCCCGGAACGACGGCGACCTCGGCCTCGTCCAGGATCAGCGCGGCCAGCTCGACGCTGTTCTGCGGGCGCTTGCCGCGGATCTGCTTGCCGAGCAGCGCCTTCACCGACGGGTACGCGTAGAAGGCGCCCTCGGGCTCGGGGCAGACCACGCCGTCGATCTCGTTGAGCATCCGCACGATGGTCCTGCGGCGCCGGTCGAAGGCCTCGCGCATCTTCGCGACCGCCTCGAGGCCGCCCGAGACGGCGGCCAGCGCCGCCACCTGTGCGACGTTCGACACATTGGACGTCGCGTGCGACTGCAGGTTCGTCGCCGCCTTGATCACGTCCTTCGGGCCGATCATCCAGCCCACGCGCCAGCCCGTCATGGCGTACGTCTTGGCGACGCCGTTGACCACGATGCACTTGTCGCGCAGCTCGGGCAGGAGGGCCGGCAGGGACACGGAGACCGCGTCGCCGTAGACGAGGTGCTCGTAGATCTCGTCCGTCAGCACCCACAGGCCGTGCTCCACGGCCCAGCGGCCGATGGCCTCGGTCTCGGCCTCGGTGTACACCGCGCCGGTCGGGTTGGACGGGGACACGAACAGGAGGACCTTCGTCTTCTCCGTGCGGGCCGCCTCCAGCTGCTCGACGGAGACGCGGTAGCCGGTCGTCTCGTCGGCGACGACGTCCACCGGAACGCCGCCGGCCAGCCGGATCGACTCCGGGTACGTGGTCCAGTACGGCGCGGGGACGATCACCTCGTCGCCCGGGTCGAGGATCGCGGCGAAGGCCTCGTAGACGGCCTGCTTGCCGCCGTTGGTGACGAGGACCTGGGAGGCGTCCACCTCGTAGCCGGAGTCGCGCAGCGTCTTCGCGGCGATCGCGGCCTTCAGTTCGGGCAGACCGCCCGCCGGGGTGTACCGGTGGTACTTGGGGTTCTTGCAGGCCTCGATGGCCGCCTCGACGATGTTGTCCGGCGTCGGGAAGTCGGGTTCACCTGCGCCGAAGCCGATCACCGGGCGCCCGGCGGCCTTGAGGGCCTTGGCCTTGGCGTCCACGGCGAGGGTGGCGGACTCGGTGATCGCGCCGATTCGGGCGGAGACCCGGCGCTCGGTGGGAGGGGTTGCAGCGCTCATGCGATCCATGGTTTCAGACAGGAAACGCGCCCGGCACGCGGGTTTCACAGACTGAGCCGGACCGGACCGGTAACTGAACATCCGTGCGGATCCGGGGGAGGCTCCGGGCCGATCTTTCACCGGCAAAGCCCGTACGGGCGCTTTCTGTTCGACGCCCGGCCGCGGACCACGTACACTCTCACCTCGTTGGCCTCCAGCGGCGGCGATCTCGCGGGTGCACACCGAGCACCCGGTCGGATGCGGTACGTTGGGGTACACAACAAAGGGTCGTAGCTCAATTGGTAGAGCACTGGTCTCCAAAACCAGCGGTTGGGGGTTCAAGTCCCTCCGGCCCTGCTACACACTCCTACGAGGCAGTGTGCGCACAGTACATTTGTATTGCACTCGCCGTGCGGCTCCACCGGGCGCGGCACGGCCACGACCCGGGAATTCAGGTGAGGACGCGTGACGGACGCCGTGGGCTCCATCGACATGCCTGACGCCCAGGACGAGGTGCAGGAGTCGAAGAAGAAGATCCGCAAGGGCGGCAAGCGAGGCAAGAAGGGCCCGCTGAAGCGCCTTGCCATCTTCTATCGCCAGATCGTCGCTGAGCTGCGCAAGGTCGTCTGGCCGTCGCGGAATCAGCTGACGTCGTACACCACCGTGGTGATCTTCTTCGTCGCGATCATGATTGCCCTGGTGACTTTGATTGACTATGGGCTCAACCACGCCGCCAAGTACGTCTTCGGCTGAGCCGGGAGCGAAGGACGCCGTCGTGCCCGGCGTCCCTTTCGCGTGTTCCACCCCTATGTATCCAGGAAGAAGCAGCCACCGTGTCTGACCCGAACCTGAACGACGCCATCGAGCCGGACGAGTCCGTGGATGACGAGCTCGACATCGTCGAGGGCGCGGACGAGCACGACGAGTTCGAGGCTGCGGACGCCGAGGCGGGCGAGCCGGCCGAGCAGGCCGCCGTGCACGTGGTGGACGAGGACGAGGCCGGTGCGGGCGAGGAGGAGCCGGAGCTCGACCCGGTCGAGAAGCTCCGCGAGGAACTGCGCTCCCTGCCCGGCGAGTGGTACGTGATCCACACGTACGCCGGCTACGAGAACCGCGTGAAGACCAACCTCGAGCAGCGCGCCGTATCGCTGAACGTCGAGGACTACATCTTCCAGGCCGAGGTGCCGCAGGAAGAGGTCGTCCAGATCAAGAACGGCGACCGCAAGACCATCCGTCAGAACAAGCTCCCGGGCTACGTCCTGGTGCGCATGGACCTGACGAACGAGTCCTGGGGTGTCGTCCGCAACACTCCGGGTGTCACGGGCTTCGTGGGCAACGCCTACGACCCCTACCCGCTGACCCTGGACGAGATCGTCAAGATGCTCGCCCCGGAGGCCGAGGAGAAGGCCGCCCGCGAGGCCGCCGAGGCCGAGGGCAAGCCGGTTCCGCAGCGCAAGGTCGAGGTCCAGGTGCTGGACTTCGAGGTCGGCGACTCGGTCACCGTCACCGACGGCCCGTTCGCCACGCTGCAGGCGACCATCAACGAGATCAACGCCGACTCCAAGAAGGTCAAGGGCCTGGTGGAGATCTTCGGCCGCGAGACCCCGGTCGAGCTGAGCTTCGACCAGATCCAGAAGAACTAGTCGGACTGTCCGACAGGGCCCCTGGCCGGCGACTTCCCGTCGGACAGGGGCTCTTTCGCGTGCCGGTACCGAGCCCGGGCCGTGCCGCGATGCTTGTCCGTACGCACACGTCCGACCAGGTCGGACGGGCTGTCCGGGGCTGCTCCCAGCGGTGGCCGGACGTTGGCCTGACCTGCTCGTTTTTGGGCGTGCAGAGGTACCCGCTATCGTTGTGCGGTATGCCTCGATCCGGATGATCCGGATCGATGGCGGAAAACTCTCACTAAGGACCCGGAGAGAGCAATGCCTCCCAAGAAGAAGAAGGTCACGGGGCTCATCAAGCTCCAGATCAAGGCCGGCGCGGCCAACCCGGCTCCGCCGGTCGGCCCCGCGCTGGGTCAGCACGGCGTGAACATCATGGAGTTCTGCAAGGCCTACAACGCCGCGACCGAGTCGCAGCGTGGCTGGGTGATCCCGGTGGAGATCACGGTCTACGAGGACCGTTCCTTCACCTTCGTCACCAAGACGCCGCCGGCCGCCAAGATGATTCTCAAGGCCGCGGGCATCGAGAAGGGCTCCGGCGAGCCGCACAAGACCAAGGTCGCCAAGATCACCGAGGCGCAGGTCCGCGAGATCGCCCAGACCAAGATGCCCGACCTCAACGCCAACGACCTGGACGCCGCCGCGAAGATCATCGCCGGCACCGCCCGTTCCATGGGCGTCACGGTCGAGGGCTGAACCCCACCTTCGTAGAACCATGCGGCTCCGGCCGCACGTGGCAGGGCCTGCTCGGCCCGTACCACGCCTCCTTCAGAACCCACAGGAGCAGTTGTGAGCAAGCGCAGCAAGGCTCTCCGCGCTGCGGACGCCAAGGTCGACCGGGAGAAGCTGTACGCCCCGCTCGAGGCCGTCCGTCTGGCCAAGGAGACCTCCACGACCAAGTTCGACGGCACCGTCGAGGTCGCCTTCCGCCTGGGTGTCGACCCCCGCAAGGCCGACCAGATGGTCCGTGGCACCGTGAACCTCCCGCACGGCACCGGTAAGACCGCCCGGGTCCTGGTCTTCGCGACCGGTGACCGTGCCGAGGCCGCTCGTGCCGCGGGCGCCGACATCGTCGGCGCCGACGAGCTGATCGACGAGGTGTCGAAGGGCCGTCTGGACTTCGACGCCGTCGTCGCCACCCCGGACCTCATGGGCAAGGTCGGCCGCCTCGGCCGCGTGCTCGGTCCCCGTGGTCTGATGCCGAACCCCAAGACCGGCACCGTGACCCCGGACGTGACGAAGGCCGTCACGGACATCAAGGGCGGCAAGATCGAGTTCCGCGTCGACAAGCACTCGAACCTGCACTTCATCATCGGCAAGACGTCCTTCGACGACGCCAAGCTGGTGGAGAACTACGGTGCGGCGCTGGAGGAGATCCTCCGTCTGAAGCCGTCCGCCGCCAAGGGTCGCTACATCAAGAAGGCCGCCATCACGACCACGATGGGCCCCGGCATTCCGCTCGACCCGAACCGCACCCGCAACCTCCTCGTCGAGGAGGACCCGGCCGCCGTCTGACACTGACGGCAGCCGCGGTCACGCGCAGCTGACGCCGGGGCCCGCACCTTCCGAGGTGCGGGCTCCGGCGCTTTTCGTCCGGCGAGAGATGCGGCACATGCCGTTTCGAGCCAGGCGCATGCCGGGTCCTCCGCCGCGGAGTTAGCGTGAAGATCACGCAGCGCACAAGGGGGAACGGATGAGGGACAGGATCGTGCGGCGCGGGATCCTCCCGATCGCGGCGGTGGCCGCCCTCTCCGCCGTGGCGGGGTGCGGCCTCTTCGGTGACGGCGACTCCCACAGGGGCGCGGCGGCGCCCTCCGGCGGCCGCGCCGGGCGGGCCGACTCCCGGTCGGTGACCGCCCTGCGCGCCGTCGAGAAGGCCACCACCAGGGCCGGCTCCGCGCGGATCGAGTCCACGACCGCCATGGGCGCCATGCTCGCCCTGAAGACGGACGGGGCCCTCGGCTGGTCCCACGGGTCCGTGGGCACCCTGCGCATCACCTACACCGGCGGCCGGCTCGCCGAGACCATGCGCAACCTGAACAGCACCTCCATGGAGGCCCGGCTGCTGCCCGACGCCTACTACGCGAAGGTCGGCGCCCCGTTCGCCCGCCGCCTCGACGGCCGGCACTGGATCAGGTACGGCTACGACGACCTGGCGGCGCTGCCGGGCGGCTCCGGGGCGTATCTCACGGACCAGCTGCGCGACACCGCCCCGATCCGCCCGGTCCGGCTCCTGCTCGCCTGCGGAGCCGTGCGCAGGGTCGGCGAGGAGACGGTGCGTGGCCGCCGCACCACGCACTACTCGGGAACGGTCACCCCGGCAAACCTCAGCGGAGAGGACGCGGCCGCGCTGCGGGAGCGGCTGGAGCAGGCCGGGGTGACCAGGGAGACCGTCGACATCTGGGTCGACGACCAAGCCTTGCTGGTCAAGAAGGTCGAGAAGGGCGAGCTGGCCGGCGGCCGCATGTCCGCCACGGCCTATTACCGCGACTACGGCGTGAAGGTCTCGGCCGGCCGGCCCCCGACGGCGGACACCGCGGACTTCAAGGAACTGATGACCACCCGGGGTTCATAGCCCATCCCCGTTCACTGCTTGACGCCGGAATTGACGCGCCTCTGTCAGTCCATGGGTATAGGCTCACGTTCTTGTTATGGATCAACCATGTGTTCGCTGGGGGGAATCATGACGTTTGCTGTGCGCAACCGGGTGGAGCGCGGTGCGGCCGGCGCGGTGCTCGCGGCCCTGGTTCTGGGCGGCGGAGCGGTCGGCTGCTCGAAGGGCAACGGTGCGGAGGAGTCGCCGCGGATGTCGCCCGCCGCGGCCGTCGCCGCGGCCGCGAAGAACTCCGAGCGCATCACGTCCCTGCACTACCGGATGACCGGGACGATGCCGGGCGCGGGCCAGGTCAGGGCCGAGGCCCAGATGGCCATGAAGCCGCTCGCCATGAGCATGAAGATGACGTCGTCGGAGCAGAAGACCGGGGGCCCGGTCGAGATCCGCCTCGTCGACAAGGTGATGTACATCGGCGCGGGTGACGAGGCTGCCAAGGAGCTGGGCGGCAAGCACTGGATGAAGCTCGACCTGGGCGCGCTGGGCGGGGACATGCAGAAGAACCTGGACCAGATGGGGGCGGCCGGTCAGGCGAACCAGAACCCGGCCCAGGACTCCACGTTCCTGACCAGCTCCAAGCATGTGACGAAGGTCGGCACCGAGACCGTCGACGGCGTGCAGACCACCCACTACAAGGGCGACATCACCGTCGCGGAGATGCGCGCCTCCCTCAAGGCCCAGAAGCTGGACAAGGCCACCCTCGAGCAGCGCGAGAAGGGCCTCGACCAGTACGCCAAGATGGGCGCGGACAAGCTGTCCATGGACATGTGGATGGACGGCAGCAACCACACCAAGCAGTTCCGGATGCGCGGTGACGCCGACAAGGGACCGCTGGACATGACCATCACCTTCGTCGACTACAACAAGCCGGTGACGGTGACGGCTCCGTCCGCCAAGGACACGGCCGACCTCGCCGAGATGATGAAGGGCGCCCAGCAGGGCTGACCCCCGCGGGCCGAGCCCCGTGGGACGAGTCCCCGGGGCCGAGCCCGGCCGAGCGTGGGAACGGATTTGCCCGACGGCGATCCGTTCCCGTACTCTCCTACAGAAGCCAAAGACCGCTGGTCGTTGCCGTGTGCTCGGAAGAGGGCGCGGCGGCCGAAGGATCCGCTGAACTGCGGACGACCCGCGCAGGTGACTGTGGAAGAGCTCCCGGAGCATGTGCGTTCCCCGCGCGTGCAGCCGGTCGAGTCCGCCCCGTGCGCCTGCGCCGGGGCGTTTCGTTTTCCCCAGCCCCTTCTGAGCGGTCCCATCACCCGGAAGGAGGCCGACGCTCTATGGCAAGGCCCGACAAGGCTGCCGCGGTAGCCGAGCTCACGGAGCAGTTCCGTAGCTCGAACGCCGCCGTGCTGACCGAGTACCGGGGTCTCACCGTGGCGCAGCTGAAGACGCTGCGCCGGTCGCTCGGTGAGAACGCCCAGTACGCCGTGGTGAAGAACACGCTGACCAAGATTGCGGCCAACGAGGCCGGGATCTCCTCGCTCGACGACCTGTTCAACGGTCCGACGGCGGTCGCCTTCGTCACCGGTGACCCGGTGGAGTCGGCGAAGGGTCTTCGTGACTTCGCCAAGGACAACCCGAACCTCGTCATCAAGGGCGGTGTCCTTGACGGCAAGGCGCTGTCCGCCGACGAGATCAAGAAGCTTGCGGACCTCGAGTCCCGCGAGGTTCTGCTCGCCAAGCTGGCGGGTGCTCTGAAGGGCAAGCAGACGCAGGCTGCTCAGGTCTTCCAGGCGCTCCCGTCGAAGCTCGTCCGCACCGTGGACGCGCTTCGCGCCAAGCAGGACGAGCAGGGCGGTGCCGAGTAATTCGGCCCCCGAAATGACCACCGCCGCCTGAGGCGGAGGTCGTAGCGGGCCGAACGTACGCCCGCCAGACATGTACATCCGGCACCAGCCGAATTAGTGGAAGGAAGCCATCGTGGCTCTCACCCAGGAAGAACTGCTCGCCGAGTTCGAGTCGATGACCCTCATCCAGCTCTCCGAGTTCGTGAAGGCGTTCGAGGAGAAGTTCGACGTCACCGCCGCCGCCGCGGTCGCCGTCGCGGGCCCGGCCGGCCCGGCCGCCGCCGCCGAGGTCGAGGAGGAGAAGGACGAGTTCGACGTCATCCTCACCGGTGCCGGCGACAAGAAGATCCAGGTCATCAAGGTCGTGCGCGAGCTGACCTCCCTGGGCCTCAAGGAGGCCAAGGACCTCGTGGACGGCGCCCCGAAGCCCGTCCTGGAGAAGGTCGCCAAGGACGCCGCCGAGAAGGCCGCCGAGTCCCTCAAGGGCGCCGGCGCCTCCGTCGAGGTCAAGTAACACCTCTTCGGGTCCGCACCGGACTCACGGGCCCGCACAGGGGCTCACAGGGCCGTACGGGGCAGCCGCCCCGTACGGCCCTTTCGTGTAGGCCGCACGCGGTCCTCTCGCGACCGCCGGCCGCGGCTCACTCGAACGCCGTAGCGGCCCCCTGCGGGTCCCCGGAGCGGCTCACTCGCAGGACTGTAACGCGAGCGCGCCGAAGGGCGATCATCCATCCGGGTGGTCGCCCTTCGCCGTTCCGAGGGGTGTGGCGGCGGCTGCCTTGCGCCCGTCGTCGCGGGGAGTATGGTGATCTTCGTCCTGCCTCCCGAGGGCCCCGGTGGCAGGTGGCAAGTGACGAGGGCAGCACCCGGTTTGGGCAGGGGGGGCCTTGACGAACCGCACGCAGCGCGCAATTCTCAGGACGCGTCGTCACAACGATCCGGATCCGAGGCATGGATCGACGACGAAGAGGGCAGTATCGATGTGCATCGAGGGCGTGGCTTGCCGCAGGTATTGAGGGACAGAGAGGGTCTCCGGCGTGGGCCTGCAAACCCGCACTGGACATCAGTGTGCCAAGTGGCTACACTGACCCTTTGCGCTGCCTGTTAGCTGTCTCCTGCCCGTCACCAGGAGTACGCCCTCTGCTTGAGTACACGGACTGGAAGTCTCCGACCTGGGACTTTCCTTCTCTGTGCTCGGTGGGGACCGGGACGCGCGTAGTGAGTCCGAGCCCTCGGAAGGACCCCCTCTTGGCCGCCTCGCGCACTGCCTCGACCGCGAATACGAATAACGGCGCCAGCACTGCCCCGCTGCGCATCTCCTTTGCAAAGATCAAGGAGCCCCTCGAGGTTCCGAACCTTCTCGCGCTGCAAACCGAGAGCTTCGACTGGCTGCTCGGTAACGACGCATGGAAGGCTCGCGTCGAGGAGGCTCTGGAGTCCGGTCAGGACGTCCCCACCAAGTCCGGTCTCGAGGAGATCTTCGAGGAGATCTCCCCGATCGAGGACTTCTCCGGGTCGATGTCGCTGACGTTCCGCGACCACCGCTTCGAGCCGCCGAAGAACTCGATCGACGAGTGCAAGGAGCGCGACTTCACCTACGCCGCGCCCCTCTTCGTCACGGCCGAGTTCACCAACAACGAGACCGGCGAGATCAAGTCCCAGACCGTCTTCATGGGCGACTTCCCGCTCATGACGAACAAGGGCACGTTCGTCATCAACGGCACCGAGCGTGTCGTGGTGTCGCAGCTGGTCCGTTCGCCCGGTGTCTACTTCGACTCCTCCATCGACAAGACGTCCGACAAGGACATCTTCTCGGCCAAGATCATTCCGTCCCGGGGTGCCTGGCTGGAGATGGAGATCGACAAGCGCGACATGGTCGGTGTTCGTATCGACCGCAAGCGCAAGCAGTCCGTGACCGTCCTCCTGAAGGCGCTCGGCTGGACGACCGAGCAGATCCTCGAGGAGTTCGGCGAGTACGAGTCCATGCGCGCCACCCTGGAGAAGGACCACACCCAGGGCCAGGACGACGCGCTGCTCGACATCTACCGCAAGCTGCGCCCGGGCGAGCCCCCGACGCGTGAGGCCGCGCAGACGCTGCTGGAGAACCTGTACTTCAACCCGAAGCGCTACGACCTCGCCAAGGTCGGCCGCTACAAGGTCAACAAGAAGCTGGGTGCGGACGCCCCGCTCGACGCGGGCATCCTGACCGTCGAGGACATCATCTCGACGATCAAGTACCTGGTGAAGCTGCACGCGGGTGAGACCGAGACGGTCGGCGACAGCGGCCAGTCGATCGTCGTCGAGACCGACGACATCGACCACTTCGGCAACCGCCGCCTGCGCAGCGTCGGCGAGCTCATCCAGAACCAGGTCCGCACGGGTCTGGCGCGTATGGAGCGCGTCGTGCGTGAGCGCATGACGACCCAGGACGTCGAGGCGATCACGCCGCAGACCCTGATCAACATCCGGCCGGTCGTCGCCTCCATCAAGGAGTTCTTCGGCACCAGCCAGCTGTCCCAGTTCATGGACCAGAACAACCCGCTGTCCGGGCTGACGCACAAGCGTCGTCTGTCCGCGCTCGGCCCGGGTGGTCTCTCCCGTGAGCGGGCCGGCTTCGAGGTCCGTGACGTGCACCCGTCCCACTACGGACGCATGTGCCCGATCGAGACCCCGGAAGGCCCGAACATCGGTCTGATCGGTTCGCTCGCCTCCTACGGCCGGGTCAACGCGTTCGGCTTCGTCGAGACCCCGTACCGCAAGGTGAACGACGGCCAGGTCACCGACGAGGTCGACTACCTGACCGCCGACGAAGAGGACCGGTTCGTCATCGCGCAGGCCAACGCCACGCTGACGGACGAGCTTCGCTTCGCCGAGGGCCGTGTGCTGGTCCGCCGCCGTGGCGGTGAGGTCGACTACGTCAGCCCCGAGGACGTGGACTACATGGACGTCTCGCCGCGCCAGATGGTGTCGGTCGCGACCGCCATGATCCCGTTCCTCGAGCACGACGACGCCAACCGTGCCCTCATGGGCGCGAACATGATGCGTCAGGCCGTGCCGCTGATCAGGTCCGAGTCCCCGCTCGTCGGCACCGGCATGGAGTACCGCTCCGCCGTCGACGCCGGCGACGTGGTCAAGGCCGAGAAGGCGGGTGTGGTCCAGGAGGTCTCCGCGGACTACGTCACCACGGCCAACGACGACGGCACGTACATCACGTACCGCCTGGCCAAGTTCGCCCGCTCCAACCAGGGCACCTCGGTCAACCAGAAGGTCATCGTCAACGAGGGCGACCGGATCATCGAGGGCCAGGTCCTCGCCGACGGTCCGGCCACCCAGAACGGTGAGATGGCGCTCGGCAAGAACCTGCTCGTGGCGTTCATGCCGTGGGAGGGTCACAACTACGAGGACGCGATCATCCTGTCGCAGCGCCTCGTGCAGGACGACGTCCTCTCCTCGATCCACATCGAGGAGCACGAGGTCGACGCCCGTGACACCAAGCTCGGCCCCGAGGAGATCACCCGGGACATCCCGAACGTCTCCGAGGAGGTCCTCGCGGACCTGGACGAGCGCGGCATCATCCGTATCGGTGCCGAGGTCATCGCCGGTGACATCCTCGTCGGCAAGGTGACCCCGAAGGGTGAGACCGAGCTGACCCCCGAGGAGCGCCTGCTGCGCGCGATCTTCGGTGAGAAGGCCCGTGAGGTCCGTGACACCTCGCTGAAGGTGCCGCACGGCGAGACCGGCAAGGTCATCGGTGTGCGCGTCTTCGACCGCGAGGAGGGCGACGAGCTGCCGCCGGGCGTGAACCAGCTGGTCCGCGTCTACGTGGCCCAGAAGCGCAAGATCACCGACGGTGACAAGCTCGCCGGCCGCCACGGCAACAAGGGTGTCATCTCCAAGATCCTGCCGATCGAGGACATGCCGTTCCTGGAGGACGGCTCCCCGGTCGACATCATCCTCAACCCGCTGGGTGTGCCGTCCCGAATGAACCCGGGACAGGTGCTGGAGATCCACCTCGGCTGGCTCGCCAGCCAGGGCTGGGACGTCTCCGGCCTCGGTGATGAGTGGGCACAGCGCCTGCAGGCGATCGGTGCCGACCAGGTCGACCCCCGGACCAACGTCGCGACCCCGGTCTTCGACGGTGCCCGCGAGGACGAGCTGGCGGGTCTGCTGGAGCACACCATCCCGAACCGCGACGGTGACCGCATGGTCCTCCCGTCCGGCAAGGCGCGGCTGTTCGACGGCCGCTCCGGTGAGCCGTTCCCGGACCCGATCTCGATCGGCTACATGTACATCCTGAAGCTGCACCACCTGGTCGACGACAAGCTGCACGCCCGGTCGACCGGTCCGTACTCGATGATCACCCAGCAGCCGCTGGGTGGTAAGGCCCAGTTCGGTGGCCAGCGCTTCGGCGAGATGGAGGTGTGGGCCCTCGAGGCCTACGGCGCCGCCTACGCGCTCCAGGAGCTGCTGACCATCAAGTCCGACGACGTCACCGGCCGCGTGAAGGTCTACGAGGCCATCGTCAAGGGCGAGAACATCCCCGAGCCCGGCATCCCCGAGTCCTTCAAGGTGCTCATCAAGGAGATGCAGTCCCTGTGCCTGAACGTGGAGGTGCTGTCCAGCGACGGTATGTCCATCGAGATGCGCGACACCGACGAGGACGTCTTCCGCGCTGCGGAGGAGCTCGGCATCGACCTGTCCCGGCGCGAGCCGAGCAGCGTCGAAGAGGTCTGACGGGAGTCCGGCGGGCCTGACTCCAAGGCCCGCCGACCCCGGGACCCCCGTACAGACCGAAAGACTTACGACCCTGAGAGGGATTGACGCATAGTGCTCGACGTCAACTTCTTCGACGAGCTCCGGATCGGCCTGGCCACCGCTGACGACATCCGTCAGTGGAGCCACGGCGAGGTCAAGAAGCCCGAGACCATCAACTACCGCACCCTCAAGCCCGAGAAGGACGGCCTCTTCTGCGAGAAGATCTTCGGCCCCACCCGGGACTGGGAGTGCTACTGCGGCAAGTACAAGCGTGTCCGCTTCAAGGGCATCATCTGTGAGCGCTGTGGCGTGGAGGTCACGCGCGCCAAGGTGCGCCGTGAGCGGATGGGCCACATCGAGCTGGCCGCTCCCGTCACGCACATCTGGTACTTCAAGGGCGTTCCGTCGCGGCTGGGCTACCTGCTCGACCTCGCCCCGAAGGACCTGGAGAAGGTCATCTACTTCGCGGCGTACATGATCACGTACGTCGACGAGGAGCGCCGTACGCGTGACCTGCCCTCCCTGGAGGCGCACGTCTCCGTCGAGCGGCAGCAGATCGAGAACCGTCGCGACGCCGACCTGGAGGCCCGCGCCAAGAAGCTCGAGGCCGACCTGGCCGAGCTCGAGGCCGAGGGTGCCAAGGCCGATGTGCGCCGCAAGGTCCGCGAGGGCGCTGAGCGCGAGATGAAGCAGCTGCGCGACCGTGCGCAGCGCGAGATCGACCGCCTCGACGAGGTGTGGGCCCGGTTCAAGAACCTCAAGGTCCAGGACCTCGAGGGCGACGAGCTGCTCTACCGTGAGCTGCGTGACCGCTTCGGCACGTACTTCGACGGTTCGATGGGTGCCGCGGCGCTGCAGAAGCGCCTGGAGTCCTTCGACCTCGAGGAGGAGGCCGAGCGTCTCCGCGAGATCATCCGCACCGGCAAGGGCCAGAAGAAGACACGTGCGCTCAAGCGGCTGAAGGTCGTGTCTGCCTTCCTGCAGACCTCCAACAGCCCCAAGGGCATGGTCCTCGACTGCGTGCCGGTCATCCCGCCGGACCTGCGTCCGATGGTGCAGCTGGACGGTGGCCGCTTCGCGACCTCCGACCTGAACGACCTGTACCGCCGGGTCATCAACCGCAACAACCGTCTGAAGAGGCTCCTGGACCTCGGTGCCCCGGAGATCATCGTCAACAACGAGAAGCGCATGCTTCAGGAGGCTGTTGACGCCCTCTTCGACAATGGTCGTCGTGGCCGCCCGGTCACGGGCCCCGGCAACCGCCCGCTGAAGTCCCTCAGCGACATGCTGAAGGGCAAGCAGGGTCGATTCCGTCAGAACCTGCTCGGCAAGCGTGTCGACTACTCGGCGCGTTCCGTGATCGTCGTCGGTCCGCAGCTGAAGCTGCACCAGTGCGGTCTGCCGAAGGCGATGGCGCTGGAGCTCTTCAAGCCGTTCGTGATGAAGCGCCTGGTCGACCTGAACCACGCGCAGAACATCAAGAGCGCCAAGCGCATGGTCGAGCGCGGCCGCACGGTTGTGTACGACGTGCTGGAAGAGGTCATCGCGGAGCACCCGGTTCTGCTGAACCGTGCGCCCACGCTGCACCGCCTCGGCATCCAGGCCTTCGAGCCGCAGCTGGTCGAGGGCAAGGCCATCCAGATCCACCCGCTCGTCTGCACCGCGTTCAACGCGGACTTCGACGGTGACCAGATGGCCGTGCACCTGCCGCTGTCCGCGGAGGCGCAGGCCGAGGCCCGCATCCTGATGCTGTCCTCGAACAACATCCTCAAGCCGGCCGACGGCCGCCCGGTGACGATGCCGACCCAGGACATGGTGCTGGGCCTGTTCTTCCTCACCACGGACGCCGAGGGCCGCAACGTCAAGGGCGAGGGCCGCTCCTTCGCGTCCGTCGCCGAGGCGATCATGTCCTTCGACGCCGGCGAGCTGTCGCTCCAGGCGCCGGTCGACATCCGCTTCCCGGTGGGCACCATCCCGCCTCGTGGCTGGACCCCGCCGGTCCGCGAGGAGGGCGAGCCGGAGTGGCAGCAGGGTGACTCCTTCCGCCTGCGGACGACCCTGGGCCGTGCGCTCTTCAACGAGCTGCTGCCCGAGGACTACCCGTTCGCCGACTACGAGGTCGGCAAGAAGCAGCTCTCCCAGATCGTCAACGACCTGGCCGAGCGCTACCCGAAGGTCATCGTGGCCGCCACGCTCGACAACCTGAAGGCGGCGGGCTTCTTCTGGGCCACCCGTTCCGGTGTCACCGTCGCGATCTCCGACGTCGTCGTCCCCGACGCGAAGCGGGAGATCGTCGCCAAGTGGGAGGCCGCGGACGAGAAGGTCCAGCGCCAGTACGAGCGCGGTCTGATCACGAAGGACGAGCGCACCCAGGAGCTGATCGGCATCTGGACCAACGCGACCAACGAGGTCGCCGAGGCCATGACCGAGAACTTCCCGAAGACGAACCCGATCTTCATGATGGTGAACTCGGGTGCGCGAGGAAACATGATGCAGATGCGCCAGATCGCGGGTATGCGCGGTCTGGTGTCGAACGCGAAGAACGAGACGATCCCGCGGCCCATCAAGGCCTCGTTCCGTGAGGGTCTGTCCGTGCTGGAGTACTTCATCTCCACGCACGGTGCCCGTAAGGGTCTGGCGGACACCGCTCTGCGTACCGCCGACTCGGGTTACCTCACCCGTCGTCTGGTCGACGTGTCGCAGGACGTCATCATCCGCGAGGAGGACTGCGGCACCGACCGCGGCCTCAAGCTCCACATCGCGGAGCGCGGCGCCGACGGCGTGCTGCGCAAGGCGGAGAACGTCGAGACGTCCGTGTACGCGCGCTGCCTCGCCGAGGACATCGTCGTCGGCGGCAGGGTGCTGGCCCCGGCCGGCACGGACCTGGGCGACGTCCTCATCGACGAGCTCGTGGCCCAGGGCGTCGACGAGGTCAAGACGCGTTCGGTCCTGACCTGTGAGTCCGCGGTCGGCACCTGCGCCATGTGCTACGGCCGTTCGCTCGCCACCGGCAAGCTGGTCGACATCGGTGAGGCGGTCGGCATCATCGCCGCCCAGTCCATCGGTGAGCCCGGCACCCAGCTGACGATGCGTACCTTCCACACCGGTGGTGTGGCCGGTGACGACATCACCCAGGGTCTGCCGCGTGTCGTCGAGCTCTTCGAGGCCCGTACGCCGAAGGGTGTCGCCCCGATCTCGGAGGCGTCCGGACGCGTCCGCATCGAGGAGACAGAGAAGACCAAGAAGATCGTCATCACCCCGGACGACGGCAGCGACGAGACGGCGTACCCGATCTCGAAGCGCGCCCGTCTTCTGGTCAGCGAGGGCGAGCACGTCGAGGTGGGCCAGAAGCTCACCGTGGGTGCCACCAACCCGCACGACGTGCTGCGCATCCTGGGCCAGCGTGCCGTCCAGGTCCACCTGGTCGGCGAGGTCCAGAAGGTGTACAACTCCCAGGGTGTGTCGATCCACGACAAGCACATCGAGATCATCATCCGGCAGATGCTGCGCCGTGTGACGATCATCGAGTCCGGCGACGCCGAGCTGCTGCCCGGCGAGCTGGTCGAGCGCTCGAAGTTCGAGCACGAGAACCGTCGTGTGGTCCAGGAGGGCGGTCACCCGGCCTCCGGTCGTCCGCAGCTCATGGGTATCACCAAGGCCTCGCTGGCGACCGAGTCCTGGCTGTCGGCGGCGTCCTTCCAGGAGACGACCAGGGTCCTCACGGACGCGGCGATCAACGCCAAGTCCGACTCCCTGATCGGCCTCAAGGAGAACGTCATCATCGGTAAGCTCATCCCGGCCGGTACGGGTCTGTCCCGCTACCGCAACATCCGGGTCGAGCCGACCGAAGAGGCCAAGGCCGCGATGTACTCGGCCGTGGGCTACGACGACATCGACTACTCGCCGTTCGGCACGGGCTCCGGCCAGGCCGTTCCGCTGGAGGACTACGACTACGGTCCGTACAACCAGTAAGCGAGCAGCTTGAGTCGAGGGGCGGTCACTCCGGTGCGGAGTGGCCGCCCTTCGGCCTTCCGGGGCACATGTCCCGTCAACGTCTGTGCCGGAATTGCCGGTTCGGCGCATGATGGGGGGACTCGGAGTCCACGGGGAGGTGTTCGGTGTCCTATCCGTCGTGGCAACCCTGGCAGCAGGGGGCGGCCGGCGTTCCGCGGCCATGGCCCGGTCAGCCGGCTCCGCCGGCGCAGTCGCCCATGCTCGCCTCGCACGCCGACCGCGAGCGTGCCGTGGACGTACTCCGGGCGGGGTACGCCGAAGGGCGACTGGAGCAGCCGGAGTTCGAACGGCGGGTGGCGCGGGCGTACGCGGCCCGTACGCTCGGCGAACTGGCCCTGATCGTGGCCGATCTGCCGCAGGGGCCCATGCCGCAGCCGGCACTCGTGCCGCAGATGGTCCTGCCCCGGCCGAAGACCAACGACAAGGCCGTCGGCGCCGCGGTCTGCGGCCTGCTCTGCGTGCCCACGGCGGGCCTCACGGGCATTCCCGCGATCGTCCTGGGGCACGTGGCGCGGGACGAGATCCGCCGCAAGGGTGAGTCCGGCGACGGTCTCGCGTTGACCGGTCTGATCCTCGGCTGGCTGTCCACGGCGGGCTGGGCACTCGTTCTCGTGCTGACGGTGGCGCTCACCTGGTGACACGGGTGTCGCCGAGGTGTCCGCCGGGTGGCGCGCGCGTGCGTGCGACACCTGACCGAGGTGCGCGGATCGTTGATTCAAAGATCACATAGGCCGTATGGGCTTGACATGCTCCGCACGGGGATGCGGGCGCGGCCCATTTGTTTTGACCACAGCGAATGAGGTAGGTACGCTCAGACCTTGTGCCTGGGGTGTGCCCTGGCTCTCGTGCGTGCCTTCAACCGCATAGCGAGCCGTCAACGGCCACCGTAATCTGCGCCCTTTTCGCCTTGCGGCGGGAGTCTGCGGGATTCGACACACCCGACCGCGTGGGTCGGCGATGTTCCAGGTTAGCTGTACCCATCGGCACACAGAAACCGGAGAAGTAGTGCCTACGATCCAGCAGCTGGTCCGCAAGGGCCGGCAGGACAAGGTCGAGAAGAACAAGACGCCCGCACTCGAGGGTTCCCCTCAGCGTCGCGGCGTCTGCACGCGTGTGTTCACGACCACCCCGAAGAAGCCGAACTCGGCCCTGCGTAAGGTCGCGCGTGTGCGTCTGACCAGCGGGATCGAGGTCACCGCTTACATTCCGGGTGAGGGACACAACCTGCAGGAGCACTCCATCGTGCTCGTGCGCGGCGGCCGTGTGAAGGACCTGCCGGGTGTTCGCTACAAGATCATCCGTGGCTCCCTCGACACCCAGGGTGTCAAGAACCGCAAGCAGGCCCGCAGCCGCTACGGCGCCAAGAAGGAGAAGTAAGAATGCCTCGTAAGGGCCCCGCCCCGAAGCGCCCGGTCATCATCGACCCGGTCTACGGCTCTCCTCTGGTGACCTCGCTGATCAACAAGGTGCTGCTGAACGGCAAGCGCTCCACCGCCGAGCGCATCGTCTACGGCGCCATGGAGGGCCTGCGTGAGAAGACGGGCAACGACCCGATCATCACGCTGAAGCGCGCCCTCGAGAACATCAAGCCGACCCTCGAGGTCAAGTCCCGCCGTGTCGGTGGTGCGACGTACCAGGTTCCGATCGAGGTCAAGCCCGGTCGTGCCAACACGCTCGCGCTGCGCTGGCTCGTCGGTTACTCCCGCGCCCGTCGCGAGAAGACGATGACCGAGCGTCTGCTGAACGAGCTCCTCGACGCGTCCAACGGCCTCGGTGCCGCTGTGAAGAAGCGCGAGGACACGCACAAGATGGCCGAGTCCAACAAGGCCTTCGCGCACTACCGCTGGTAGTCGCTACCCACATCGAGACCGAGAGAAGACTGAAGCCTCATGGCTACCACTTCACTTGACCTGGCCAAGGTCCGCAACATCGGGATCATGGCCCACATCGACGCGGGCAAGACGACCACCACCGAGCGGATCCTGTTCTACACCGGCGTTTCGTACAAGATCGGTGAGGTCCACGACGGCGCTGCCACCATGGACTGGATGGAGCAGGAGCAGGAGCGTGGCATCACGATCACCTCTGCTGCCACCACCTGTCACTGGCCGCTGGAAGACGTCGACCACACCATCAACATCATCGACACTCCGGGCCACGTCGACTTCACGGTCGAGGTGGAGCGCTCCTTGCGCGTGCTCGACGGTGCCGTGACGGTGTTCGACGGCGTCGCCGGCGTGGAGCCGCAGTCCGAGACGGTGTGGCGTCAGGCGGACCGCTACGGCGTTCCGCGTATCTGCTTCGTCAACAAGCTCGACCGCACCGGTGCCGAGTTCCACCGCTGCGTCGACATGATCTCCGACCGCCTGGGCGCGCAGCCGCTGGTCATGCAGCTGCCGATCGGTGCCGAGGCCGACTTCAAGGGCGTTGTGGACCTGGTCCGCATGAAGGCGCTCGTGTGGTCCGCCGAGGCGACCAAGGGCGAGATGTACGACGTCGTCGACATCCCGGCCACGCACACCGAGGCTGCCGACGAGTGGCGCGGCAAGCTGCTCGAGGCCGTCGCCGAGAACGACGAAGAGATCATGGAGCTGTACCTGGAGGGCGAGGAGCCCTCCGAGGAGCAGCTGTATGCCGCGATTCGTCGTATCACCATCGCCTCCGGCAAGTCCAAGGACACCACGGTCACCCCGGTGTTCTGCGGTACCGCGTTCAAGAACAAGGGCGTCCAGCCCCTGCTCGACGCGGTCGTGCGCTACCTCCCCTCCCCGCTTGACGTCGAGGCCATCGAGGGCCACGCCGTCAACAACCCGGAGGAGGTCGTCAAGCGCAAGCCGTCCGACACGGAGCCGCTGTCCGCGCTGGCGTTCAAGATCATGAGCGACCCGCACCTCGGCAAGCTCACCTTCGTCCGGGTCTACTCGGGCCGCCTGGAGTCCGGTACCGCGGTGCTGAACTCCGTCAAGGGCAAGAAGGAGCGCATCGGCAAGATCTACCGCATGCACGCCAACAAGCGTGAGGAGATCGAGTCGGTGGGCGCCGGCGACATCGTCGCCGTCATGGGCCTGAAGCAGACCACCACCGGTGAGACGCTGGCCGACGACAAGAACCCGGTCATCCTGGAGTCCATGGACTTCCCGGCTCCGGTCATCCAGGTCGCCATCGAGCCCAAGTCGAAGGGCGACCAGGAGAAGCTGGGCGTCGCGATCCAGCGCCTGGCCGAGGAGGACCCGTCCTTCCAGGTTCACTCGGACGAGGAGACCGGCCAGACCATCATCGGTGGTATGGGCGAGCTGCACCTCGAGGTGCTGGTCGACCGTATGCGCCGTGAGTTCAAGGTCGAGGCCAACGTCGGCAAGCCGCAGGTCGCGTACCGCGAGACGATCCGCAAGGCCGTCGAGCGTGTGGACTACACCCACAAGAAGCAGACTGGTGGTACCGGCCAGTTCGCCAAGGTCCAGATCGCGATCGAGCCCATCGAGGGCGGCGACGCCTCGTACGAGTTCGTGAACAAGGTGACCGGTGGTCGTATCCCGAAGGAGTACATCCCTTCGGTCGACGCCGGTGCGCAGGAGGCCATGCAGTTCGGCATCCTCGCCGGCTACGAGATGACCGGCGTGCGCGTCACGCTGATCGACGGTGGCTACCACGAGGTCGACTCCTCCGAGCTCGCCTTCAAGATCGCCGGCTCGCAGGCCTTCAAGGAGGCCGCGCGCAAGGCCAGCCCCGTGCTGCTCGAGCCGATGATGGCCGTCGAGGTCACCACGCCCGAGGACTACATGGGTGAGGTCATCGGTGACATCAACTCCCGCCGTGGTCAGATCCAGGCCATGGAGGAGCGTGCCGGCGCCCGTGTCGTGAAGGGCCTGGTTCCGCTGTCGGAGATGTTCGGCTACGTCGGCGACCTCCGCAGCAAGACGTCGGGTCGCGCGAGCTACTCGATGCAGTTCGACTCCTACGCCGAGGTTCCCCGGAACGTCGCCGAGGAGATCATCGCGAAGGCCAAGGGCGAGTAACGCACCCCGTTGCACGCTTTAGGCTTGACACCGACCGTCTGGGGTTCTTCCCCGTGAAGGACCCCGGCGGGCGGCACCCCAGCAAAGATCACCTGGCGCCGATGAGTAAGGCGTACAGAACCACTCCACAGGAGGACCCCAGTGGCGAAGGCGAAGTTCGAGCGGACTAAGCCGCACGTCAACATCGGCACCATCGGTCACATCGACCACGGTAAGACGACCCTCACGGCCGCCATTACCAAGGTGCTGCACGACGCGTACCCGGACCTGAACGAGGCCACCCCGTTCGACAACATCGACAAGGCGCCCGAGGAGCGTCAGCGCGGTATCACCATCTCCATCGCGCACGTCGAGTACCAGACCGAGTCGCGTCACTACGCCCACGTCGACTGCCCGGGTCACGCGGACTACATCAAGAACATGATCACCGGTGCCGCCCAGATGGACGGCGCGATCCTGGTGGTCGCCGCCACCGACGGCCCGATGCCGCAGACCAAGGAGCACGTGCTCCTGGCCCGCCAGGTCGGCGTTCCGTACATCGTCGTCGCCCTGAACAAGGCCGACATGGTGGACGACGAGGAGATCCTGGAGCTCGTCGAGCTCGAGGTCCGTGAGCTCCTCTCCGAGTACGAGTTCCCGGGCGACGACGTTCCGGTCGTCCAGGTCTCCGCTCTGAAGGCGCTCGAGGGCGACGCCAAGTGGACCGAGTCGGTCCTCAACCTGATGAAGGCCGTCGACGAGTCGATCCCGGAGCCGGAGCGCGACGTCGACAAGCCGTTCCTGATGCCGATCGAGGACGTCTTCACGATCACCGGTCGTGGCACCGTCGTCACCGGTCGTATCGAGCGCGGTATCCTCAAGGTCAACGAGACCGTCGACATCATCGGCATCAAGACCGAGAAGACCACCACCACGGTCACCGGTATCGAGATGTTCCGCAAGCTGCTCGACGAGGGCCAGGCCGGTGAGAACGTCGGTCTGCTGCTCCGCGGCATCAAGCGCGAGGACGTCGAGCGCGGCCAGGTCATCATCAAGCCGGGCTCGGTCACCCCGCACACCGAGTTCGAGGCGCAGGCCTACATCCTGTCCAAGGACGAGGGTGGCCGCCACACGCCGTTCTTCAACAACTACCGCCCGCAGTTCTACTTCCGTACGACGGACGTGACCGGCGTCGTGACCCTCCCCGAGGGCACCGAGATGGTCATGCCGGGTGACAACACCGAGATGAAGGTGGAGCTCATCCAGCCCATCGCCATGGAAGAGGGCCTGAAGTTCGCCATCCGTGAGGGTGGCCGCACCGTGGGCGCCGGCCAGGTCACCAAGATCACCAAGTAAGTTCCGCTTGCTTGAGGGTCATCAGCTGACCTGAAGAGGCCCGTACGACTCCGGTCGTACGGGCCTCTTCGCGTTGTGCGCTGTCACGCCTGCGGCACCGGGGGTACGCGCATCCGGGTGATCGGGGGAAGCAGCCGCACTGCTCGCCGAGGGCGCCGCAGCAGCACTACGAGGCGGTCTTCGACCGATTGCGGGCGAAGCCGCCGGGCGGCTGAGACTCGCCGAGCGCGTTCCGGAGCCACGGCGCTCAGCGCAGGGTCGGAACCTCGCCGCCCTTGGCCCTCGTGAGCGTGACCCCGGTCAGTCCGCGCAGTCGGCGTTCCACGACGGCCGCGAGCTGGTCGGCGGTCGGTGGGGTGGGGCCCAGGCCGATGGCGTAGCGGGCGGGGTCCGTGGCGAAGGGGCGGGGCCAGGCGTGGCAGGCCGGGGCCGCCTCCGCGAGGTCGGTGACGAGGGCCCGCATTCTGCCCCGTACCCGCCCCTCGTCCGCCCCCGCGCCCACCGTCACGACCGCCCAGGCCGCGTGGCGGCGGTGGAGCGGGGGAGGGGCGAGGAGCTCGGCCCAGGGGTACGGGTCCGTGGTCGTGTCCAGCAACTCCCAGGCATGGAACAGCTCTTGGGTGACGAGGTCGCGCATGCCGGCCGTGACCTGGTCCGTGCAGGGGCGCACCGGGGCGGACGGCGTCGTGATGGTGAGGGGGAGGGGCTGGGCCCGATCGTCCTCGCGTCCCGCCGGTGCCACCTCCTTGTGCCAGTCCCAGGCCGCCCAGGTCGCGAAGAAGTGCCGCAGCAGATCGGGCGCGGGCAGGCCCCCGGCCTCGCTCGCGGTGCGGGCCGCCAGGACGGACCAGGCCAGGCCCGGCAGGCCGCCGAACGGTGCCGAGTCCAGGCCCCGGGCCTTCGCCCACGCCTTGACCTGCGTGGCCAGCCGCTTGAAGGCCGGCCCGTGTGCGCCCGCCGCCGCGAGCACGGCGTCGCCGTCGCTCACCGCGCTGAGCGCGACCGCTGCCGCCTCGCCCAGCTCGGCCCGGCGCTCCACCGCCTCGGCGGGGTCGATCGAGCCGGTGGCCACGACGACCAGGTCCACGTCCAGCCCGTCGAGCCGCAACCGCAGACCGGGAACGCGTGCCCCGACCACCTCGCGCACGTCGGCCGTCTCGGGGAGAGAGGAGGTCAACTTCGCCTGCATGGCGGCGAGTTCGACGCTGCCGGGCACCGCCGCCACCAGGTCCAGGTCCGCTCCGGGCAGCGCGCAGCCCATGCGCCGGGAGCCCGCGACGTGCACGACGCCGTCGCGGATCGCGTCCTCGATGCGGCGCGTGATCCGGTCGGCCACGGCGGAGCCGGCGGCCGTGGCGGCTTCGTGTCCGTGCTGAGGGGCCTCCGCCGCCCAGCGGACCTCGCCCGTGCCCAGCGCCACCGTCCCACGCACTCGCATCGGCTCGTCCCCGCGCCGCGAGAGCAGCGCCAGCTCGCCGACCCTGGCCGGCATCGGGGCGAGCCGGGCCTCGCACACGGCGGCCAGGGCGTGCGGGTCGGTGGTGCGGCCCAGACTCAGATGAGGGGTGAATCCCGCGTGGCGGCCGCGGCAGCGCGGGAAGTGGCGCAGGAGGGTGCGGTGCAGCTCGGCCCATGGCTCCTCGCCGCCGGCCGCGGGGTCGAGCCAGACGGTGGCGTGGTCGCGGTGGCCGAACGAGTGCACGCCCTCCAGCCGGGCGTCGAAGGGAGCCGTGGCGGCCGTCGCGAGCACCGATGCCGCCTGCTCGAAGGCGTGTTCAGGCACGAATCCGAAGAGCAGGTTCACATGCGGAGGCCAGCGGTGGATCTGCGGGTCATGGTCCCGGCGGATGTCCTGCAGCGGCGGCCACAGTGCGCGGGGAGGGATCCACGCCAGTGCCGTACGGGGCGTCGGCCGGGCGTCGAGACGGTCGAGGGCGTCCCCCTCCGTTGGGTCCGATGTCACCTCCGCCAGCACCCCGTAGTGATCGGAGAGGTACAGCCCCTCCGCCGCGGGCTTGTCGCCGCACAGCTCGGCCCGTCGTACCCGCAGACCGTCCCCGCGCAGCAGCACCCGGTCCAGCCGGGATGTCCGGCCGGACAGGGAGGAGATCGCGGCCAGCGGGTTGGTGCCCGGATCGAAGGTCGGGGTCGTGTCGCCGGCGCCGTGTGCCTCGCTCCACGCGTCGCGCATCCCCAGCGTCAGCTGCGGTGCGTCACCACCGTCGTTGAAGTCGCCCATCAGGACCAGATCGGCATCCAGGCCCGCCAACCCCTCGGCGATCCGGGCCAGTTCGGCAACGCGCCGGTCCGCACCGTTCTCGGAGTGGTCGCTGCTCAGATGCGTCGCCGCGACGACGAGAGGCCGCATGCCCGTCTCCACGACGAGGGCGGTCACCGCCTTGTGCGGGCCCAGCGCATGGGACGCGGCCTCGCGGACGGGCAACCTGCTCAGGAGCAGCAGCCCGCAGGTGTCCACGTCCGGTCCCCGCGGATCCGTCCCCAGCGTCCAGCCCGCCCGCACCCATGGCTCGCGCAGCAGCAAGGCCAGGAGATCCGCCTCGACCTCCTGCAACGCGATCACGTCCACATCGGCGTCACGCAGGGCACGCAGCAGCTCGGGCCTGCGCCGGGCGCTGTCGATGCGGTCGGCGTCGTACCGGTCCCAGAGGGTGTTCCAGGTCAGCACCCGCACACCGCCGGAGTCCGGGAGGGGGCCGGAGGCGGCCGCGTACGGGCGTGCGGGCACCCAGTCCTCACCGTCCCGGACGTGCGGCGTACGGGCCGTGAAGAACGGTGCGCGTAGCAGCCGGGCCTCCCGCACCCGACCGGCCCCTGTCGCGTCGATCCGGTCCACACCTGTGGCCCGGTCCCACACCACCTCGCCGTCCGCCTCGAAGAACAGCACCCGGTGCCACGGGATCTCGCCGCCGGGCACGAACACGGGCAGCGGAACACGCTTCGGACCGGCGCCGCGCTGGAGGATACCCAGTACGAAGCGGGCCGGGTCGAAGCGTGCGTCCCAGCGCAGCCGGTGATAGATCTCCTCGCTCGTGCGCACCGGTCAGACCTCTTCCTCGACGGTTCCGCTCGCGCCGATGTACCAGGTGCGATGCGCGTCGCCCGGATACGGCGGGCCGAAGCGGCGGAGCTGCTCGGTGAGCACCGCGGGCGGCACCGGGTGCTCACGGTGGGCGTTGCGCCGGACCAGCTCGTCCTCGTCGACCAGGACCACGGCGTGGGTGATCAGGGCGTCGTGGCGGCGGGCGGTCGCGTGCACGATTGAGCGCTGCTGCTTGTTCAGGGACGTGGCGTCCCACACCGCGGTCCCTCCGGCGGCCAGCGTCCTGTCCAGCAGGCCGAGCCCCTCGCGCAGGACCTCCTTGTTCGCCCGCTGGTCGGCGCGTGCACCGCGCGCCTCGCGCAGATCGTCCAGGGAGACGTACGCGTCCACGCCCGGGAGCCCCTGGGCGAAGGTGCTCTTGCCGCTGCCGGCCGGGCCGACCATCTGGATCAGCTGCGGGAAGGCGCCGGAGCGCCAGCGCCAGGTCGCGGCCACCACCTCGTCGACACCGCTGATCCGCCCCGCGGCGTACGCCTCGCGCGCCTCGGCCCGGCACCGGACGGCGGCATCGGCCGGCAGCTCGGCGAACGCCTCCCGCAACGCGTCCTCGTCCATCGCCCGGATGCCCTCGGCGTGCAGCGCCGACCACTCCACCTGCTCGCGTGCCTCGTCCGTCGCCGCGGTGGCCCGGGCGACCGCGTGCAGCAGACCGAGGTCGGCGGCGTAGGACAGCCGCACCAGGCCGGACCGCCGGTCCGCGTCCGGATACGGCCGGTGCAGTGCCGGGTGCAGTCCCACGAGATCGGCGACCCGGCGTGCGAGCGGCATGCCCACCACCCCGGCGAGCCGTGCCGCGAGCCGCCCTCGTCTGCCCCTGTGCAGCAGCGCGGCCAGTACGCCGGCGAGCCGGTCGTCACCCGACCGCTCCGCCGGATCGAACCGGGCCGCGGCCGGTCGGTCGCCCTCGCCGGGCAACCCGACGGCCTCCTCCAGCGCCGCCGCATCGACAGCCGCCCCGGAGCGCACCGCCCACAACGCGGCGCTCGGCCCGAGCCCGTTCTCGACGACGGCCGCGTGCATCCAGTGGGTGTCCGTCCGCACATGCCCGGCGCGCACCCACTTGGCCACGCGCTCCCCGAACTCCTCCGCGCCGAACCCGTCCGTGACCCGCACGACGTACCCCTCCTGGCGCCCGGGATCCACCGGCAGAGCGCGCAGGGCCCGCTCGTCGAACACGCCTCGCCACAGCACCCGGGGCGCGGGAATGCCGAGTCCGTGCAGAAAGGCCACCGTCCGGTCCCAGTCCAGGCAGCGGCCGTCGCCGTCCCACACCGAGAAGCCGTAGAACCAGCTCTCCAGGGCGTCGTACGCGATCGAGTGGCGGGCGTACATGTTCTCCCCGCACACTCGCCAGCCCTCGGGTATGGCGGGGCCGATGCGTGCCTGGAGCGCCTTGACCCAGGTGCGGGAGGGATGGTGGGCCGAGTCGAGCGAGCGGGCGTGCAGGCCGTCGGCGTAGAGGGTGGTGTTCTCACCGTCGAGCTTCTCGGTGACGACGACCTCGCGGCCGCGCAGGCCGGACAGGCCGGTGACCCGCAGATCATCGGCGCTCGCGCCGGGGGACCAGGGCAGATGCGGGGTCCGCGGATAGTGCGTGCGCATGGTGAACGTCCCCCGTGACGGCCGATGTACCTGGTCAGCGTAGGATCGCGGCGCGGCGGCGGGCGAGGGATTATCCGCGGTCCCCGGGTGCGGACCTGCGGGCCGGCTGTGATGGGGCGAGCCGGGTTTGACCCGCGGAACCGTCCGGGTATCCTCTCCGGCTCGATTGGCCAGCGCCCCGCCCTCTATGGCAGACTAGCGGGGTTGCTCGGTCGAGTGTTGATGCTGCGCGCCTCCCGCCGGGAGGACCGGAAGCGAGTCCCACAGTACTCGTCGCCCTAACTGCCTCACGGCAGCGCTGGGGCGGACGTACGGGAATCTTCCGGGAAGTGTCGGCGCGGCACCGGCCAGGCACCCGGCGGGTCCGCCCCCGGTCTCGCGGTTCCGGAAGGGCCGTGTTCCCCAGCAGGGATGCTCGAACAAGGGACATCTGTGTCAGCGGGAGCGCGACACGCCCGACCGCGTGGGTCGGAGGAGAAAGGCTGGAACGCCGGGTTCCAGAGCGTAAGCAGAGACAGGACTACGAAGTAGCCATGGCGGGACAGAAGATCCGCATCCGGCTCAAGGCCTACGACCACGAGGTCATCGACTCCTCGGCGAAGAAGATCGTCGAGACGGTGACCCGCACTGGTGCGTCGGTCGCGGGCCCGGTGCCGCTGCCCACTGAGAAGAACGTGTACTGCGTCATCAAGTCGCCGCACAAGTACAAGGACTCGCGCGAGCACTTCGAGATGCGCACCCACAAGCGCCTGATCGACATCCTCGACCCGACCCCCAAGACCGTTGACTCTCTGATGCGACTCGACCTCCCGGCCGGTGTCGACATCGAGATCAAGCTCTGAGGCCGGTGATCTGAGAGATGACCAAGCAGATCAAGGGCATCCTGGGCGAGAAGCTCGGTATGACGCAGGTCTGGGACGAGAACAACCGTGTCGTCCCGGTGACCGTCGTCAAGGCCGGGCCGAACGTCGTCACCCAGGTCCGTACGAACGACGCCGACGGCTACGAGTCCGTCCAGATCGCGTTCGGTGACATCGACCCGCGCAAGGTGAACAAGCCCCTCAAGGGCCACTTCGCCAAGGCGGACGTCACCCCGCGTCGCCACCTTGTCGAGATCCGCACCGCGGACGCCGCCGACTACGCGCTCGGCCAGGAGATCACCGCCGAGGTGTTCGAGTCCGGCCAGAAGGTCGACGTCACCGGCAAGAGCAAGGGCAAGGGCTTCGCCGGTGTCATGAAGCGTCACAACTTCAAGGGCCTCGGCGCCGGGCACGGCGTTCAGCGCAAGCACCGCTCTCCCGGTTCGATCGGTGGCTGCGCCACCCCGGGCCGTGTGTTCAAGGGCGTCCGCATGGCGGGTCGCATGGGCAACGAGCGCGTCACCACCCAGAACCTGACCGTCCACGCCGTTGACGCGGAGAAGGGTCTGCTGCTCATCAAGGGCGCGGTTCCCGGTCCGAACGGCGGCCTCGTCCTGGTCCGCACCGCGGCCAAGGGGGCCTGAGGTAACCGATGAGCACTGTTGACATCCTTTCGCCTGCCGGCGAGAAGGCCGGTAGCGTCGAACTCCCCGCGGAGATCTTCGGCGTGGAGAAGGTCAGCATTCCGCTGATCCACCAGGTCGTCGTCGCGCAGAACGCGGCTGCCCGCCAGGGCACGCACAAGACCAAGACCCGCGCCGAGGTCCGTGGTGGCGGCAGGAAGCCGTACCGCCAGAAGGGCACCGGCCGCGCCCGTCAGGGTTCGACCCGCGCGCCGCAGTTCGCCGGTGGTGGCGTCGTGCACGGTCCCGTGCCGCGTGACTACTCGCAGCGGACCCCGAAGAAGATGAAGGCCGCAGCCCTGCGCCACGCCCTCACCGACCGGGCCCGCCACAACCGCATCCACGTCGTCACCGGCGTGATCGAGGGCGAGACCCCCTCCACCAAGGCCGCCAGGACGCTGTTCGGCAAGATCTCGGAGCGCAAGAACCTGCTCCTGGTCATCGAGCGCGCCGACGAGGCCGCGTGGCTGTCCGCCCGCAACCTGCCCCAGGTCCACATCCTGGAGCCGGGCCAGCTGAACACGTACGACGTGATCGTCTCCGACGACGTGGTCTTCACCCAGGCCGCTTTCGAGTCCTTCGTGTCCGGCCCGAAGGCCACTGACACCGAAGGGAGCGAGGTCTGATGGCCATCCGTCACCCCGCCATTGCCTCGAAGGCCGCCAAGGCCGCCAAGGCCGCGCGCGTCGCCAAGGCGCGTCGCCACGCCACCGAGGGCAAGAACACCGTCGTCACCCCGGCGAGCAAGTCGTACACGGACCCCCGTGACGTCCTGCTGAAGCCGGTCGTGTCGGAGAAGAGCTACGCGCTCCTCGACGAGAACAAGTACACGTTCGTCGTTGCCCCGAGCGCCAACAAGACCCAGATCAAGGAGGCCGTCCAGGCGGTCTTCTCGGTCAAGGTCACCGGGGTCAACACGATCAACCGCCAGGGCAAGCGCAAGCGGACCCGCACGGGCTTCGGCCAGCGTGCCGCCACCAAGCGCGCGATCGTGACCCTCGCCGAGGGCGACCGTATCGACATCTTCGGCGGTCCGACCGCCTGAGGGCGGTCCGGATCGTCCGATATCGGACGAGGACTGAGAAATGGGAATCCGCAAGTACAAGCCGACTACGCCGGGCCGTCGTGGCGCCAGCGTCGCCGACTTCGTCGAGGTCACGCGGTCCACGCCGGAGAAGTCGCTGGTCCGTCCCCTGCACAGCAAGGGCGGCCGTAACAACACCGGTCGTGTGACCGTTCGCCACCAGGGTGGCGGACACAAGCGCGCCTACCGAGTGATCGACTTCCGTCGTCACGACAAGGACGGCGTGCCGGCGAAGGTCGCGCACATCGAGTACGACCCCAACCGCACCGCGCGCATCGCGCTGCTGCACTACGCCGACGGCGAGAAGCGCTACATCCTCGCCCCGCGCAACCTGCAGCAGGGTGACCGCGTCGAGAACGGTCCCGGGGCCGACATCAAGCCGGGCAACAACCTGGCCCTGCGCAACATCCCGGTCGGTACGACCCTGCACGCCATCGAGCTGCGTCCGGGCGGTGGCGCCAAGTTCGCCCGCTCGGCCGGTGCCTCCGTGCAGCTGCTCGCGAAGGAGGGCGCCTACGCCCACCTGCGCATGCCGTCCGGCGAGATCCGCCTGGTCGACGTCCGCTGCCGCGCCACTGTCGGCGAGGTCGGCAACGCCGAGCAGTCGAACATCAACTGGGGCAAGGCCGGCCGCAAGCGCTGGCTGGGCGTCCGCCCGACCGTGCGTGGTGTGGTCATGAACCCCGTGGACCACCCGCACGGTGGTGGTGAGGGCCGTACCTCCGGTGGCCGCCACCCGGTGTCCCCGTGGGGCCAGAAGGAAGGCCGTACTCGTTCCGCCAAGAAGGCGAGCGACAAGTACATCGTCCGCCGCCGCAAGACGAACAAGAAGCGCTAGGAGCGGGTTTAGATGCCGCGCAGTCTCAAGAAGGGGCCCTTCGTCGACGACCACCTGATCAAGAAGGTGGATGTCCAGAACGAAGCCGGCACCAAGAACGTCATCAAGACCTGGTCCCGCCGCTCGATGATCGTCCCGGCCATGCTCGGCCACACGATCGCGGTGCACAACGGCAAGACCCACATTCCGGTGTTTGTCACCGAGTCGATGGTCGGCCACAAGCTCGGCGAGTTCTCGCCGACGCGCACCTTCCGGGGTCACGTCAAGGACGACCGGAAGTCGAAGCGCCGCTAGCAGCGGGGTGGAATGACCATGACAGACACTGGAAGGACAACCATGGAAGCCAGGGCCCAGGCGCGGTACATCCGCGTCACGCCCATGAAGGCCCGCCGCGTGGTGGACCTCATCCGTGGCATGAACGCCACGGAGGCTCAGGCGGTCCTGCGTTTCGCCCCGCAGGCCGCGAGCGTGCCGGTCGGCAAGGTGCTGGACAGCGCCATTGCCAACGCCGCGCACAACTACGACCACACCGATGTCGACAGCCTCTTCATCTCCGAGGCCTACGTCGATGAGGGCCCGACCCTGAAGCGGTTCCGTCCGCGTGCCCAGGGCCGTGCCTACCGGATCCGCAAGCGGACCAGCCACATCACCGTGGTCGTCAGCAGCAAGGAAGGAACCCGGTAATGGGCCAGAAGGTAAACCCGCATGGGTTCCGGCTCGGTATCACGACCGACTTCAAGTCGCGTTGGTACGCCGACAAGCTGTACAAGGACTACGTCAAGGAAGACGTCTCCATCCGTCGGATGATGACGTCCGGCATGGAGCGCGCCGGCATCTCCAAGGTCGAGATCGAGCGCACCCGTGACCGCGTCCGCGTGGACATCCACACCGCGCGTCCGGGCATCGTCATCGGCCGCCGTGGCGCCGAGGCCGACCGCATCCGCGGCGACCTCGAGAAGCTCACGGGCAAGCAGGTCCAGCTGAACATCCTCGAGGTCAAGAACCCCGAGACCGACGCTCAGCTGGTTGCCCAGGCCGTCGCCGAGCAGCTCTCCTCCCGCGTCTCCTTCCGCCGCGCCATGCGTAAGAGCATGCAGTCGGCGATGAAGGCGGGCGCCAAGGGCATCAAGATCCAGTGCGGTGGCCGCCTCGGCGGCGCCGAGATGTCCCGCTCGGAGTTCTACCGCGAGGGCCGTGTGCCCCTGCACACGCTCCGCGCGAACGTGGACTACGGCTTCTTCGAGGCCAAGACGACCTTCGGCCGTATCGGTGTGAAGGTCTGGATCTACAAGGGCGACGTCAAGAACATCGCCGAGGTCCGCGCCGAGAACGCTGCAGCCCGTGCGGGTAACCGCCCGGCCCGCGGTGGTGCCGACCGCCCGGCCCGTGGTGGCCGCGGTGGCGAGCGCGGCGGGCGCGGCCGCAAGCCGCAGCAGGCTCCGGCTGCCGAGGCCCCCAAGGCCGACGCTCCCGCTGCCGCTCCGGCTGAGAGCACCGGAACGGAGGCCTGACCGACATGCTGATCCCCCGTAGGGTCAAGCACCGCAAGCAGCACCACCCGAAGCGCGACGGCGCTGCCAAGGGCGGCACGCAGATTGCGTTCGGCGAGTACGGCATCCAGGCGCTCACCCCGGCGTATGTGACGAACCGCCAGATCGAGGCCGCTCGTATCGCGATGACCCGTCACATCAAGCGTGGCGGCAAGGTCTGGATCAACATCTACCCGGACCGTCCGCTCACCAAGAAGCCCGCTGAGACCCGCATGGGTTCCGGTAAGGGTTCTCCGGAGTGGTGGATCGCCAACGTCAAGCCCGGACGCGTGATGTTCGAGCTGTCGTACCCCAACGAGAAGATCGCCCGTGAGGCGCTGACCCGTGCGGCCCACAAGCTGCCGATGAAGTGCCGGATCGTCAAGCGCGAGGCAGGTGAAGCGTGATGTCGGCCGGTACCAAGGCGTCCGAGCTGCGCGAGCTGGGCAACGAGGAGCTTCTGGACAAGCTCCGCGAGGCCAAGGAAGAGCTGTTCAACCTCCGCTTCCAGGCGGCGACGGGCCAGCTCGAGAACCACGGCCGTCTGAAGGCGGTCCGCAAGGACATCGCGCGGATCTACACCCTGATGCGCGAGCGTGAGCTGGGCATCGAAACGGTGGAGAACGCCTGATGAGCGAGAAGAACGTGACTGAGAACACTGAGGCGCGGGGCTTCCGCAAGACCCGCGAGGGTCTCGTCGTCAGCGACAAGATGGACAAGACCGTCGTCGTCGCCGTCGAGGACCGCGTCAAGCACGCGCTGTACGGCAAGGTCATCCGCCGTACGAACAAGCTCAAGGCGCACGACGAGCAGAACGCCGCTGGTGTCGGCGACCGCGTCCTCCTCATGGAGACCCGGCCGCTGTCCGCGAGCAAGCGCTGGCGCGTCGTCGAGATCCTCGAGAAGGCGAAGTAACCAGCGGGGGCTGCGAAGCCCCGGTTGACCACCGCTGGGGGCCGTACCGTCAGGTCCCGGCCCCCGGCGTGGGTTTCCGCCTGAAGAGGCGTAAGTAATTCCTGCGGGGCACCCCCCGCAGGACAGTTCCGCCAGGCTCTCCGGCCTCAACACCCGGAGGGAACCGGCAGACGATCAGGAGATAGACGTGATCCAGCAGGAGTCGCGACTGCGCGTCGCCGACAACACTGGTGCGAAGGAGATCCTTTGCATCCGTGTGCTCGGTGGTTCCGGTCGCCGCTACGCGGGCATCGGTGACGTCATCGTCGCCACCGTCAAGGACGCGATCCCCGGTGGCAACGTGAAGAAGGGTGACGTCGTCAAGGCGGTCATCGTTCGCACTGTCAAGGAGCGCCGCCGTCCGGACGGCTCGTACATCCGCTTCGACGAGAACGCCGCCGTCATTCTGAAGAACGACGGCGACCCTCGCGGCACCCGCATCTTCGGCCCGGTCGGCCGTGAGCTGCGCGAGAAGAAGTTCATGAAGATCATCTCGCTCGCGCCGGAGGTGCTGTAAGCATGAAGATCAAGAAGGGCGACCTGGTCCAGGTCATCACCGGCAAGGACAAGGGCAAGCAGGGCAAGGTCATTGCCGCTTACCCGCGCGACGAGCGTGTCCTGGTCGAGGGTGTCAACCGGGTCAAGAAGCACACCAAGGCCGGTCCGACCGCCAGCGGTTCGCAGGCCGGCGGCATCGTGACCACCGAGGCCCCGATCCACGTGTCCAACGTTCAGCTGGTCGTGGAGAAGGACGGCAACAAGGTCGTCACGCGTGTCGGCTACCGCTTCGACGAGAACGGCAACAAGATCCGCGTTGCCAAGCGGACGGGTGAGGACATCTGATGGCTACCACCACCACTCCGCGTCTGAAGCAGAAGTACCGCGAGGAGATCGCGGGCAAGCTGCGTGACGAGTTCAAGTACGAGAACGTCATGCAGATCCCCGGTCTCGTCAAGATCGTGGTCAACATGGGTGTGGGCGACGCCGCCCGCGACTCCAAGCTGATCGAGGGCGCCATCCGCGACCTCACCACGATCACCGGTCAGAAGCCGGCCGTCACCAAGGCCCGTAAGTCCATCGCGCAGTTCAAGCTGCGTGAGGGCCAGCCGATCGGTGCCCACGTCACGCTTCGTGGCGACCGCATGTGGGAGTTCCTGGACCGCACCCTGTCGCTCGCGCTGCCGCGCATCCGCGACTTCCGCGGTCTGTCCCCCAAGCAGTTCGACGGCCGTGGCAACTACACCTTCGGTCTCACGGAGCAGGTCATGTTCCATGAGATCGACCAGGACAAGATCGACCGCGTCCGGGGTATGGACATCACCGTGGTCACCACGGCGACCAACGACGCTGAGGGCCGTGCGCTCCTTCGTCACCTCGGCTTCCCGTTCAAGGAGGCGTAAGCGAGATGGCGAAGAAGGCTCTGATTGCCAAGGCTGCTCGCAAGCCCAAGTTCGGTGTGCGCGCGTACACCCGCTGCCAGCGCTGCGGCCGTCCGCACTCCGTGTACCGCAAGTTCGGCCTGTGCCGCGTGTGCCTTCGTGAGATGGCTCACCGTGGCGAGCTGCCGGGCGTGACCAAGAGCTCCTGGTAATCAGCCCAGTTGGGTTGATATCAGGCTCTCGGTAAGCATCTGGGTCGGCAGGCGGCCCAACTCACATGCATTAAGCTTGTGGGGTTGGGCGTCTGCCGCCCGTACGACTTACTACGCCGTAGGTCCACCGCGCCGCACCCGTCCCGTCTCGGATCGGGGAGAGGGATGGCGCACCAGGAAACCCCGGCGAGAGAGGCCGAAGGCCACTTCATGACCATGACTGATCCGATCGCAGACATGCTTACGCGTCTGCGGAACGCGAACTCGGCATACCACGACTCCGTGACGATGCCGGCATCGAAGATCAAGTCGCACATCGCGGAGATCCTCCAGCAGGAGGGCTTCATCACGGGCTGGAAGGTCGAGGACGCCGAGGTCGGCAAGAACCTCGTTCTCGAGCTGAAGTTCGGCCCGAACCGTGAGCGCTCCATCGCGGGCATCAAGCGGATCTCCAAGCCCGGTCTCCGGGTGTACGCGAAGTCCACCAACCTGCCGAAGGTGCTCGGCGGCCTCGGCGTGGCGATCATCTCCACGTCCCACGGGCTCCTCACCGACAAGCAGGCCGGCAAGAAGGGCGTAGGCGGAGAAGTTCTCGCCTACGTCTGGTAACGGAAGGGAACGGAGGAAACAGCTATGTCGCGCATCGGCAAGCTCCCCATCGCGGTTCCCGCCGGCGTGGACGTCACCCTCGACGGCAACACGGTCTCGGTCAAGGGCCCCAAGGGCACACTGACCCACACCGTCGTGGCGCCGATCGAGATCGCCAAGGGTGAGGACGGCGTTCTGAACGTCACCCGCCCCAACGACGAGCGTCAGAACAAGGCCCTGCACGGCCTGTCCCGCACGCTGGTGGCGAACATGATCACCGGCGTGACCCAGGGTTACGTGAAGAAGCTCGAGATCAGCGGTGTCGGTTACCGCGTGACCGCCAAGGGCGCGAACCTCGAGTTCGCGCTCGGCTACAGCCACCCGATCACCGTCGAGGCCCCCGAGGGCATCACCTTCAAGGTGGAGGCCCCCACCCGTTTCTCGGTCGAGGGCATCGACAAGCAGAAGGTCGGCGAGGTTGCGGCCAACATCCGCAAGCTGCGCAAGCCCGACCCGTACAAGGCCAAGGGCGTCAAGTACGAGGGCGAAGTCATCCGCCGCAAGGTCGGAAAGGCGGGTAAGTAAGCCATGGCATACGGACAGAAGATCCTCAAGGGCGACGCCTACAAGCGCGCCGCGATCAAGCGCCGTCACCTCCGGATCCGCAAGCGGATCTCGGGTACGGCGGAGCGTCCGCGTCTGGTCGTGACCCGCTCCAACCGCCACATCGTGGCGCAGGTGATCGACGACCTCAAGGGCCACACCCTGGCATCGGCGTCCACGCTGGACACCTCGGTCCGTGGTGGCGAGGGCGACAAGTCCGCGCAGGCCAAGCAGGTCGGCGCCCTGGTCGCCGAGCGCGCCAAGGCCGCCGGTGTCGAGGCTGTCGTGTTCGACCGTGGTGGCAACCAGTACGCCGGGCGTATCGCCGCCCTGGCGGACGCCGCCCGCGAAGCCGGGCTCAAGTTCTGAGCCTGCCGTAGCTAGCGGAAACAGAGAGAGGTAATTCCAATGGCTGGACCCCAGCGCCGCGGTGGCGGTGCCGGTGGCGGCGAGCGGCGGGACCGGAAGGGCCGTGACGGCGGCGCAGCTGCCGCCGAGAAGACCGCGTACGTTGAGCGCGTCGTCGCGATCAACCGTGTCGCCAAGGTTGTTAAGGGTGGTCGTCGCTTCAGCTTCACCGCGCTGGTCGTGGTGGGCGACGGTGACGGCACCGTGGGTGTCGGATACGGCAAGGCCAAGGAGGTGCCGGCCGCCATCGCCAAGGGTGTTGAGGAGGCCAAGAAGCACTTCTTCAAGGTCCCCCGGATCCAGGGCACCATCCCGCACCCGATCCAGGGTGAGAAGGCTGCCGGCGTCGTGCTGCTCAAGCCCGCGTCCCCGGGTACCGGTGTTATCGCCGGTGGTCCGGTGCGTGCCGTGCTCGAGTGCGCCGGTATCCACGACATCCTGTCGAAGTCGCTCGGCTCCGACAACGCGATCAATATCGTGCACGCGACCGTGGCGGCCCTGAAGGGCCTGCAGCGTCCCGAGGAGGTCGCGGCCCGCCGTGGTCTGCCGCTCGAGGACGTCGCTCCCGCGGCCCTGCTGCGTGCGCGTGCCGGGGCGGGTGCGTGATGGCTCAGCTCAAGATCACGCAGGTCAAGTCCTACATCGGCAGCAAGCAGAACCACCGTGACACCCTGCGTTCCCTGGGCCTCAAGCGCCTGGGTGACGTGGTCGTCAAGGAGGACCGCCCCGAGTTCCGCGGCATGGTGCACACCGTCCGCCACCTCGTGACGGTCGAGGAGGTCGACTGATCATGGCGGAGCAGAACCCGCTCAAGATCCACAACCTCCGTCCCGCCCCGGGCGCCAAGACCGCCAAGACCCGTGTGGGTCGTGGTGAGGCGTCGAAGGGTAAGACGGCCGGTCGTGGTACCAAGGGCACCAAGGCCCGCTACCAGGTTCCGGAGCGCTTCGAGGGTGGCCAGATGCCGCTGCACATGCGCCTCCCGAAGCTGAAGGGCTTCAAGAACCCGTTCAAGACCGAGTTCCAGGTCGTGAACCTCGACAAGCTGGCCGCGCTCTACCCCGAGGGTGGCGAGGTCACGGTCGAGGACCTGGTGGCCAAGGGCGCCGTTCGCAAGAACAGCCTCGTCAAGGTCCTGGGCCAGGGCGAGATCTCCGTGGCGTTGCAGGTGACGGTCGACGCCGTCTCCGGCTCCGCCAAGGAGAAGATCACCGCCGCCGGCGGTACCGTCACCGAGCTCGTCTGATTCCCTCGGACGCCTCGATGACCTGAACGATCCCGCCGGGGATATCCCACATGGGGTATCCCCGGTTGGTCGTTCCAAGGGGGCAGTCTCGCCGGTAAGGTGGCCAGCACTGCCAACTTTCACAGGGCGCCGCAGTACGGGCACTCTGGGCGGTAGTCGACCGTTACACATGTCGTTGTCCAGTCGGAATCTCAAGACCGTCACCCTTGACGCAGTTGCGCGGGGGTCGCAGGAGGCACCGTGCTCACCGCGTTCGCCCGGGCGTTCAGGACGCCCGACCTGCGCAAGAAGCTGCTCTTCACGCTCGGCATCATCGTGGTGTACCGGGTCGGTACGCACATCCCGATCCCGGGCGTCGACTACAAGAGCGTCCAGACTTGTATCGATGTCGCCAAGGGCAACCAGGGCCTGTTCGGTCTGGTCAACATGTTCAGTGGCGGCGCGCTGCTGCAGATCACGATCTTCGCGCTGGGCATCATGCCGTACATCACGGCGAGCATCATTCTCCAGCTGCTGACCGTGGTCATCCCCCGTCTCGAGGCCCTGAAGAAGGAGGGCTCGGCGGGTACGACGAAGATCACGCAGTACACCCGTTACCTGACGGTGGCGCTGGCGATCCTCCAGGGCACGGGCCTGGTGGCCACCGCCCGCAGCGGCGCCCTGTTCTCGGGCTGCCCGGTGGCGACCTCGATCGTCCCGGACCAGTCGATCTTCAGCACCATCACGATGGTCATCTGCATGACCGCCGGTACGGCCGTCGTCATGTGGCTCGGCGAGCTGATCACCGACCGCGGCATCGGCAACGGCATGTCCATCCTGATGTTCATCTCGATCGCCGCGACCTTCCCGTCCGCGCTGTGGGCCATCAAGAAGCAGGGCACCCTGGCCGGCGGCTGGATCGAGTTCGGCACCGTCATCGCCGTCGGCCTGGTCATGGTCGGCCTGGTGGTCTTCGTGGAGCAGGCGCAGCGGCGCATCCCGGTCCAGTACGCGAAACGCATGATCGGCCGGCGTTCCTACGGCGGCACGTCCACGTACATTCCGCTCAAGGTGAACCAGGCGGGTGTGATCCCGGTCATCTTCGCCTCGTCGCTGCTGTACATCCCGGCCCTGATCGCGCAGTTCGCCGGGGGCGGTTCCGGGTGGAAAGCCTGGATCCAGCAGAACCTGACCAAGGGCGACCACCCGATTTACATCACGATGTACTTCTTGCTCATTGTTTTCTTCGCGTTCTTCTACGTGGCCATCTCGTTCAACCCCGAGGAAGTCGCGGACAACATGAAGAAGTATGGTGGCTTCATCCCGGGCATCCGGGCCGGTCGGCCCACCGCTGAGTACCTCTCGTACGTGCTCAACCGGATCACCTGGCCGGGATCGCTGTACCTGGGTCTGATTGCTCTCGTACCGACAGTGGCGTTGGTTGGCTTCGGGGCGAGCCAGAACTTCCCCTTCGGTGGCACCAGCATCCTGATCATCGTGGGTGTCGGTCTCGAGACGGTGAAGCAGATCGAGAGCCAGCTCCAGCAGCGCAATTACGAAGGGTTCCTCCGCTGATGCGAATCGTCCTCGTCGGACCGCCCGGTGCCGGCAAGGGAACGCAGGCCGCGTTCCTCGCCAAGAACCTGTCGATCCCGCACATCTCCACGGGCGACCTGTTCCGCGCCAACATCAGCCAGCAGACGGAACTCGGCAAGCTGGCGAAGTCCTTCATGGACAAGGGCGAACTGGTACCGGACGAGGTCACCATCGCGATGGCCAAGGACCGCATGGAACAGCCGGACGCGAAGAACGGCTTCCTGCTGGACGGCTTCCCGCGCAATGTGCAGCAGGCCGAGGCGCTGGACGACATGCTCAAGAGCGAGGGCATGAAGCTGGACGCGGTCCTCGACCTCGAGGTCCCCGAGGAAGAGGTCGTCAAGCGCATCGCGGGCCGCCGGGTCTGCCGCAAGGAGCCGTCGCACGTCTTCCACGAGTCGTACAAGCCGCCGAAGCAGGCGGGCGTCTGCGACGTCTGCGGCGGCGAGCTCTACCAGCGCGACGACGACTCCGAGGAGACCGTCCGCAAGCGGCTGGAGGTCTACCACCAGCAGACCGAGCCGATCATCGACTACTACAAGGCGCAGGGCCTGGTAGCCACGATCTCCGCGCTCGGCAAGGTGGAAGAGGTCACCCGCCGCGCGATGGAGGCGCTCAAGCAGAAGGTCGACGCCAAGTAGTCGCCCTCACCGCTCACCGGCCGCGGTCCCCAGAGGGGACCGCGGCCGTGGTGTGCGGTCCCTCGGCCCCGGATCCCGGCCGACCCGAGCGGGCCCCGGCACCGAGCGCGGCCGGGCAGGATCGGCCGCCCCTTATCGTTGATGGTGTCCGTCATCTCCAGGTCCAGAAAGGCCGCAGCCCCCATGGTGCAGATCAAGACCCCCGAGCAGATCGCCAAGATGCGTGAGGCGGGACTGGTCGTCGCCGCCGTGCATGCGGCTACCCGCGAGGCGGCCGTTCCGGGGGCCACGACGAAGGACCTGGACGAGGTGGCGCGCAAGGTCCTCGCCGAGCACGGCGCGAAGTCGAACTTCCTGGGCTACGGAGGCTTCCCCGCGACGATCTGCACCTCGGCGAACGAGGTCGTCGTCCACGGCATCCCCTCCGACGAGGTCGTGCTCAAGGACGGGGACATCATCTCCATCGACGCCGGCGCCATCGTGGACGGCTGGCACGGGGATGCCGCGTACACCGTCTTCGTGGGGTCAGGTCACGCTCCGGAGCTGATCGAGCTGTCCCGGGTGACCGAGGAGTCGATGTGGGCCGGGATCGCGGCGGCGAAGCAGGGCAACCGGCTCGTCGACGTCTCCCGGGCGATCGAGACGTACATCCGCCGGCAGCCGAAGCCGGGCGGCGGCAGGTACGGGATCATCGAGGACTACGGCGGGCACGGCATCGGTACCGAGATGCACATGGACCCGCATCTGCTGAACTACGTCGACCGGCGCCGGGGCAAGGGCCCCAAGCTGGTCCCCGGCTTCTGCCTCGCCATCGAGCCGATGGTGTCGCTGGGCACGCCGAAGACCGAGGTGCTCGAGGACGACTGGACCGTGATCACCACGGACGGCACCTGGTCCTCGCACTGGGAGCACTCCGTCGCCCTGACGGAGCAGGGCCCGCTGGTCCTGACGGCCCCGGACGGCGGTAAGGCGAAGCTCGCCGAATACGGCATCACGGCGGCCCCGGACCCGCTGGCCTGAGTCCGGCCGCCCGCAGGCCCCCGCGCGCATGATGATCTCGCGCATGGGGCAGACTTCCACGATTCGTCTTTCCGAGGGGCCTGACGTAGACTGACTCGTCGGCTCTCGTGTATTCGCATGTCCGCATGCGGGACCCTGAGTCGATCAAGGTAGTCGATTCGAAGGGCGAAGCGTGGCCAAGAAGCAAGGTGCCATCGAGATCGAGGGCACTGTCGTCGAGTCTCTTCCGAACGCCATGTTCAAGGTCGAGCTCCAGAACGGCCACCAGGTCCTGGCACACATCAGCGGCAAGATGCGTATGCACTACATCCGCATCCTCCCTGACGACCGGGTCGTGGTGGAGTTGTCTCCCTACGACCTGACGCGTGGACGGATCGTCTACCGATACAAGTAGATCTTGCCCGCACTCCGCTCCGGCGGGGTGGTGGCACTGACCCGGAGAACCTCAATCCCATGAAGGTCAAGCCGAGCGTCAAGAAGATCTGCGACAAGTGCAGGGTGATCCGCCGTCACGGTCGGGTCATGGTCATCTGTGAGAACCCGCGCCACAAGCAGCGCCAGGGCTGACGCACGACCGCACCTCTGCATCCGCAGAAATTCGCGCGACGCAAGCTGAATATGTTCATACGCAGTGCCCGGAACCATGCGGTTCCGATACCCCCGGTTCGGAGGCCGGGGACCCGGTTCGTACCTCGTACGGCGGCCGGGAGCCGGCTCTGCGGAAGACCTCCGAAGATCACCAGGAGCCATTGAATGGCACGCGTTTCCGGTGTTGACATCCCGCGCGAAAAGCGCGTGGAGGTCGCCCTCACCTATGTGTTCGGCATCGGCCGGACGCTCTCCCAGCTGACGCTGGCCGAGACCGGCATCGACCCGAACACCCGCGTTCGCGACCTCTCCGAGGAGCAGCTCGTCGCGATCCGCGAGTACGTCGACAACAACATCAAGACCGAGGGTGACCTCCGTCGTGAGATCCAGGCCGACATCCGCCGCAAGGTGGAGATCGGCGCCTACCAGGGTCTCCGTCACCGTCGCGGTCTGCCCGTCCGCGGTCAGCGCACCAGCACCAACGCCCGTACCCGCAAGGGCCCGCGTCGCGCCATCGCCGGCAAGAAGAAGCCGGGCAAGAAGTAGTCCGCAGCGGACACCTGTCCACGGTCTTCGCTGTAGGACCGACCACCTCCCGTAGGAGTTAGTAGATGCCCCCCAAGGGTCGTCAGGGCGCTGCCAAGAAGGTGCGCCGCAAGGAAAAGAAGAACGTCGCTCACGGCCACGCGCACATCAAGAGCACGTTCAACAACACGATCGTCTCGATCACGGACCCGTCCGGCAACGTGATCTCCTGGGCCTCCGCTGGCCACGTCGGCTTCAAGGGCTCCCGGAAGTCCACGCCGTTCGCCGCGCAGATGGCCGCCGAGTCGGCCGCCCGCCGCGCCCAGGAGCACGGCATGCGCAAGGTCGATGTGTTCGTGAAGGGCCCGGGTTCCGGTCGTGAGACCGCGATCCGCTCCCTGCAGGCCACGGGCCTCGAGGTCGGCTCCATCCAGGACGTCACCCCGACCCCGCACAACGGCTGCCGTCCGCCGAAGCGCCGCCGCGTCTGACGCACGGCCGCTTCGCAGGACAGCGGTTTCGGGCGGTATGGCCCCTTGGGGTCGTACCGCCCGTAGCCTTGCAGCACCCGCACTCTGTCAGGTGCGGCCCCGTCGGGCGTCATATAGCGGGCGTCCACGACTGAAGGATCCACAGATGCTGATCGCTCAGCGACCCTCGTTGACCGAGGAGGTCGTCGACGAGTTCCGCTCCCGGTTCGTGATCGAGCCGCTGGAGCCGGGCTTCGGCTACACCCTCGGTAACTCCCTCCGCCGCACCCTCCTGTCGTCGATCCCCGGCGCTGC
>NZ_JBEYXD010000070.1:0-42878 GCF_040644975.1 Streptomyces sp. NPDC046900 | reverse complement strand
GGTGGCCCGGCTCATCGCCGAGCCGGCCAGTCGTGCCATCTCCACCAGGCCATCCCCGATGGACGCCAGCTCCCCGTGATACGTCTCCCGCATCGGGCGCCTCCACGCCCGCTTCTGACTCCGCTCGCGCCTGTGCTCGCCGTCAGACTCGCACACCCGGCGTACAGGCGGCGTCATCGTCTGTGTCAGCAAGGTGTCAGCCTGGCCACAGCTGCGGCCTCTACCACCGTCGATCACGGTCGCCCGAGGAGTGCATGGGACGGAGGAGGAGGGCGACGTCGTCGCTGTCAGAGTCTTGGATCAGAACGCGTCCGTGCCCCATCCGTGTCCGGTCCTGCGGAAAACCACGGTGCCAAGCGGCCACCGCTCAGGGCAACGGCCCCTGCCTGTGGCGCGTGTTCAGGGGCCCGTTCAACTGCTCGGTCGGGGTGGGATCTCAACCCACGGTGGCTCGCCCCGCGACGGGCGGTTCTCACGGCATCGCCGGCCAGACCCCGGGCCCTCCGCCGTGCCACTCGATCAGAGGCGAGTCGGCCACATCGACCTCATCCAGGCCCTCCATGCCGACCCGCTCCAAGAACACGCTCAGGTTGTGCACTCTGTACGCCCTCCCGAGCGTCTCGCCATCCACCCGGACATGCCGACCGCCGGCCTCGTCGGGCGGGTACACGATCACGCGACGTTCGGCCATGCCATCAGCGTCACTCGTCCCGCGCCGGCGCGCATGCAGAGAGGGCCTTCTGCGGCACGTGGCCCGCCCCACCCGATGAGGGTGCGGGCGAGGCGGGCCGCCTGAAGGACCCGACAGATGTCGAGTTCAAGCAACGACGCCCCCGGTGACACGCAAGGCGCGCCTGGCAAGGTAGGTGCGGCTGCGCCGACCCCGTTTCGGGTGATGTGCTTGTCGGCTGGTCAGGCCAACCGCCAGCCGGACAGCCGACTGTCCTCACCGACCTCGGCGGTCAGCCGGGCACCCGACAGATCACGCACCCGGACACCGAGGGCATCGGCGATCTCGGAAGCCGGGTAACGCTCCAGCTTGGCGCACTCTCCTGGCGGCGCAACCGCGACCACCTCGATCTGGTCTCCGAACAACAGCAAGAGACGGACGAGTGCGCGCTCAGTGGCCATCGCCGCCACTCCTCTCGATAGTTGCGGTGGTGGGCGTCTCCCGGATAACGACGGACCCACCACCGTGGCCCGCGGCCGCCTTCTCGATTCCGGGGTTCATCCGCATCACGGTCTTCATCGGAAGGTCGAACGAGGTGAGTGAAGCCGGCGTGCGCTCGGCGGCGTCCCTGAGCACATCGCATTGCCATTACGGTCCAGGACACTGATCGTGAGGTCCTCAAGAGCCATTGATGGTCGGATCCGGCTGCCGTGGTTGCTGTACTCCGCAACCGACGACGCCGTCCTGCCCGCTGAACTCACCGCATAGCCACAAAAGAGATCACCGAGTGGCCGTCGATACACCACTTCGGGACGTGACCCAGCAACCCCAGCAATGGCCCGTGGCCCGTAGCGTCCCTTGGGTCGTGGCAACTGCTTCCTTCTGACTCACGCCGAAGCGCAAAGCGTCGACGTTTTCGATCGGTTCGTAACACCACTGCACTCGACCGACTTCGGTCACCACGGCCCACGGATCCGACCACATCCCGAGCAGCTCCGTTGAAACGCCACGCCGACATCGTGCAAGAACTCCTCGACGAAAGCGTTGGGTACTTGAAGAGCAACGGCACCATGCCACCAGGAGATGAGGCTTGGTGGGAGAGCCACCGACGCCGGCTGCAGCACGTAGCGCGGGACGTCGGCCACGGCTGATCTCGCCCTGCTGCCGCCGACCCCATCGTCTGTGGGCCCGTTCCGGGCGGCCCGGGGCCGACTGCCGCGGGAGGGGCCGGGCCACCAGGCCGGCGAGTGCGGCGGCCTGGTGGGGTCCGACGGCGCCGCACCCTGACGCCCCCGTGCGGTGCAGAAGCTCCCGGGACCGGTCGCGGGCGGGGCTTCGGCGGGTACCGCCCGGTCAGACGGCCGGCGTCGGGGTCTCGTCCTTCTCCCCCGTGACGATGCGGCGGATCGTCTCGAGCGGCAGCTTCGGTGAACCATCGGGGAAGAGCAGGCCGTTGGTCTCCTGCGCGGTGTCCATGAACTGCGTGTAGCAGAAGCCCGCGACGGCCGGGCTCGACCGCAGCGCGCCGAACAGGTCGCCCAACAGCGCGGCGTACTGCGTGTCGGAACTGGTCCGGGTGTAGGAGAAGTCGCCGTCGTCGGCCCGCAGCGAGAGGCCGCCGAACTCGGTGATCATCAGCGGGGCGTCGCCCGCGGCGTACCGCTCGACCTGCTGGGAGGTGACCGCCAGCGCCCGCCCCTGCGGGCCCGGACCGGCCAGCACGGCTTCGAAGGCTGCGGCGTCACCGTAGCGCCGGGTGAGCTCCTCGGGGTCGGCGGAGTAGTCGTGGACACCGAGGATGTCGCTGTCGGTGTGCTCCCACCCCTCGTTCGACACCACCGGACGGGTCGGGTCGACGGCCCGGGTGAGATTCGCCAGGGCGATGGAGTAGTGCCGCTGCGCGGGATCACGCGGAATGTCCGACGCTCCCCAACTCTCGTTGATCGGCACCCAGGTGACGATCGACGGGTGGCTGCGGTCGCGCCGCACCAGGTCCAGCCACTCGCGGGTGAGCAACTCCACCGCCTCGGTGTTGAACTCGTAGGCGGCCGCGGTCTCGCCCCACACCAGGAGGCCGAGCCGGTCGGCCCAGTACAGGAAGCGGGGGTCCTCGGCCTTCTGGTGGATGCGAACCGCGTTGAACCCCATCGCCTTGATCAGCTCAACCTCGCTGCGCAGCTCATCGGTCCCGGCGTTCGCGATCAGGGTGTCGGCGCGGTAGCCCTGGTTGAGCACCGAGCGCACGTAATAGGGGTGGCTGTTCAACAGGAAGGCGCCGCCGCCGACGCCGACGCTGCGCAGACCCACGTAGCTGTCCACCGTGTCGAGGACCACGGAGGTCCCGGCGTCGCGCACGGTCACCCGTGCGTCGAGGAGGGTCGGCCGCTCGGGGCTCCACAGCAGGTCCTCGCGGTCGATCCCGTTGCGCAGTGCGGGGATGACGAGGTCGATCCGGCTGCGCGGCGTCTTGACCGCAGTGGTGCTCTCGGCCAGATCCTCGCCGTCGAGCCTCAGCACGACCTCCACCGTCAGCGGGGCGGTCGGCGCCGTGGCCAGGGTGATCTCGGTCAGGACGCCGCGCGTGGGGTCGGGGATCCAGGCCAGGTCGGTGATGTGCTGGGCCGCCACCGTCTCGGTCCATACGGTCTGCCAGATGCCGGTGGTCCGCTCGTACCAGACCGCGTGCGGCCGTTCCTGCCAGTCCTGCTTGCCTCGCGGTTGCGCCAGGTCGGCCGGGTCGTCCTCAGCGCGGACGACGAGCACATGTTCGCCAACGCCGGGCCTCATCGCGCCGGTCACGTCGGCGGTGAACGGGGTCTGCCCGCCGACGTGTTCGGCCACCATGTGGCCGTCCAGCCATACCTTCGCCCGATGGTCGACGGCTCCGAAGTGCACCAGTGCCCGGTCGCCACCGCTGACTGCGAGGACCTCGTGCGGTATGCGGCAGCGGTACCAGACCACCCGGTGCGGCCGGGTGTCGCCGACTCCGGAGGCGGGGGCTTCGGGCGGAAACGGGACGGTGATCTCCCGGTCGAAGCCACCGGCCCCCTCCTCGGCGAACCATGCGTCGCGCTCGCCCGCGTCGGCGTCGTCGTACCCGAACTCCCAGACGCCGTCCAGGCTGTGCCACCGCTGCCGCTGCAGGATCGGCCTCGGATACGTCCCGTCCCGCTCGGTCGCCCTCACGAGCCCTCCTTCTGCCTTCTCCGGTATGCCCGGCACCAGCGTTCCTATAATCGACGTCCATCATCATGAGTGATCGTTTGCAACGATGCAAGGCCCATCCGGAGCTCTGCGGCAGCGTGGCGGCCGGGCGGCGTCGCCGGTGCGGCAGACTTTGAGAGCCGACTCGACGGGAAGGAGGCCGCCCAGTGGTCAGAGTGCGGATGCGAGACGTGGCCGAGCACGCCGGAGTGTCGGTGCGGACGGTGTCAAATGTGGTCAGTGGCTACGCACATGTCAGGCCGGAGACCCGAGCCCGGGTGCAGCGCTCGCTGGACGAGCTGGGCTACCGGATGGACTACCTGGCTCGCGGCCTGCGGTCGGGCCGCACCGGTTTCATCGCCCTCGCGGTGCCCTACCTCGCCGAGCCCTACTTCGCCGAGCTCGCCCAGGCCCTCATCCGGGCCGCGGGCCGGCGCGGGATCACGGTGCTGGTCGAGGCAACCGCGGGCGACAGCGAGGTGGAGCGGAGGATCCTCGAGGGCGGCCTGACCAACGTCGCCGACGGCGTGCTGCTCAGCGCCCTGACGGTGCCGGCGGCCGATGTCGCCGCGACGAAACCCGACTTTCCGCTGGTCCTGCTGGGTGAGCACAGCGTCGGCGACCAGTTCCCGCGGGTCGGGATCGACAACGTGGCGGCCGCCCGCACCGCGGTTGAGCACCTGCTGGACCAGGGCTGCCACAGGATCGTCGCGCTCGGCCAGAACAGCAGCGAGAACGGTCGCCAACGCACGGAGGGCTACCGACAGGCGATGTCGGCGGCCCGGGTCCGGCGGGTGAACTGGCTGGTCGTGCCGGTCGAGGACTGGAGCAGGGATCAAGGCTACGCGGCCGTGCGGGAGCTGCTGGAGGGTGACGGCCCGCTGCCGGACGCGATCTTCGCCTTCAACGACGCGCTGGCCGTCGGAGCGCTGCGGGCGCTGGACGCCTCCGGTGTGCGGGTGCCCGAGGACGTCGCGGTGGCCGGCATCGATGCCATTCAGGAGTCGGCTTACACCCACCCGCCGCTCACCTCGATCGCCCCTGACCTGGACGTCATCGCCGAGCGTGCGCTCACCCTGCTGGAGGAGCAGATGCAGCGCCCCGCCGGGCCGGAGGAGGCCGCACCGCCCCAGGAGCCTCAGACCGGGCCTGCGACAGTGCCGCACGAGGCGACGCCCTTCCGGCTGGTGGTCCGCGAGTCCTCCTGTCGGCGGCCCGCGGCACCGTGAGTGCCGTCCGCGCCGCGCGGCGGTCCCCGCGGTCGGCCGCCCCGGACCGGGCGATTCGCAGCGGCGGCCACAGCCCACAGGAGTCACACGTTCCGTAGGGGCCGCTTGCCCTCGACGTGCCTCGGAGCCTGCGCTCGAGGGCCTCTTCGTACCGACCTATTGCATCGTTGCAAATCGTGTGTCAGGGTCTGCGCCATCCAGTTCACATCGGAGTGACGAGGTGAAGACCCCCATGAGCGGAGCGCTGGCGCGCCGACGGTTCCTGGCCCTTGGCGGCGGTCTCGCCCTGACCGGAGGGCTCGCGGCGTGCACCTCCCCGCTCGCCTCCGGCCTGACAGGCTCGCAGCCGAACACTGCGGACGTCATCTTCTGGAACCTTTTCACCGGCGGTGACGGCGCCAACATGGTGCTGATGGAGGACGCGTTCCGGAAAGCCAACCCCAACACCTCGGTCGAGGCGACCATCCTGGGCTGGGGCAGCCCCTACTACACGAAACTGGCACTGGCGACGGCGAGCGGCACTCCCCCGGACGTCGCCATCTCCCATCTGTCACGGCTTCCGCTACTGGCCGCGTCCGACCTGCTGGAACCGATCACACAGACCGGGATCGGGGAACTGGGCGTCACCAACGACAAGTTCACCCCTGCCGCCTGGCAGAAAGCCACCGTGGACGGGACGGTGTACGCGGTGCCCCTGGACACGCACCCCTTCGTCCTCTACTACAACGTGGACCTGGCTCGCAAAGCCGGCCTCCTCAATCCCGCCGGCGACGGCCTCACCCCGCTCAAGGGCAAGGAGGACTTCCTGGCCGCCGTCAAGGCGATGAAGGAAGCGGGCGGCGCGCAGTACGGGGCGGTGATGTCGATCACCGCGGATCCCTCCACGGCGTGGCGATACTTCTGCATGATCTACTCCGGGCTGGCCGGACCGATCGTCACCCACTCCGGCACCCGGATCGCCATCGACAACGAGGCGATGCAGGAGACATTCGCCTTCATCCAGAGCCTCACCGCGGGGGGCCTGATGCCGAAGAGCCTCAACGGCTCTGGCGCGAACGCCCTGTTCAGCACCGGCAAGTCCGGGTTCCTCTTCGACGGCGAGTGGCAGATCCCCTCGTACCGGCAGGTCAAGAGCCTCCACTTCAACGTCGTCCCCTTCCCGGCGCTGCTCGGTCCGAAGCCGGTGGCGTACGCCGACTCGCACGCACTGGTCATCCCACGCAACGCCCAACGTTCCGCCGCCCGCACCCGGGACGCGGCGCGGTTCATCAAGTCCCTGCTCGACAACAGCTCCGTATGGGCGCAGGGCGGGCACATCCCCGCGTGGCTGCCGACCCAGCACAGCAAGGCATTCCTCGACCAGTCACCACAGCGCAACTACGTGCAGGCCGCCTTCAACGCCCAGTACGACCCCGTCGCCTGGTACACCGGCGCGGGCTCGGACTTCCAGAACACCGTGGGCGCGACGATCATCGACGCCATCTCCGGGCGGCTCACCCCTCGGGGCGCGGTCTCCAGCATGCGCTCCGGCCTGAAGCGGTTCACCACGGCCCGACCGCCGGTCACGATGAAGTAGGAGGCAGCCACCATGACGACCCTCGTCTCGACGCGACCGGCACCCACGGCGCTCGCGAAGCCCCTGCCGCTCGACCGGCCGCCCCGCTCCGAACGAAGGGCCGGTGTGCTGCTCAGCGCGCCCTTCCTCGTGATCTATCTGGTGTTCCTCGTCGGCCCGCTGCTTGTGGGTGTGGTGCTGAGCTTCTTCAACACCACCACCGTCAAGAACGGGCTGGGCGACTGGGTGGGCCTGTCGAACTACTCCGATGTGGTCGGCGACCCGCTGTTCTGGAACGCCATGTGGCACTCGGTGCTCTTCACCCTGTTCACCACACCGCCGCTGGTCGTCCTCGCGCTGGTCTTCGCCATCCTCGCCGCCCGTATGCCGCGCGGCCGGGTCTTCTACCGCCTGGCCTTCTTCGCGCCGTACGTCGTGCCGTCCTCCGTGGTCGCGCTGATCTTCCTGTGGATGTACACCCCGCAGATCGGATTGCTCCCCAAGCTCTTCGGCGCCGTCGGACTGCCGGTGCCCGACTTCATCGGCAGCACCTCGGGCGGCTGGACCGCCGTGACGCTGATGACTCTGTGGTGGACCTTCGGCTTCAACTTCGTCCTCTACACCGCAGCGATCCAAGACGTCCCACCGGACGTCTACGAGGCTGCGGCAATCGACGGGGCGAGCCCCTGGCAGCAGATCCGCTTCATCACGGTGCCGCTGCTCGGCCGGACCACAAGCCTGGTGGTGATCCTCCAGATCCTCGCCTCGCTCAAGGTCTTCGACCAGATCTACCTGCTTCTGAGCGGCGGGCCCAATCAGTCCACCCGGCCGGTCATCGAATACGTCTACGACACCGGCTTCACCTCCTACCGGGGCGGCTACGGCGCTGCCGCCACCATGGTCTATTTCGTCATCATCGTCGCGATATCGGCGGCCTGGTACGGGCTGCGGCGCCGGCGCGCGACCAGCACCGCGGCCTGAGTGGAGGACACCATGACCACCATCACCCAGCCGCGGCCCGCCGCGACGACGGCCGCGCCCGCGGTCGACGGCGCGAAACTCTTCAACCGGCTCTGCGGCGTGTGCCTGACCCTGTTCGCCCTGATCTGGCTGGTGCCCTTCGCCTGGGCACTGATCACCTCGCTTCGCTCCGACGGATCGATCACACAGGATCCGACCTCACCGTTCGCCGGCGGCTGGTCCCTGCACGCGTACTCCTACGCGTGGGACAACTACCCGATCGGCACCTGGTACCTCAACAGCCTGGTCATCTCGACCCTCGCCGTGGTCTTCACGGTGACCTTCTGCTCGATGGCGGGCTTCGCGCTGGCGTTCCTCCGCTACCGCGGCCGGACCGTGGTGATGAGCCTGATCGCGGCGGGGCTGATGCTGCCGACCGAGGCCCTGGTGCTGCCGCAGTTCATCGAGTACCGATCGCTCCACCTGCTGGGCACCTTCTGGGCCTTGATCCTGCCCTCGGTCGCCGCACCAGTGTCCGTCTTCGTCTTCCAGGCATTCTTCCGCGGCATCCCCATGCCGCTGATCGAGGCCGCCCGCATCGACGGGGCGAGTTGGTGGCGGGTTTACGCAACGGTCTGCATGCCCATCTGCCGGCCGGCCCTGTCCACGGTCGCCATCCTCACCTTCATCACCTCCTGGAACTCCTTCCTGTGGCCCCTGCTCGTCCTCAACCAGACCAAGTCCCAGACCATCCCCGTCGGCCTGGCCTCCCTGGTCAACAACAGCAACATCCAGTACGCCGAGGTCATGGCCTCCTCCGTCCTGGGCTTCCTGCCGCTCGTCGCCGTCTTCCTGGTCTTCCAGCGGCAGATCGTCCAGGGCATCGCGACGACGGGGATCAAGTAACGGGGCCCGCGCCGGCCCAGGCTCGGCTGAGCCTGGGCCGGCGCGGGCCCGACTGCGAAGGGACACGGGACCGCAGCCGGCCGCCGCAGCCGGGGGCCCCTTTCCTCTTTGCCACGGCGGGCAGCTGGGACCCGGCAGGACGAAAGGCCCCGGCCCACCGGCCGGGGCCTTTTGTCAGGCAACCCGGCTCTCCGCGCGCGGCAGCGGCGGTAGGCACCCTCGCGTGCAGGCTTGGCGTAATGGACACAGGGGCGAACTCACTGGCGTCGGTACATCCGCTTGCTCCATTTGGCGGAATTGCGGTTACGGGCAGCGCGGTGGCGCGTTGTGCGAGTATGAGCGGAAGTCACCGACGAAAGCGGTCACGGTCTCGAGCGTTCGACCAAGTGCAAGCGCAGTTGGCTCGTGCGGCTGCTGCGATGGCTGTGGCGAAGAAGTGGCCGCGGCAGAAAGTGGAAGAAACGGTTCGCCCGGCGGATGCGGAGCCGGATGACGGCCGTAGTGAGGCGGCCCGCCCGGCTTGAGCCGAGGCCCTCGCCTGCCTTTCCGCCGCCCGACCAGCGGCGGTCGACCTTTACCTCATCCACTGGCCCACCACGGCCTGGGACCTGTACCTGGAGAGCTACAAGGCGCTGGAGAAGATCCTCGCCGACGGGCATGCCCGCGCCGTCGGCGTCTCGAACTTCCAGATCCCCACGTGCAGCGACTGCTACCGGCGGCGCCGTGCGCGCCTACGGCGGCTACGTCGACTCCAGTCGAGGAGGTCAAGAGTTGGCGGTGGCGTACGGCCGGCGCGGTGCGAGTGATCGCCTCACACGTCGTCGAGTTCCTCGCCCACTGGCACCCGCCCCCCGTGGCCTTCGGGCAGCGGGGAGCCTCCCCTTGCACGAACGCACTCGCCTCTCAAACGCGCCAGCGCTCGCCGTAGTTCGGTGAGTTGGGGGTCCGGCAAAGTGCCCCCTAGCGCAAATTGCAACACCTCTTCGGCAACAACGCGCAGCTTTGTATTGGTGCGCTGCGATACATCCCGCAGGGCTTCAAATGCCTCTTCGGGTGGAACCTGTCCGAGAACAACCAGGGCGCCTATGGCCTGGTCGACGATAGCGTGCGAGGTTACCGCCTGCTTCAGCTGCTCCTTTTCCGCTTGGAGCCGTTCATTCTCGGTCGCGACATTGGTGGCGGACAGCGATTCCGACGGGCGGCGTGTGGAGACTGCGAAGGAGCACATCAGATCATCCGGAGTCGAACGGGGGCGGGACTCTGGTCTGCTACCCCATCTGTATTGGGCTAGTTTCTTCCATACTGAACCCTTACCTGTAGACCGGATTGTCACCGTATGCCCACTGTGATCCGGTGCCAGGCGAGGTTCTTCCCCTGTATTCCACTCGGTGGCGCCCACGTACACCACCTCGTCACCCTCGTCCTCGCAGTCAGCCAGCCCGATGTACACCTTCCTCGGCAGAGTCCTCAGGCCGGCGCCCTGCGCAGAACCCCGGCACAGAACCGGAAGATCATCATGCCCCGAACCCGCTTGGCGGGTCGACGCAACCCCCACCCAGCAAACCGGACTTAAAGCAGGAAACCGACACTACGACCGCCCCCTGACGAGACGCTGAGTTAGGACGTCGTCAAGGAGCGTTGCCCATCAGGCAATCGCGTACGTACGTTCGCGTGGCAACTCGGTGCGTACAAGTGGGGTTTCCGTGCGGCAAGAAGAGGCTGTCACTCGCGGTGAGCTGGTTGGCCGCAAGGTGGACAGCGAAACTGTTCATGGCGTTCCAGGGCTGGTCAGGGCGGTGTCGCGGTTGAACCCGACGGCCGTCGCCGCCCAGGCCGGGGCGCGGACGATGACATACCGGCAACTGGAGGTACGGTCCGACGCGGTCGCTCAGGCATTGCGAGACTGCGCGACGCCTGGTCTGCCCGTCGTGGTGGTGGTGCCCCGGAGCAACGAGTTGCTGGTCGCGTTGCTGGGAGTACTCAAGGCAGGACTGCCGTATCTGCCCGTCGAGGCGCAGGATCCGCCCGCCCGGGTGCGTCAGGTGCTCGAAGTCGCCGGTAGCACAACGGCACTGGTGACCGCCGCCACCGAGTCCATGATGGCCGCGCAGGGATTGCACACGATCGAGATCTCCTCGCTTGCTGCCGGAGCAGTCGAGGGCGAACCCGAACCGCTGCTCGAGGCCGCTGCCGAACAGCCCGCATATGTGTTGTTCACCTCGGGTTCAACGGGGGCGCCCAAGGGTGTCGTGGTGCCGAACGCAGCTTTGGTCAACCGCCTGTTGTGGATGCGGGACGCCTACCGGATCAGTCTCACGGACCGCATCCTGCAGAAGACGCCCGTGACTTTCGATGTGTCCGGCTGGGAACTGTGGCTGCCGTTGATCTCCGGGGCCACCTGTGTCCTGCTTTCCCTGGAGGAGCATCGCGATCCGGTACTGGTGGCGCGGGCCGTCGTGGAGCAGCAGATCACGGTCTGCCATTTCGTGCCCTCCATGCTGCGTGAGTTTCTCCGGTGGCCGGACGCCGCGCGGTGCACGTCGCTGCGGCACGTGTTCTGCAGCGGCGAACAGCTCCCGGTGGAGGTGGCCAGAGACTTCGTGAGCACCCTGACCGCTGCTCTGCACAACCTTTATGGTCCCACTGAGGCGGCCATCGACGTCAGTCACTGGAGCTGTCCGGCGGCAGCGGCGGATATCGACGTCGTCTGCATTGGACGACCGATCGACAACTGTGTGCTGACGGTGCTGGACGAAAACGGGCTGCCGGTACCGCCTGGCCACGAGGGCGAGCTGCATATCGGTGGCGTGCCGCTGGCGTTGGGTTATCTGAACAGGCCGGACCTGACCGCGAAGGCGTTCGTGGGTGCCCCGGAGGGGTCTTCGGTGAAAAGGCTGTACCGGACCGGCGATCGGGTGCGGTTGGTCGACGGCGAGCTGGAGTACTTGGGACGCGTCGACGATCAAGTCAAGATCCGAGGTCAGCGCATCGAACCACAGGAGATCGAGCACCACCTCGCCGCGCATACCGAGCTGAACGGGGCCGCGGTGGTTGCGGGCAAGGTCGCTGAGGACGTGGAACTCGTCGCCTGGGCGCAGCCCGCGAGTGCCGACGAGGTTCTTGATCATGGACGAGACTCCCTTGACCACCAGCGGAAAACTGGATCGAGCGCTGTTGCGCCGGCGCGCCGGAGAACGGCTGACCGACGGACGACCCACACCGGCTCCGTCGCGCGAGGTGAGTGTCGAACGCCCGCTGCTGCGCGAACTCCTGCGGGAACGCAAACATGTCACCCGTCAGGACCCCACGCCCGCGCCGTTGCGCGCAGCGGTGAAGCAGGCCGCGGACAGCAGTGGCGCCGAGCCGGTCGCGGCGGTGCCCGAGGGGCCGCACCGGCCTGGAAACCCAGGCCGGGCAGGAGCGGAGTCCGTCGGGACGAGTAAGACGGCTATGGATGTTCCGCTGCCCGACGGACGAACGGTGCGCTGTCCTCAGGCAACCGACGCGCACATGTTGTGGCGGGAGATCTTCGAATCCGGGGTCTACGCGGAGGCGGCAAAAGGCATCGCTCGGGGAGAGACGGTGCTCGATGTGGGGGCGAACATCGGTATCTCGGCGATGTACTTCGCCGAACAGGCCGATGACGTGCGGGTGCTCGCCTTCGAGCCGGCCACGGATGTCTTCGGGTGTCTGGTCGAGAACCTGACCCGGCACAGCAGTGCGGCGCAGGCGTTCCCGTACGCGGTTGCCGATCAGAAGGGGCAACGCACCTTCGGTTACTACCCGCTGACGCCGAGCCAGTCCGGGCTCTATGCAGACCCACGCATCGACGATCAACTGACCATCGCCTACCTGCGCAACCGAGGTCTTGACGAAGAAGAGGCGGCGAAGGTCTGTGAAGGAATTCATGCCCCGGAATACGCGACCGTCGAAGTCGTCACCATCTCCGACATTCTCGCGGACAACCACGTGGACCGGGTGGCGCTCCTCAAGATCGACGTCGAACGGGCCGAACTGGATGTGCTCCGCGGGATCGCGGACGACGACTGGCACCGTATTCGGTCGGTCGTCGTCGAGGTGCAGGACATCGACGGCCGTCTGGCCATCTGCTCGAACCTCCTTGCGGAGGCCGGATTCACCGTCTCCCACCAGCAGGAACCCTGGTTGGCCGACACCAACCTCCACACGCTGATGGCCACGCGGCTCTGAGACCCGCCGCTGCCCTCGGACAGCGGCGGGCCGGGAGCAGTCGCGAGAGCGCGCGCGGACGGACCATCCCCCGATCCGACGGGGGCGACACCCGTCTGCCCCCGTCACCGCATCCACGTCAACACCACGGCCCAGACCCGTGCTGACCCAAGGTGCGACCGAGCACACGCTGGGCACCCCCGGAACCCATCCGGACCAGGGCTTCACTCAGCGCACCACTGCCTGCCGCTGAAGCACCTGGGCATACCGCGGGACATCGCGTCCATGGTCCGGTTCCAGCCCAGCTCAGCGGCGTGATGAATCACTGGAGCACCGCTTCATGTGGACGGGGGCTGTCCGTCGCATGAGCAGCCCCCTTCGAGTAATGAGAAAGAGTCCCCATGACGAGTGTGTACGACCTTGTCGCCGCTCAGGTCGAACGCGTCCCCGACGCGACCGCGGTCATCGTCGGTGATCGCCGAACCAGCCACCGAGAACTGGACAGGCTGGCCGCCGGCTTCGCGCGGCGGCTGACCGAGCCGTCCGGGGGCCTGGTCGGTGTGTGCCTCGGCCGCGACGAGCGCCTGGTGGCCGGGCTGCTGGCGGTGTGGCGGACAGGCTGCGGCTACGTCCCACTCGACCCGCATCTGCCGGTGCCCCGCCTCACCGGAATGGTCCGACAGGCGGGGCTCCAGCAGATCCTGACCACACGTGAACTGGCCCCGACCGTCGCCGCGACCGGCGCACAGCCCGTACTGATCGACGGCCCGGACGACGGTGCAGAGGCTCCGGCCAGGGCGGGCAGCGGTGTCGCGTACGTGCTGTTCACGTCCGGTTCCACCGGCACCCCCAAGGGTGTGGTGATTGAACACTCCTCCGTGGTCGCCCTGCTGAGATGGATGGGCCGGACCATCGACCCCGGGCACCTGCGGGCCGGACTGGCCACGGCGTCGATCTCCTTCGACGCGTCCGTCCACCAGATCTTCGGACCTCTGAGCGCCGGAGGTTGCGTCGTCCTGGCGGACGACATCCTCGCGCTGCCGACGCTGCCCGCCCGCGACGAGGTCACCATGATCAGCGCACCCCCCTCGTCGCTGGCCGCCCTGTTGGAACAGCCGCTGCCCAGCAGCGTGCGCCGGGTCAACGTCGGCGCCGAGGCGGTCACCCGCCCACTGGTCGACCGCCTTTACGCGCAGCCGGGTGTGGAGACCGTCGTCAACCTCTACGGGCCGACCGAGTGCACCGTCTTCTGCGCCACACACGTCATCGCCCGCGACGAGATCGGCAATCCGCCCATCGGAACGGCGGTCGCCGACTGCGAGCTGACCGTGCGTGACACCGGCCAGCGGGTGGTGGACGACGGGACGCCGGGCGAGCTGTGGGTGGCGGGACCGCTTGTCGGCCGGGGCTATCTCGGCACGCCCGAACTGACGGTCGAGCGATTCGTCGAGGACCCTGCCTCCCCCGGCGGCCGGCGCTACCGCACCGGCGACCTCGTCCGCCGCAAGGACGGACTCCTGTACTACCTCGGCCGCCTCGACGATCAGGTCAAGGTGCGCGGCTTCCGGATCGAATTCGGTGAGGTCGAGTCCGCCTTGGCCGCGCACCCGGCTGTGCGGCACGCCGTGGCCATCGCCCCGGCTGACACCGACGGAACCCGCGTACTGCACGCCTACGTGGAGTCCGCGGCGGCGAGGCCGAACTCCGGGACCACCTGCGCGAGCGACTGCCCCACTACCTGGTGCCGGCGCGCATCCTGGTGCTGGAGAAACTGCCACGGAACACGAACGGCAAGGTGGACCGGGCCGCACTGCCCGCGATCCCCCTCACCAACGGCACCGACGGCGACGACACCTACGAGGCGCCGCGCGACGGCGCTGAGGGACAGGTGACAGCCATCATCGCGGATGTCCTGGGTCTTCCCCGAGTGGGCAGCACGGACCGCTTCGACGCTCTCGGCGGCCACTCGCTGGCCGCCGCGCGAGTTGTCGCACGCGTCCGCGCGGAGTTGGGTGCCACCGTACAGCTGGGAGACTTCCTGGCCGAGCCCACCGCGGCGGGACTGGCCCGCCGACTCGCCGGCGCCGTAGCGCCGGTACCGCCGCCGACCAGGCTGCCAGCCGCAGAGGTGCCGCTGACCGACATACAGCGCCAACTGTGGACGACGCGCCAGGTCAGTGGCTTCCCCGGGGTCACCACCGAGGCATTCGCGATCGGCATCATCGGCCCTGTCAGCTCGGCCGCGCTGACCGCTGCCCTGGACGCTCTCGTCGTCCGGCACGAGGCGCTGCGCACCGTGGTGCGGGAGGGCGAGCACGGGCCGATGGGCGAGGTGCTTGCCCCGGCCCGCGTGCCCTTCACCGAGTACGACGCACGGACGATGACCGAAACGGAGATCCGTGCGCTGGTCGACCAGGCGGCCCGGCAGACCTTCGCGTCCGACCACGACATACCGCCGCTGCGCGCCGTGTTGCTGCGCACCGCGCAGGACGCGGCCACCTTGGTGATGGCCGTCGACCACATGTCCTTCGACGGCTGGTCCGGCGGCATCGTCCTGGACGAGCTCGCCGCGCACCTTGCCGATGCCGGGCACCAGCTCGCGGACCCCGCCGTGCAACTGGGTGACGTGGCCCGCTGGGAGGAGAAGCTGTTCGCTGCCTCCTCGAGTGCCGACCAGGCGTTCTGGACCGAGGAACTGGCGGGCGCACAACCGCCGTACGACGTGGCCCGCCGCCCTCGCAGCGGCCCCCCGAAGTACCGGGGAGCGCGACTGGTCCGCCCGCTGCCGACGGAGACGGCCGAGGCCGTGCACAGGTTGGGCACAACCACCGGACTGAGCGAATTTTCCTTGTACCTGGCGGCGCTGGATGTGCTGCTCGCCCGCTGGACCGGCACCCACGACGTTGTCGTCGGGGTTCCGGCGGCGCGACGCGAGTTGGTGGAACTCGACCGGGTGGTCGGCCCGCTGATCTCGGTCCTCCCGGTCCGGGTGCGGTGGGAGCCCGAGCAGAGCTTCCGCTCGGTGGCCGCACTCGCGGCGCTGGCGCGCAACCGCATGCTGGCACACACCGACCTGCCCGCGGCTGCCCTCTCGGAGGCGGCCGACGCAGCCGGTGTGGCGCGGCTGGCCGGAGTGCCGCTGACCCCGGTGGCGCTCTCGGTGCACCCGTCCGGGGCTCCGGTCCGTGCGTCGGCGGGTGAGGTGGAGCTGCGGTCACTGGGCGAGTTGGACACCGGTGCGGCCCGCTACGAAGTCACCTTCCTCGTCAACGAAACCGCCTCCGGCACCGAAGTGCAGCTGTCCTACGACGTGGAGCGCTTTGACGAAACCGCTGCCGAGGCACTTCTGGACGGCTTCTTCCAGGTCCTCACGGAGGGCACCTCCGCGCCCGACTATGCCTGCTTGGCCATCGCACTGTCGGTGCCGCCGCGGCAGGAGGCCTCGCCGCGGACCGCGGTGGAACGGAAGCGGGTGGAGCCCGCCACGGTCGTGGAGGTGTTTCTCGCGGAGACCTGGGAGCGGCTGCTGCACGTGGAGAACGTTGCGGCTTCCGACTCCTTCTTCGAACACGGCGGTACCTCGCTGACGGCGATCCGGGTGGCCAGGGAGATCTGGGACGCGCTGGGCGTCGAAGTGGCCGTGCACACCGTCTTCGAACTCCCTGTGCTGGCCGACCTGGCTGCTGAAGTGGAACGGCGTGCCCTCGCCGTTCTGGACGCGGAGGAGGGCGGCACCGAATGACCGTCCCCGCCACCCGCTCCTCGGACAGAGACCAGGACCGGCTGCGGGCACTGCTGTCCGCTCGGACGGTGGGCCCGCGACGCCCCGCCGAGCAGAACGGTCCGGTGCCGCTCAGTGCCGCTCAACAACGCATGTGGTTCGAGTCCCAGCTACAGCCGGACAGCCCCGCCTACCTGGTTCCGGTACTGCTGCGGCTGCGCGGTGCACTGGACCGCGACGCGATGCTGGGGGCGGTGCGCCACCTCGCCGAGCGGCACCACGTGCTGCGCAGCGTCGTGGACGCCTCAGGACCGAACCCGGTCATGGTGACCAAGCCGGCCGAGGACGTGCCGCTGGACACCGTGGAGCTCGGCTCGTTCCAGGACCCGGAGGCCGAGCTGGAGCGTCAGGTGCGTGAGCACGTGCGCCGGCCCTTCGCGCTGGAGCGTGAGTGCCCGCTGCGGGTCGTGTGCTTCGCCTTGGGCGAGGAGGACCACGCGCTGCTGCTGGTGGTGCACCACATCGCCACCGACGCCTGGTCCACCGGACTGCTGGTGGCCGATTTGGCCGCTCTGTACAGCGCCCGGCTGGGCCTTGGCCCCCTTCCGCCGGCACCACCGCAGTACGCCGCGACCGTCGAACCGCTGCCCGACGAGCTGGAGTCCCGCCACCTCGACTGGTGGCAGGAGCGGCTTCGCGGCTCCACCGGAGCGCTGGACCTGCCGGCGGACCACCCGCAGCGCTCGGTGCCCTCCGATACCGGCGGCAACGTGCCCCTGGCGTTCCCCGTTGAGTTGGCCGCACGGCTGCGGGCGCTGGCCGCCCAGTCGGGCGGTACGCCCTTCATGGTGCTGCTCGCCGTCTGGCAGGCGCTGCTGGCGCGCATCTCCGGCAGCAACGACATCGCCGTGGGCGTGCCGGACGGCGGACGCCGCGTGCCGGGCAGCGACCGGGCGGTGGGCTTGTTCGTCAACACGGTGGTGATGCGCTCCGATCTCTCCGGGGATCCCACCGGGCGGCAGCTGCTGCAGCGGGTACGGACTACCGTTCTGGACGCGCTCGGCCACGCCGACGTGCCCTTCGACCGGGTGGTGCAGCGGGTGCGCCCACAGCGCACCACAGGCGTCAGCCCGCTGTTCGACACCATGGCGAACCTCTACCGCCGCCCGGACATCTCAGGGCTCTTCGTGGGCCTGGTGGCCGAGTACGCCGAGATCAGCACCGGTTCCGTCAAGACAGACCTCGCCCTGCACTGCTTCGAGCGCGAGGACGGCGGCCCGCTGAGCGGTGTCCTGCAGTTCCGCGCCGAGCGGTTCACCCGGGACAGCGCGCAGCGCATCGCCGACTGGTACCTGCGCATGCTGGACGGTCTGCTGGCCGACCCGGACCAGCCGGTGGGGGCGCTGCCCCTGGCCGAGCCCAGCGCGGGGGTACTGCGCGGGCCCGTGCGCGACTACCCACTGGAGCGCCCTCTGACGACCCTGGTGGAGGACAGGGCGGACGCCACGCCCGACTCCGTCGCGGTGACCGCATGGGACGGCACACTATCCTACGCGGAGCTGGACCGGCGGGCCAACCGGGTCGCCCACCGGCTGCTTGCCGCCGGAGTGCGCACCGAGGCGCCGGTGGCTGTGCTGGCCGACCGAAGCCTGGACCTGGCAGTCGCCCTGCTGGGTGTCCTCAAAGCCGGGGCGGCGTTCGTGCCGCTGGAACCGTCCTACCCGGACGACCGGCTGGCGGGGACCCTGGCGGCGGTCGGCGCGGACATCGTGCTGGCGCAGCGGGACTTGGCGGGCCGGGTGCAGGCAGGCCACGTCGCGGTCATCGAGGAGACGGCCGCCGACAGCGGGTTGCCCACCACACGGCCCGCGATACGGGTGAGCCGGGACCAGCTCGCCTACGTGATCTTCACGTCGGGATCGACCGGGACGCCCAAGGGCATCGCGGTGGAGCACCGCAGCCTCGTGCACTATCTGCACGGCGGCCTCGAGCGCATCTCCGGGCACGGGCAGTCCTTCGCACTGCTGTCCACCGCCGCAGCCGACCTCGGGTATCTGTCCCTCTTCGGGGCTCTGGCGAGCGGGGGCACGCTGCATCTGGTGGAGCGCGAGACGGCCACCGATCCGGAGCGGCTGGCCGAGTACTTCGCCACCCACTCGGTGGACGTCGTCAAAATGGTGCCCAGCCACCTGGAGTTGCTGGCCGCACACGGCGACCTGGCGGCGGTGCTGCCGCGCCGCACCCTGGTGCTGGCAGGTGAGGCGTGCCCGTGGCAGCTGTTCGACCGCGTCCGCGCGGCCCGACCCGACCTGACGGTGCACAACCACTACGGCCCGACCGAGACCACCGTTTCCGTCCTGGGATGCGACCTGACACAGGCCGGCGCGACGGAGGGCCGGGGCGGTGCGGTCGCACCGCTGGGCACCCCCTTCCCCAACGCTGTCTGCTACGTGGTGGACCCGGCCGGGCGGCTGCTGCCGCCCACGGTGCCGGGCGAACTGCTGATCGCCGGCCCCGGAGTCTCCCGCGGCTACTTCAACAATGCCGACTCCACCCGGCGCGCTTTCGTGACCGACCCCCTGGAGGGCACCCACCGCTGCTACCGCACGGGCGACCGGGTTCGCGTGCGCGCCGACGGCCTGATCGAGTTCCTCGGCCGCCTCGACGACCAAGTCAAGGTACGCGGCTACCGCGTGGAACTCGGCGAGGTCGCCGCCGCCTGCCGTGCCCTGCCCCAGGTGCGCGAGGCCGTCGTCCTGGCCGTCGGCGAAGCCCACCAGCGGCGGCTCGTGGCCTGGCTCGTACCCTCGGATGGCGAACCGCTGGACACCCGGGCCGCGCGGACCGCGTTGCGTGCCGTGCTGCCCACCCACATGGTGCCGTCGGCGTTGGTCAGCGTGCCGAGCATCCCGCTGACGCCCAACGGCAAGGTGGACCGGGCAGCACTCCCCCAGCCCGAGGCGGAGGACCGTGCGGACCGGACAACCCCCCGGACCGACACCGAGCGCCGCATAGCCGCCGTCTGGCAGGAGATCCTTGAACTCCCCGACGCGGAGTTCGACATCGACGAGGACTTCTTCTCCCTCGGCGGCGACTCGTTGCGCGCCCTGCGGGCCGCCCGGGCCATCGACCCGGCCCTACGGGTGATCAACCTGTTCACCCGTCCCACCGTGCGTGAACTGGCGGCCTTCCTGGACCAGCCCGCCGAACCCGATTCCGGGCTGCTCCAGCGGCTGGCAGGTCCCCCGGAGGGGACCACGCCCAGCGTGACGGTGCTCTGCGTCCCCTATGGAGGCGGCTCTGCGGCCTCGTACCAGCCGCTGGCGAAAGAACTCACGTCACGTCACCCCGATGCGGAGATCCTGGCCGTGGAGCTGCCCGGCCACGACCCCGCACGCTCGGACGAGACCATGCTCACGTTGCCCGAGATGGTGGACGGCTGTCGCAACGAGCTTGCGCAGCGCGGTGCAGGACCGGTGCTGGTCTACGGGCACTGCGTCGGTACCGCGGCCGCGGTCGCCCTGGCACTGGAGCTGGAGGCCCAGGGCGGCGAACTGGCCGGGGTGGTGCTCGGAGCATCGTTCCCCACTGCCAGGCTTCCCGGACGGCTCTCCTCCCTCGTACAGCGCTGGTTCCCCAGCGACCGCTGGACCTCCGACCGCGCCTACCGCGAAGTACTGCAGGCCCTCGGCGGACAACTGGAGGAAGAGACCCAGGAAGCGATGATCGGCGCCGTGCGGCACGACGCGCGCCAGGCCATCGACTGGTTCAGCTCGCAGCTCGAGGCGACCGACGCCGCGCGGCTGCGGACACCGGTCCTGTGCGTCGTCGGAGACCGAGACCGCACCACGGAGCTCTTCGAGGAGCGGTACCAGGAGTGGCACGCCTTCGCCGACGAGGTCGAGCTCGCCCGGATATCCGGAGCCGGTCACTACTTCCTCAAACACCAGGCCGTCGAACTGGCCGAGCTGATCTCCGGCCGACTGGCCGGCGGCGGCCCCGCCGCCGCGCCGTCCAGGGACACCGCGTCTGCCGACGCTGCCGGCCCGTCCCCCCGACCGGCCCGTCCGGCCCGTCGGGATCTGCGCGACCTGCGCCTGTTCGCGATGCTTGCGCTGGGCCAGACGGCCTCGATGACCGGCGCCGCACTCACCGCGTTCGGCCTGGGCGTATGGGTCTACCAACGCACCCACCAGGTCGGCTACTACTCACTGATCACCATGCTGGCGCTGACGCCCGCGTTCTTCGCCGCCCCCCTGGGCGGCGCGGTCGCCGACCGGTACGACCGACGCCGCGTACTGCTGGGCTGTACCGCGGTCTACGGCATCACCCTGTCCGGGCTGATCGCCGCGGCGGCCACCGGGAGCCTGCAGATCTGGGAAGTCGCCCTCTTCACCGGACTGACCTCGGTGACGGCCGCCTTCCAGCGGCCGGCATACCTCGCCTCGGTCGCCCAACTGGTACCCAAGCCCTACCTCGCACAGGCCAACGGCATCATCCAAGTGGGCACCGCCATCAGCACGCTGATCGCACCGATGCTCGGCGGCGCCTTGATCACCCTGACCGGACTGAACGGCGTGGTGTACGTCGACTTGGTCGCCGTACTCATGGGCGCGAGCGTATTGCTCGTGGTGCGCTTCCCGAACCGGCTGTTCCGCAAGCGACGGGAGACCTTCGCCTCGGCGATCACGGGCGGCTGGCGCTTCATCGTGCGCCGCCCCCCGATGGTGGCGATGGTGGTCTTCTTCGTCGTCGTCAACTACATCACCGCCACCACGACCGTGCTCACCGCGCCGCTGGTGCTCTCCACGAGCAGTGCAGCGGTGCTGGGTCTGGTCGTGGCCGCCGGCGGACTGGGCGCTGCCGTCGGCGGCCTCAGCATGGCGCTCTGGGGTGGCACCCGGCGCCGTGCCGACGGCATGATCGGCACGACCATCGGGATGGGGCTGGCGACCGCGCTGATCGGGCTGCGGCCCGTACCCGTGCTCATGGGCGTCGGGCTCTTCCTGTGGTGGGTCTGCACCGCCATCCTCAACGCGCACTGGCTCGCCATCCTGCAGGCGAAGGTCGGCCTGGAACTGCAAGGCCGCGTCGTGGCGACCAACCAGATGCTCGCCACCGGACTGATGCCGCTCGGCTTCCTGCTCACCCCCCTGCTGTACAACCACGTGTTCGGGCCGTGGGTCGCCGGCAGCCACTTCCTCCAGTGGATCATGGGCGGTACGGGACAGGGCCGCGGCATGGGCCTGCTCATGGTGGTCGGAGGACTGCTGCTGTCCTGCTGGGGCATCCTCGGGCTGCGCTACCGCCCCCTGCGCCACATCGAGGACAGACTTCCCGACATTCCCACCGCCGGCGTCGTCGCGGAGGACCTCGATGCCCTCCAGGACGAGGCGGACGCTCTGCAAGACCGAGCCGGCTCCGCTCACCACCCGTGATGCCCTGCAGACGTGAGACGCCCTCGGCGGCCGCATCGGCCCTACGACGACCGTCCCGCCGCCCGCCGACGCCGTGACCAACACACTTCACACCCACGAAGGACAGCAAGACATGACTCAGCTACTGCACAGCGATCCCACGCAGGCGCCGTCGCCTTTGTTCACCACCACGCTGTCCCTGCCTGGCTGCGACGCCGATGCATGGGTGGTCGTGGACAGCACGGTCAATGGCCTGGCCATGGGCGGCACACGGATGACCGCCACGGTAGACCCGGCCGAACTCGCGGGCCTGGCACGGGCGATGACCCACAAACTGGCCCTGGCCGACCTGCCGATCGGCGGTGCGAAGGCGGGCATCCGCCCCCGAGGCACGGTCGGCGATCGCGACGCCCTGATGCGGACGTTCGGTCAAGTGGCCCGACCGCTGATGCAGGGAGGTGTGTACCTGGGGTGTGACCAGGGGACGACCCAGGCCGACCGGGACACGTTCTTCGCCGCGGCCGGCTACGACATCGCCGGTGTGCCGGGGGCGACCCGGCTCGACGTGGAATGGAGCCAGTTCTACCGGACCATGTCCGACATCACCGGGTTCGGTGTGGCCACGGCCGCGCTGGCCACGCTGGACGCACAAGGGGTCCGCACCCCGCAACATGTCGTCCTGCAGGGTTTCGGGGCGGTTGGCCGAGCAGCGGCGCTGCACCTCGTGGCCGCCGGCCACCAGGTCGTCGCGGTCGCCGACGTGCTGGGCACGATCGAGGATCCGGCCGGTCTGCCGGTGCAACAACTGATCGAGTGCACCGGTACCGACGGCACCATCGACCGCGGCAAGCTGCCGTCCTCGGTCCGCATCCACGACGGAGACCGCGCGTGGCTGAAGGTCGGGGCGGACTTGTTGGTGCTCGCCGCGAACGCGGACGCGATCGACGAGTCCGCGGTGTCCTCAGTGCGTACGGGCATCGTGGTCGAAGGCGGGAACATGAGTATCAGCAAGCCGGCCCGCAGCATGCTGCGCGAGGCGGGCCACATCGTGCTCCCGGACGTCGTCGTGAACGTCGGCGGAGCCGCCCTCACCGGAACGGTCATCACCGGCATCGCACCGTCCGGGCTCACCACGACGCAGCTCTCGGCATGGCTGCGGGACTGGATCGCCAGCAAGATCAAGAAGAACTGTGCGCTCATCCAGGAACTGAGCGCCTCAGGCAGCCCGGATCCGGTCGCGGAACTGCTGACCGACCGGAACATCGCCCTGTGAACGCCGTCGACTGGACGCATCCAAAAGTGCTCGTCGCGCACACGAAGATGGCACCGAAGCTGGTGCCATACATCGATCAGGAAGTCCCGACGCTGCATGGCGAGTCCATCGCCGACCTGCCCGAGGACGTGCGAGGAGGCGTAGACGTCCTGATCGGCTACCAGTTCCCGCCCGGTGCTCTGGCACTGCTGCCGAATCTGCGGTGGCTGCATCTCACCGGCACCGGCACGGACCACCTGCCCGCTGCGGGTCCGGCGCCGGGGCTGCTGGTGACGGGTTCGGCGCGGGTGCCGGTGAAGTCCGTTGCCGAGTACGCCGTGTCCGCATTGCTCATGCTGCTCAAGGACTTCTCGGCGCTGTCCGAGCGTCCGCAACAACGCCCTTGGTACACGTCGCAGGCATCGATGCTGCACGGTTCGACAGTCCTCGTCGTGGGGGCGGGACGGATCGGGCAAGCCGTCGTGCACAGGCTTGCCGCGCTGGGCGCCCACTGCGTCGCGGTCACGCGGACCGGTGCGGTCCCCGTGGAGAACGCCGAACGGACCGTGGGCGTCGATGCTTTGATCGAGGCCACCGCGAGTGCCGACCACGTCGTGTGCTGCCTTCCGGGCACCGCCGAGACGGCGAACCTCGTGGACAAGGACGTCCTGGCCGTGTTGCCTCCGCACGCGGTGCTGGTCAACGTCGGACGGGCATCCACGGTGGAGGACGCGGCACTGCACGAGGCCTTGCGTTCGGGTGGGTTGCGCGGCGCCTTTCTCGACGTGCACCGGGTCGAACCGCTTCCGTCGGACGATCCCGTGTGGACGGTACCGAATCTCGTCGTCTCACCGCATCGTGCCTTCGCCTTCCCCGGAGAACCAGCCGCGGTCGGGCAGACGTTCCTGGACAACCTGGCGGACCTGCGCGCGGACCGGCTGCCGCGTGACGTCATTGCCGTCAACCGCGACGAATCGGATTCCTGACCAAGACGTCACCGCTCAACCACTACGTTCGGCACCGGCCCCAACCGGCGGCCGGGGTCAACGCGCCGAGCCTTCACCGACCCCGGATCGGTGCACCGGATTCCCCCGAGGAGCCCCCGGCCTTGCCGGCCGAGGAGAACCGGACTCCTGCGCAGCAGGACCGGACTCGGTCGAATCGCCGCGAGGGCGATTCGGCATCCACCTCGTGAGGCGAATGCGGGCCACAACGGTCATCGGGTGAGGGTGCCGTCCCCTGACTCGGGGAGGGCGCCGTACCCCAGCAGCAGGGCACACGCGAACTCGGCAAGTCCCGCGCCAAGGTGCTCGAGGACATCAAGGACCGGCTGCCGCTGCACCGCAACCCCGGCATGCCCAGGTGCAAGAAGAAATTCGAGGGGCTCGCCCCTTTCGCGGGTTTCCTGCGGGCCGCTGTCCGCTGGTATCGGGTCAGTTTCACGGCGCTCTTGGTCCCGTATTGCGGAGCGCTACCGGTCCAGGGCCTGTCCGGCGGATCTTTCCGTCTTGGCGAGCTGCGTGGTTCGCCCGCTGAGTGTGCCGACGAATCAATGGCACGAGCGACTGCGAAGCCACGTGCCGGAGCCGACGGCCGCCGGGCCCGCCGGGGAACCCACGTCAGAATGCGCTTAGCAGCCAGGTCAGTTCCAGCTCACGGGCAGTCAGACCGGCTGTCTCGCGGAGTTGGTCGGCCTCGGCTCCAGGAGGCAGCTCGCCGGCAAGAGTGAGGGCTGCTGCCGCGGTCTGCGGACGAGCGCCGAGGGATGCCCGCAGGTGGTATGACCGACGCAGCAGGGTGATGCCCTGCTCCCGATCCTGTTCCAGGAGATGAGCGCCGATGTGGCGGGTGGCGTACGACTCCAGCAGCGCGTCACCTTGCTCGCGGGCCTGTCCAAGTGCCTGCTGGTAGGCAGGTCGCGCCGCAGCGCTGTCGCCGTCGATGTTGTCGGCGAGCACCCCGAGCCAGAACGTGGACCAACCGGCCAGTCGGGCGTCGGCCGTGGCGGTGGCGAAGGCCTCGCGGGCCTGCTGCAGGTCTTCGGGAAGTGGGCCCAGGCTGAACAGCAACCGGGTGTAGCGAACCTGTGCGCCCAAATATCCAGCGAGCACGGGGTCGTCCGGCGACAGCGCCCTGACCGCCTTCGCGGCCGCCGCGGCGCCGTCCAGCCGCCACCAGTAGCGGTCCACCAGGATCTCGGCCCGCTCCGCGAGCGCGTCGGTGGGCAGCACGGCGAGCGCCTCGTCCCACCGGCCGACGCGATGCAGCATTCGCGCGACTGCGGGTCCACGGTCCATCATGTAGGTGGCATCAGTGGTCATGGTGCCTGCTCTTCGAGTGCGGGAGGTAGGTGGTCAAGTGCACTACGCCGACTACATCGGGAACCTGACCCGCCTCGCGGTCGAATTCGTCAACGGTGACGCCCCGAGCGAGCTGCGCCAGGAGATGTTCCGCCAGCACCGGATCGCAGAGCCGGACGCCGAGCGGCTCGCTGCCTTCCTGCCCGGGCTGCGCGATGCCGTCGAGGCCGCCTCCCACATTGGGCCGATCTACGCCGTGAACGCACTGCTGGAAGAGCACCCACCGCTGATCCGGGTCGACGACCATGACGGCGAAGGCTCTCCGCACCTGCACTTCGCTCCGAACGGCGAAGACCCCGTGCGCTGGCTCGGGCGAAGCTGTGCCGCCGCACTCGCGCACGTCGTCTCCGGTGACCCGGCCGTGACGATCGGCCGCTGCCGCGCCACCACCTGAGGACGCTACTACGTCGATGACTCCCGCAACCGTACCCGGCGGTTCTGCTCCAACGCCTGCGCCAGCCGGACCACCGTCGCCGCATACCGCGCGCGCCGCAAGGCCGTTGGCTGATCGGAAGAGGCCGCCAGCCACGACCACTCCGCCTGCCACCTCGAATGGCCGACAGCCAGCAGCGAAATCGCCGGAACGGCAAGGGAAGCTTTGACCCGGAACCCTGGACACGGGCCATACGGCTGGGTAGTTGCCGGAGTGTCGAGTGCCCTCTCGTAGGCGATGGGACTGCACTGTCCGCGGCTGGAGCGGTGGCACCAGGGTGTCGCAGCGATGCAGCCAACGGACCAGGACGCCCAAGAGTCGCATCAAGGCCAGTTCACCGCCCCGCGCTGCTTCACCCCGGACGGCACCGACCATGCCGGCCACAAGGAGCAGGGCAGCATGATCCGCCGCCACATCATCTGGCGGAACAAGCACACCGCCGATATTCGCTTGCGCACCCTGGTCACGCGGGTAAACGTCGCCTGACACCCGACGAAGGCAGAGAAGATGACCACGCAGCCCCACCACGTCGACTTCGAACTCGTCCAGGCTGCAGCGCACGTCGCTCGCACGCGCTGCCGGGGCGACAACCACACCATGGCAGCAGCTGCCCGCGCCCAGGACGGCCGGATCATCACCGCGGTGAACGCCTACCACTTCACAGGAGGCCCCTGCGCTGAGCTGGTCCTTGTCGGCGCAGCAGCCGCGCAGGGCGCCTACGAGCTGGACACCATCGTCGCGGTGGGCGACCGCGATCGCGGGGTTGTTCCCCCGTGCGGCCGGTGCCGTCAGGTGCTTCTCGACTATTTCCCCGCCCTCAAGGTCATTGTCGGCAAAGGCGACCGCACCCGAACGGTCCCTATCACCGACTTGCTGCCTGAAAGCTACATCTGGGCCGACCACCAACTCGAGGCCGAGTAGACCGCACACTCAACAGGGCTGACACCGCCAGCCGGCCAACAGGGCGAACGTGTCTGATGTGGCACTACCCGGCACGAGGGACGGGACCGTCGGCGGGTGCACGCCTCGGCACGCACCCGCCGACGGTCCTGGCCGGGCAGGTGTCAGGGCCTCAGCGCGTACTGGTCTGCGGGCACGTGGGAAGTGCCGTCGGCGCGGCCTGCGCCGAACGCAGGGGACGGAAGTAGTGGGTGACCGCCCAGACGCCGATGCGGCTGCCGGCCTGGCACCCGGCCACATCCGCGGAGCGGAAGTGGATCCCGGCCCAGACGCGGGCGTTGATCATGTCCTCGTTGAGCCGGTCGGCGTATTCGTAGTGCCGTGTGGTGCCCGTGGCCTCGGAGAAGAGGGTGAGGTCGAGGCGCATGGTGCGAAGGAGCCCGCTCAGGGTCCGGGTCACGGCGCCGGCGACCGCGGCATGGCCGCTGATGTAGTCAGGGTGCGGTGGCGTGACGAGCAGCGGCTGCCACTGCGGGTCGGCCGGGGTCGCGGGGTTGCCGTCGGTGTCTGCCAGCTGGATGGCGGTCATCGGCCTCCAGCGTCCGTAGTGGAGTTTGGCGTCCCAGGCAGCGACGACGGCGTCGGTGGCCGAGGTGTTCGCCGCGGCGAACAGCCGTGCCGTCTCAGCGATCCCCAGGTGGTGCCGAGCCGTGTAGTCCCGAAGCGCCCCCTGGATCTGCACGCCCAGATTGCCCCCGAAGAACAGGGCGGTCTCGGTCTGGAACGCGGTGCGGGGCGACCCGGTCTTCGCCCCCATGGTCCTCACCTCGTTCACGTCCCGGGCATAGCGGGCCGAGGACAGCGCGGGTGGGGCCCCGGGACGGAACTGGGCCGGGGAGGCGAGCAGTATCGGGCGCAGTCCGCCGAGCCACGGGTCGATGAAGGGCTGGTAGCTGGGTGGGGTGGGCCGCCAGACGCCTGGCGCCGGCTGGGCGGTGAACTGCACTGGTGCACCCCGGCCGTCGCCTTCGCGCAGGTCGATGAGGTGCTCGGCGGCCCGCTCCCCGAAGGCCACGCCCTGCGTCTTGGCGCTGCTCGCGGGGATCCTGGCGAGGGATTCGGCGTAGGCGGCGTCGAGCGGCGCCTGGGAAGCGGGGAAATAGGTGACCAGTACGCGGTGGGCGGCGGCCACGGCTGCCGCCTCGGGCGACACGGTGGAGGGGCCACGCACCTGCCACTTGTAGGGGGCGTAGTCGCCCTGGATGCCCACCACGGCGTTGTAGACGGCAGCCGAGACGAACCCGTGCCAGATGATCACCTGGCCCGAGGGGCGGGTGGCGCCGAGGTTGGTGCCGATGGTGTCGGTGGCGATCGTGTTCCATTCACGGATCACGTCCGGGTCCGCCGCGGGCGGCGCGTGGCCGCCGGCGGTGGCCGGGGGGCCGTTCAGGACTGCAACGAGCAGAAGGAGAAGTGACATGACGGCGCCTACGGCAGCCGGTCTGCCCGGAGTGGAGGCATGCATAACCGACACAACCGTCACACGGCCGGATGGTCACGCAGATGCGGTTCCCCGGTGCTGACGCCGCCGGGGCGCAAACCGGGCGCCAACAGCGTGGCCCGTGGCGGGCCCCCGATGAGCGACCCGACGCCCCTGCCTGCATCCGGGCCCAACTCGCACGGCAACACCGGTGGGAGCTGGCGGGACCTGCCCCTTCACCAGCAGCTCGAAGTCGCCTCCTGGGAGGCAACCACCCGGATGACGAGGCCTCAGGAGCCGCGGCGGGGAGCTACTGAGCGTCAGCGGGAAATGAGCTGCTGACCGCCGTCGATGTCGTACGTTCCGCCGGTGAGCGCCTCGTTCCACATGAGGTGGACGGCCAGTGCGGCGACGTCCTCCGGGCCGACGACCCGTCGGATGGGCAGCGTGGCGCGCAGCTCCTCGCGCCGGGCATCGAGCTGATCGCCGAGCAGCGAGGCGGACAGGGGCGTATCGACGAATCCGGCGGCGATGACGTTGACCCGGATGGGTGCCAGTTCCAGCGCCAGGTTGGCGATGAGCGCGGGCGTAGCGGCGGTGAGGGCGGACGTGACGGCCATGCCGACACCGGGCCGGCGGGCTCCGGTGCCCCCCATGAACAGCAGCGTGCCTCCGGCCCGTACCTTGTCACGGCTGTAGAGGGCGACCCCGAGCGTCGTGGCGAAGCGCTCGTCGATCGCACGCCGGGCGGCGGCGAGGTCCATGTCCGCCAAAGGCATGTAGGCCGGGCCGCCGGCTGTGACCATCACATGGTCGACCGGGCCGGGCAGTTCCCGGAAGAACTGCTCAAGGCGGTCGGTGTCGGTCGCGTCCAGCGCCGCTGTGCTCAGCGGTCGGAGTTCGAGCGCGGCCTGCCGCAACCGTTCGGGATCACGGCCGGCCAGGACCACCTGGCCGCCCTCCGCGCGCACCTGGCGGGCGGTCTCGAGTCCGATGCCCGCGCTGCCACCGATCAGCACGACGGTCTGACCGGCAAGGACGGGACGGCGACCGGCACCGGAATCGCCGGGTACGGCGGTCACGACCGAGCGCCTCGGCTGAGAACGATCACGTCATAGGCATCGTCCTGTGTGCCGCACGTCATCCGTACCTCCCGGGTATCAGCCCTTGCTCCCAGTGTCGTCCCTCGGGCCTCCCACCGCCCGCCGGGCACCTATCGCCGCCCGCGAGGACGACCGGCCGGCACCGCGCGGCTCGTGTCGCGAACACACGGTGTCGCGGGGGCGCTTTCCGGCCTCGCCGCAGCGGGGGCTGTGGGTCTGGTGGCAGTCCAGGCGCCCGTGTCCTGCCTGGTGGACTGGGCCTGGTGTCTCCTGAGCCGCGGGCAGCCGGGGCGCCTGCTCCGAACAGGGGTACGTCGCCAGGCGTGAGGCCGGCTCGGACCCCTAGGAGACGCAAGGCGTGGGCGGAATCCGGAGCGAGGAATGGAGCCGGAATGATCGTAACCATTGCTCACGGCGCCTACCGTGGCACCGGTCTCCTGATCCCGCACCGCCGTCCCGCCGGCGGCGGGCTCTGAGGTGGGAAGCGAGAGCACAACCGTTCTCACAACCAAGTCCGAGCCCGCGTTGAGATGTCTTCGCCTGGATGAAGACCTGGAAGATCTTGCGCGACTACGGACTCAAGGGAGATGGCGTGCACGATGCTGTCCTCGGGATCGCCCGACCTCACAACCTCGTCCAGGCGGGTTGAACATTGCGACTCTCCGAGGCGTCCAAGCCCTCGCAGAGATCACTTGCGTGATAGCCCTCACTCACTGCTCGAACCGGGCACGTAGTGCGCGAGGTAGGCAAGGAGCTCCGGATCGAGCTCGATGGCCCGCTTCTTGTCGTGGATCGCGAGCACCAGTCTCGCCTCGGCCAGAAACCGGTAGGCGAAGATCTCAACGCTCGGGGCGGTCCAGAAGATCTCGCGGCGCGGTAGGACGATCTCGTCGTCGGGTCCGTACCTGAGCTCTGGTTCCAGGGTGAAATCCCAATCGGAGCAGACGACGCCGGACTGCCCGCTGTGGTGCAGGTAGAGGTACCACATGATGCAGCTTTGCTGATCGCGGAAGAAGAGCACCATGCGGTCGGCCGGATCGACAGGGCTGGGCAGTGGGCCGGTCACATCGGTCCAGGAACCACCGCCCACGCGGTCAAGGCAGCGGTGCAGGTTGGCTCGGGTGATCAACGCCACGAAGTCGGCGGGCAGTGGGAGACCGTCTCTCGCCAGATCGGCTGCGATCGGATCCGTCACGGCCGTGCGGTAGTCGAGCGGATCACCGACTTCGCCGAACCAGGCGAAGTCGCCTACGAAGGACTCCTCGTCCAACGGCGGAATCGTCTCAAGGGGATATGCCTGGAACCATGCGAAGGTGCGCCCTTGTTCGTCGTACGGCCGGTAGGGTCCGATCCCATGTCCGGCCCAGAACGCCGGAAGGCACACCGCCTCAGGGCCATCGCCGATCTGTCGGAATCCGTCTTCGGCGGGCGCATTCGCAGGGGAACCCGCAAGAACGCGCGTCTCCGGCCCCGTCGGCGTCTGCGGTAGCCGGATGTCCAGTCGGCCGAGTTCGTCTACTGGCTGGACGTAACCGGCGTCGTCCTCGGGACGGGGCTGGGGCACGGCCGGGGCGCTCACTCGGAAGCCGTCACGTCGCTCCTCGGGCCACCGCGCGTCGATGGCGAGGGCCGCAGCCGTGCAGTCAGGGCATTCATCGCTGTATGCGCCGCCCCACATGCCGAACTGCGAGCCGGTCATGTCCGGCTTCTCGATCCCGCAGAGCGTCTTGTGGAAGTAGCCATATGCGTGCCGACCGGCGTCCGGCAGCATGTCCGTCCATGCCGCTTCCCACCGGATGTCCCAGGGGCAGTGTCCGGGGCGGCTGATCTCGTAGTCCGGAGTCCCGATCTGGGTCACCGCATAGCACCATGTGCAAATCCAGAGCTCACGACACCACCGCGACGGCGGACGATCCCACTTCGTCATCTCGTGATCGCAGACGTCACAGTGCATGGTGAAATCCTGTCATGCACCCCTGCTGTGAGCGATGGCGACCCTCGCCGAGGGTCGTGCACCGCCACCGAGCGCGCAGGCGCAGTCCATGCCTGGTACCGGTCGCATCTTCCGCTTCACGCGGACCGGTCGCCGGGCCTACGCCCCGGACGGAACTCGCGACCCCGAACTGGACGCATCGCAGGACGCCGTGGAGGCTTGGCTCGAGGTGCCGATGCAGGTGTTCGCTGATCCACGGACCTGCGGATCTGCCAGTGCGTCTTGCGCGGCCTGCCCGTCTCACCCCAGACCTACCCGCCCGCCTCGGCTGCACGACCTGGCTGAGAACACACTCAGCATCGCGCGGACGCACCCTGACTGGCACATCCGCCACTGAGTTGCCATTTACGGCTGTTCGTTATCGGTGTCAGGCGGCTCTTCGGGATGCGGCACGTTTCGACGCCTGCGCCTGATTGCCAGGATGATCAGAGATATCACTGCCATCATTGCCAGAGCGGCAGCGACAAGGGAGACAGGGGACAGCGACCGCTGTGGGTGCTGACCGCATATCGGAACAGGCTGTGCAGGTGCCCCGTAGGGCCACTGGGGTGTCCAGCCGATCGTCTTGCCCGGGTGGGCAGGGTCAGCCACCAAGTACCACTTGTAACGGGGCACCTTCGAGGTGTCGAAGACGTCGTCGGCGTTGACCCAGCACAACACCGAGATCCCGGCTGCGGGGTTGAAGGGGGTGGACGGTTGCGATTTCGGTGCACGCCAACAGGGTGTCTGTCGAAGGATCGCGTACCCGGCCACGTTCTTGCCGGCCTGAACCTTCTGTGGCACCGCCGTGCCAGGTCCGGGCCAGGCAGTCGTCAAGCATTCTTCGGGGTCGACATACTTCTTGAACTTGTCGGGCTGCTGTTGGGGGAAGAAGTACGGAACGAGCCCGATGAGCGCCGAGACAATCGCTACTACTGCTGGCACGACCACGGCCGGATCTCGGTACCACCGGCGAGACGGTGCACCGTTCGCCGCCCCGTTGCGTATTCGATCCGCGTCGTCAGCCGGTAACCGATGCCCGTCGACCATGGCACAAGGCTATTGGCCCCACGAATCCGGGTGTGAGTAGATGAGGTGCAGGAACTGCACTGAAACCCGTCCTCGGCGGCATCGACTCCAGCGTGTCGACCACCGCCTGCTCGACTTCGTGGTCGCCGACCGTGCGTGGCCGGCACGGACGCGGCTCGTCGACCAACCCCTCCAGCCAGTTCCGGCGCGCCCCGTGACCCCGGCGACCCGTGGCCCAGCCCTACTCCGGCTCCCAAGGCCGTGCACTCCAAGGACGGCGTCGAAACGAAGCTGAAGAACGCCGTCTGCGCCGGCACCATCACCCTGTCCGCCGCCCGCAGCGCCATCAAGAGCCACTGGACCACGGCCCTCCAGGTCACCGGAATTCGGTTGACCCCATCAACTCCCCGGGGCGTTCAGGCCACATGTGCTGGGTGCCCCGGCGACAAGTATCGAGTACGACCTACTACTTCGCACCCGCGCGGCCGAGCAGACGGCCACACTGGCCGCGGAGGAGCAGCAGTCCAAGCCGGCCGAGTAAGCCGTGGCACCACGCCGCCGCATGCCAGAACCAAGTCCTGTCACTGCCGGAACCCGATGAATCTTGCAGTTCAGCCCGCCCCTCGAACGTCCCAGGCCCTCGTCGGAGCGGTGTCGGCGCGGTCGCCGACGCCTGCCGGGGACCCTCGGTGGACATGTGTGAGCCCCGGCCGCGTGCTGATGAGCGCGGCAAGAGGTGGAGTCCACGCTGACCATGCTCCAGTCGATCCGGCCGTCGGCGTCAGCGTCGGTCTGGACAGCCCCGAGGATCTTCTCCCACGTGCCATCCGCCGACCACCTGCGATGACGGTCATGAACCGTCTTCCACTTCCCAAAACGCGGCGGAAGATCTCGCCACGGCAGGCCGGTCCGCTGCCGAAACAAAATCCCGTTGATCACTCTGCGGTGGCACTGCCAACGACCGCCCCGCCCTCGGTTCCTCGTCAGATGCGGTTCCAGCCGAGCCACTCGTCATGAGAAAGATCACCCCGCCCCACATCGACCGAACGATCCGTCACCAGGCGAGTCACGCGACCCATCGGGCAGGACCTAGGGCGTTCTCGTGTCCCAACCCCCTGTACGCGGGCGGCGAGGTCGGCATCGAACCACTTTTGAACATGTTCATTTCGAGGGGTACGCTCCTGCCATGAGCGACAGAGCGGCCCTGTCGAGGGGCATCCGCGCGTGGCTGGTCTTCTTCGTCGTCTGCCTGGTACTCAGCGGTGCCACGGCCTTTCCCCTGGTCCACGAACTGCGCTGGACCGAGGATCTGCTGCGGTCCCTGTCCGTACCTGAGCACCTGCCCGCCCTCATGGACTGGATCGAGCGGGTGCGCCGCGGACTCGACGCCACCGACGCCGAACAGCCCTTCGTCCTCTACGGCACGGACTGGCTGGCGTTCGCGCACCTGGTGATCGCGGTGGCCTTCTACGGGCCCTACCGCGATCCCGTCCGCAACATCTGGGTCGTCGAGTTCGGGATGATCGCCTGCGCGGGCATCATCCCGCTCGCCCTGATCTGCGGTCCGATCCGCGGGATCCCGTTCTGGTGGACGGTGATCGACATGTCGTTCGGGGTGTTCGGGATCGTCCCGCTGTATGTCGTCCGGAAGAAGATCAAGCTGCTGGAGGAGCTGATGGCCGGGGTCACCCGGCCGGCCCCCGCGGCAGCGTGACCCCCGGCGACCGAACGGCCCGGGACCGCCACCCGCCTCAGCGCCCGCGCAGCGCGTGCAGCGCGTCGAGACGGTTGGTGGTGATCGAGTCCACGCCCGGGCCGAGCAGACGCCGCATGGAGCGGCGTGTGTCCGGGGTCCACACCGACAGCAGATGGCCGCCCCGGTGCACACGTGCCGCGAGGTCCCGCTCGACCAGGCAAGCCCTGTTTACCGAAGAACGTCGGCCGGGGCGGGCGTTGGAAGAACCGTCGTCAGGTGATCAACGGAGTCCTGTTCCGGCTGAGGACTGGCGTCCCGTGGCGGGATCTGCCGGCTCGATTCGGGAAGTGGAAGACGGTATACGACAGGCATCGCCGCTGGTCGGCGGATGGAAAGCCATGGGCCGCGGCCGCGGGACTTTGCTCCCGCGCTCCCGCTTCCTGCGGTCGGGGTCGGATCGGGGCAGGCGTGCGGGCCTGACGTGCCCCGCACGCTGTGGGCACCGGCGGCATCAACCACATCAACCCACTCTCCACCCACTTCTCCACCCGCGCTCCACCGCCGGGCTGACGCGGCGGCCTTGGCCGCACGCCTAGCGTGAACCCAGTCGGTCACCCCACCACCCCTCGCCAAAAGCGAGTTCAGCGATGCTGACCGGTCTCCTCGTACGCCTCGTCAAGGCGCTCAAGCGCCGCGGCTGACTCCCAGCGCAGCCCTGCCCCACCCGTCCCTGACACTCCCCGCATCGATAAGGAGAAGAGCCATGCTGGTCGGTCTCGTCGTCCGCCTCGTCAAGCGCCTCACCTCCCGCGCTTGAGTGACCGCCCTCACCCCACCACGCCGAGCGCCCCCGGGACCTGGTCCCGGGGGGCTCATGAGCTGCGAGTTCAAGTTGGCGGCAGCTCATTGCCGGCTGACCGGGCGGGTAGCTCAAGAATCGGGATATGCAGCCGACGGCACAGTGACCCATCGGACAGGCCCTAGAGGGGCCTTGGCTCTGGCACAGCAGGTGTCAGTCTTCTTCGCCGCCGTGCGTGGAGGTGTATGTGACCGTGTAGTCCTCCACCGGCGTGGCCATGTCCGCGGCGTACTCGGCGCGTGCCTGGCGGTCTTCCTCGGTGATGTCGGGGTGGAGGGGTGGCGTCTGGGGTGCGGGCCAGAGTTGAACGAGGTGGCGTTCTCCGTGGTCGCCGATCCCGGGTTCGGGGTCGTCGGCGTGGCAGTACAGGCGCATCCGCATCCAGCCATGGCTGTCAGAAGAGGACGGGGCCTCGAGGGTGGGTTCCTCCTCCGGCCACGCGTCCAGGATGTCGCCTTGTTCGAGGGTGGCGAGGTAGAGGGTGGGGAGGTCGGTGCGCAGGCTGAGTTCCTCCGCGGGCTCCCATTCGCCGCCCGTCTCGGGTGCCGGTGGGGTGTCGTGGACCTCGATGGTGATCTGGAGAGGGCCTGTGTCGGTGGTGGTCAGGACGACGGCGTTGGCGTCGGCGGCCGGGCCGCAGCGCCAGCCGAAGGGCATCTCGGAGGGGTATGCGTAGTCGTCGGTGAAGCCGATGAGGTAGCCGTTTTCGCCGAGCTCGACGGTGAACGACGATGCGCTGACCAGCATGGGGAGGGAGCCTCCTTGAACGGGGCAGGGTGCCCCCTCCCGGGCGAAGCGGGAGGGGGCACCCTGTCTGACTTGGCGGGGAGTGTAGTCGCGGCTCAGGCGATCACATAGAACGGGTCGCCGTCCATGACGTGCATCTGGCCGCGCCATGCGGTGATGCGTCCGCCCTGGGACTTGTTCTCCTGGGTCTTGACCCAGGTGATCTCCCGCTGGTTGGCAGGAAGGTGAGTGCCACCCTCTTTGGTGGAAGCGAAGGGGTACTCGTCGCACGAGGTGCGGCCGGCGCGCCGCATGTCCGGCGGTGCGGTCCGCGGGCACACCGCGGTCCTGTTGGCGTTCTCCTGCGTCTTGTTGATCATCCAATGCAGGGGCTTGCCGCCGTTGGGGTCGCCGTAGTGGCCGCCGCGGGCGCGGAGCTTGCGTATTCCTTCGTCGATGCGGGCCAGGCCGACCATGCTCACGCCGGTGGGTACTTGGGGTATCGCGCAGCCGGAGCGGTTGGTTCGGGTGCTGCCGTAGTAGTTGTCGCACCGGTACACGGCGGAGGCGTAGGAGACGCTGCCCGGGCTGTAGCCGGCTTTGGTGAAGGTGTAGTTGTAGGTGGTCTTCGCCTTGGGCTTGATCTTCTTCGGGGCGATGGTGGTCGTGTAGCCGACGGTGCCGCTCGCCGCGCTGTCGAGGGTATGACCCTGCTGGAAGTGAACGGCGGCCCTGGTACCGCCTCCGGAGGCGGCGGCGAGATTGACGGCAACGCCCCTGCCTTGGCCGGTGGTCCTCGCCTTGGAGATGCTGAACTTCTCACTCCAGTTGGCGGAGTTGGTCTTCAGGGTCATCTGGTGCTTCACGTCGAAGTCGGCGGTGCCCTCGACGACCGGACGCCCGTTGACGACCTTGACGACGTCGAGATGGACAGTGACCCACTCGCACTCGCTGAAGCGGTTCACGGTGATGCGGTTGATGGTGCAGGTCGCATTGACGGCCGGGCCGGCGAGCGCGCCTGCCGGGTGCCGGGGCGAGCCGACGGTGACGCGCAGCATTCCGTCACTCGGCTGGTCCGCCAAAGCTGACGGCGCAGCGACCGTGACGAGCAGTCCCAGTCCCACAGCCCCCGTGGTGAGAAGCTTTCGCACTGTCAAGTTATTCCCCCTGTGTTGGTCGCAGACGACGGGGGCACAACGGTCAACTCTCTTGCTTCCCCGTCGCGTTGACCGCCATCCAAACACGGGCAGCGCACAGATGGCACACCAATTCGACTGTTTTCAGCCGTAGATGAGCGGTGTCACGCGGGCAAGGCCGAAGTCAGCAGGCCAGGCCGGGTCCTGCTGCGCCTCCGGGTCGAGGAGCACTCTGACTCGGTCGCAGGCATCCGCCGGGCGCCAACCGTCACCGACTCCGGCACTGGAGCCCGCCCGCGCAGGGGAGGATCGCCGGATTCCGGCGATCGCCATTCACCTCGACAACTCGGCGGCCCACTTCCTCGCCGGACCCCCAGGACTGCGGCCGTTGTCGTGAAAGTTTCGGTTTGATGGGTGACCGGGCGGCTCGGGCAGCCTGGCGCTCGGTGGCCTCAGGTTGGGACGGGTTCCCAATGGCAACCAGTACATGGCGTCCGAACCCCAGGAACCGATCCTGCAGATCGGAGTCCGCTTTGCCGTCTCCCGGACCCCGCAGAACCGGTTTCGCCCGACGATCTACGCGGGGATGAGGACGGTAAGCCATTCCGCTTCACGCGGTCGGTACCCGTAACGGTCCCTCAGCCCCGAGACGATCGCCGGGACGTGGCCGGCTCCGTAGACGACGGCCACGCGGATCGACTCGTCGCTGCGTTCCGCGTGGATCTCGCCGAGCGCGTCGAGCAACCGCTGGTCGCGCCGACCCGTCATCGCCTGCCCCACAGGATCGTCGGCCATCATCTCCGCCCGCAGCGTCGACGGCAGATCCTCGACTACCTGGTCCTCATCAAGGAAGGCGCGCGGACCACGCAGCGCGAACACCAGGCCCATCACGGGAGCCGCGACCATGAGCAACAGGTACATCCACCGCGGCAGCGCCTTCAGGTCCGCGATCGCCTCCGCCGCGGTCACATCCGGGTTGATGACCGGCACGTCCTTGGGAAGCAGCAGCTCCTCGCGCTGCTCCTGCAGTCCGTTACGCCGTCGGCGTGGGGCGAACCGATACGCGAGCGTGAGGGCACTCACCCCGGCCGACTTCCCTCGAATTCCCTCCATGACTATGAGGTCGCATTCCCTCAACCTGATGCGAACCTGGGAGTAGAACGTCGGCGAAGCCACGTGCACCATCGGGAAGATCACGAATTCGAGTGGCGTCCCTCTCCGCCTCATGGTGATCACAGCGGATCGAACGGCAAACCCGGTCACCTCGATAATCTGCATGATTCCCCCCGCGAACCTCGCCCGGTTTCCCTTCCACCCGTATTCGGACACGAGCCCACCCAGAGCCACGGTTCCCTCCCGGCGCAAGCCGTGCCACCCGGCAATGGGCATCGAGTACAAGTTCCACCAGCCTCCGCCGGCAGCAGCGGCTGGCTGCGGCATCCTGGGCACCAGGTGAGGCCTTCGCGCTGAATAATCGGGACGTCTACGCGAATACGTCCGGTTTCCACAAGCCACTGGTGCAGGACGGCGACCTGTACCAGCAGCCGTCCCCGGGGATGAGCTCGGTACAGACCGTGCGGGAGTCCTGATGGATCAGCAGGCCGGCAGCATCCTGTAGCTACTGCCGGCCGCGGCGGGCACCGCACTTGATGCAGGTCGCTGCCGGCGGGGGCCTGGGCGAAATGCCGGCGAGACGCTGCGGGTACCGGCGGGCCGCTTCGCCCTCGACCGTGCGGACGTGCCGCCCGCGCCTGCCATAGGAGCAGGGCGGCATGCTCCTCGGCCACTACATCATCATGAGGAACACCCACGCCGCCGCCTCCGCGGGGTGATCAACAGGGCGAACGGCCTGGTGCCGCCTATGTCCCAGAGATGCGGCGGCCGCCTCGGCGGTCGGAGCCGCGGCCGCCGCTGCCGGCACCGCCCGTGGCGCCGCCGGTCGCCGCGCGACGGCCGGATGGACGGCCTGCCTTCCCGGCGGCAGCGCCGGTACCCGCACCGGCTCCGGCCCGGCGGTCGGCACTGCGGCCGCCCGCACCGGCGGCACCGCCCGCGGCCTTGCCGCCTGCCGCCCGGCGGGCAGAGCTGCGTCCGCCGGTTGCGGAGGTGCCACCCGTCGCTGCCGCTCCGGCTGCGGCCCGGCGGCCGGAGCTCCGCCCTCCCGTCGCGGGGGTCGCACCTGTCGCCGCCCCCGCTCCGCCGCCGTTGCGACGGCGGCCGCCGGACCGCTTGCCAGGCTCGGTGCCGGTCTTCCGGTCCGGGCGGGACGGGGACGTCGTCGGTGTTGCCGGCTGGGGGACCTCGATGGTGACGGGCACGCCGGAAGGCTCGCGGGCGCCGGTGATGGTGGCCAGTTCCACGTCGCTGGAGGTGATGCGGGCCGTCCGGGGGCGGATACTCGCATCCGACATGAGCCGGGTGACATCGCGCTTCTGGTCGGGCAGGACCAGCGTGACCACGCTGCCGGAGCCGCCGGCGCGGGCCGTCCGGCCGCCCCGGTGGAGGTAGTCCTTGTGGTCGGTGGGGGGATCGACGTTCACGACGAGGTCGAGGTTGTCGATGTGTATGCCCCGCGCCGCGACATTCGTCGCCACCAGCGCGGTGACCTGGCCGTTCTTGAACTGTTCCAGGGTGCGGTTGCGCTGCGGCTGGGAGCGGCCGCCGTGCAGGGCCGCCGCGCGGACCCCGACCGCCAGGAGCCGCTTGGTGAGCCGGTCGGCGGACCTCTTGGTGTCGAGGAAGAGGATGACCCGGCCGTCACGGGCGGCGATGCGCGTGGTGACGGCCTTCTTGTCGGTCTCGTCCAGGACGTGGAGCACGTGGTGCTCCATGGTGGTCACCGCTCCTGCGGACGGGTCCACGGAGTGCACCACGGGGTCGGTCAAGAACCGCTGCACGAGGCGGTCGATGTTGCTGTCCAGGGTGGCCGAGAAGAGCATGCGCTGTCCGTCGGGCCGCACCTGCTGGATCAGCTTGGTGATCTGCGGCAGGAAGCCCATGTCGGTCATCTGGTCGGCTTCGTCCAGCACCGTGATGCGCACGCTGTCGAGCACGCAGTCCCCGCGTTCCACGAGGTCGTTGAGCCTGCCGGGACTCGCCACGAGCACCTCGACGCCCCGCCGGAGCGCAGCGGCCTGCTTGGTGATGGACAGACCGCCGACCACGGTGGTCAGCCGGAGGTTCACCGCCGTCGCGTAGGGGGTCAGCGCGTCCGCCACCTGCTGGGCGAGTTCACGGGTCGGAACCAGCACCAGGGCCAGGGGCGCCTTGGGCTCGGCCCGGAGTCCGGCCGTGCGGGCCAGGAGCGCAAGCCCGAACGCCAGGGTCTTGCCGGAGCCGGTACGTCCCCGTCCCAGGAGGTCACGGCCGGCAAGTGAGTTGGGCAGGGTGGCGGCCTGGATGGGGAAGGGCGTGGTCACGCCCTGCGCGGTGAGGGTCTTCAGCAGTCCCGCGGGCATGTCCAGATCAGCGAAGTCCGCGACGGCGGGAAGGGCGGGTGTCGTGCTTTCCGGTAGCCGGAACTCTCTTGGCGACGTCGCGGGGGGTGAGGGTGACAAGGCGCGCCGATTCGGCTTCTGGGGCCTGCGGGACATGCGGTTGCTTACCTTCCTGGAAACAGCACAACCGGGGCCTGCACCATTAAGGTGCGGACCCCGGTGAGCGGATATGCGCCGGGCGATCAGGCGGGGATGATGTTCTCCGCCTGCGGGCCCTTCTGGCCCTGCGTGACGTCGAAGGAGACCCGCTGGCCCTCCTGGAGCTCACGGAACCCCTGGGTCGCGATGTTCGAGTAGTGGGCGAAGACGTCGGGGCCGCCGCCGTCCTGCTGGATGAAGCCAAAACCCTTTTCGGCGTTGAACCACTTCACGGTTCCCTGTGCCATGACTTTCCTCTTCTGTAGGCAGAGGCCCCATCCGGAGATGCCGGAAAACAAAATATGCGCCTGAAGGAGAAACATTCCCGTCAGGCGCACATAGGTTCATGGGTACCACAACTGCAACTCGGAAACCCTAGCACAGCCCGGCCGCCCGTGGTGGATCAACATCGCACGCGCCGGACTCCTCTCACAGCCGGGCTGCCCAACTGCGCCTGATGACAGACGTGACCGTGGCTCCGGAGGCAGTGAAGGAAGCCAAGCGGACCGGGCTGGGGCCTGTCAGGCGGATCTTGTGACCGCCGTGGTCTCGGGTCGTTGGCATGGCCACGGGGCGGGGGAGATCTGACGAACGCAGAGTGGGTTCGGCTCAGACCACATCTGCCGAGATCCGTGCAGCACGGTGGCCGTTGGGCCAGTCACCGCAGGCTCATCAACGGGATGTTGTACCGGATGCGCACCGGAATGCCAGGGCGGGACCTTCTTGCGCGTTTCGGTCCGTGGAAGACCATGCACGAGCGGCGCAGACGCTGGTCTGCAGCCGGCACCGTGGGCGAAGATCTTCGCGGCCGTCCTGGCCGACGCCGACGCTGAAGGCCGGATCGACTGGTCGATGGTGAGCTTCGACTCGACCACCTGCCGGGGCCCACCAGCACGCCTCCGCGGCCCGCAGGAGCGTTCCGCGAGCGTCGGGAAAGGACACGCACCCCGGCAGCACCGCCCCCACGAGGGACTCGGACGCTCCCGGGGCAGCCCGACCTACAAGATCCATCTCGTCGGTGAGGGCGGGCGCCGCCCGCTGGCCCTGCTGGTCACCCGGAGCCAGTGCGGCGATGCCCCACAGCTCATCACGATCATGGAACGCATCCGCCTCGGCCAGCCGGGCGGCAGACACCCGCGCACCCGGCCCGACCACCTCGGCGGCGATAAGGAGTACTCGTCCCGCCGCAACCGCCGCTACCTGCGACGACGTCTGAACGAGCACACCATCCCCCAGCCGAAGAACCCAGCGGTCCGACCCGCAGACCCGCGGCAGCAGGGGCGGCCGACCCGCGGGCGTCGGCAACACGATCTACAAGGAACGAAAGCCTCGATCCGACTCTCGCTCCGCTCGTGATCCGCGACTGGCTAGTCGTCCGAGCCCGCAGCCTGCGGCGGTACCTCGACGACGAAGAACAGGAAGCAGGTCTTGGTCGAAAGGTTCTGGAAGTCGTCGGGAAACAGCTCGCGGGCGGCCGGGGCGGGCTGCGGCTCGCTGATGACGGAAACGCGGAAGCCGGCGGTGGTGAAGGCATCGATCATCGCGTGCAACGGCTTGCGCCAGAACCTCATCGGGAAGGACTGCCCGTTGAACGTCCAGTCGAAGGTATAGCTGGTGGTCGCGAAGTAGTCGGGCCGAGGATCCGTGATCGTGTAGGCCACGAAAGGGTGGTCCAGCGACGCGATCAGCCGACCACCGGGCCTGAGCACGCGCCGTATCTCGGCCAGCGTCGGCCCCCAGTCCTCCAGGTAGTGCAGCACCAGCGACGCGACCACGTCGTCGAACGCACCGTCGGGGAAGGGCAAAGGGGCGCCCAGGTCGACCACGTGCAGGGCCGCGTCCTCGCCCAGCCGCCGCCTGGCCAGCGCCAGCATCCCGGCGCTGGCGTCGATGCCGGTGACGACGGCACCGCGGTCGCGCAGTGCAGCGAACAGGGGGCCTGAGCCGCAGCCGGCGTCCAGGATCCGACGGCCGGCCACGTCTCCGGCGAGAGCCAGCATCGCGGGCCGCTCGTAGTACGCGTTCAGGAGGTTGTTCTCGTTCTCCGCCGAGTACGCCTCGGCGAAGGTGTCGTAGTCATTGACCTGGGCCCGATCTGCGGACGTGGCGAGACTCTCGGGCACGTCGGTTACGCGTTCCATCGTCGCAGCCTAGTAGTCACATGATCCGCCGGACAGAACCCAGGTGTGACTCGGGCCGGAAGGCACTCGCCCACCGGCCCCACTGGGAAGTTGAGCTCGTCGACCACCCGGCGCGGCGCTCGCTGCGAGCAACACACGGCGCCCGCGAGTCCGAACGCCGCGAGTGTCCCGGGCAGGGCGGTCACCTCGGTATGCGAGGTGACGTACACCCCCAGCGGGGTCGACCGACAGGGTGGTAAATGCGCCCCACCACACCGCGCACCACGGGAACAAGGCGGGACGGCTGATAACTTCGCTGGCTACCGG
>NZ_JBEYXD010000069.1:0-44315 GCF_040644975.1 Streptomyces sp. NPDC046900 | reverse complement strand
TCACTGGCCTCGGGTCTGGTGCCCAGTTCCGCGCCGCCGGGGTGCTGGCCAAGCAGCACCGGCTCAGGCGGCTGTCCGAGTACCTGCCCGCCAAGGCGGACCGCTACCAGAGGCTCATCGCCGAGAACGAGCAGCATCCGCTGATCGCCAAACGCACCGTTCTCACCGACGAGATCCGGCACGTCTGCGTCCGGCGCTCGAACCTCAACGACGCTCTGGCCTGGGCTGCCGCCCGCAGCGCTGCGATCGGGCGCAGGGTTGAAACCGTGCCAGATAGGCGAGGGTCGAGCCGCTCCTGGTGCTCAGATGCAGGCCGGACGCGTCGGCGAGACGGTGCAGAGGGCCGAAGGGGATCCAGTGCCGGTCGAAGAACTCGCCCACGACCAGCCGTCCTGCGGGGGTGAGCACCCGTACTGCCTCATCGAGCACCCGTTGTGGTTCCGGGGTCTCGCCCAGTGCGGTCACCAGATACATGGCGTCGAAGGTGTCGTCGTCGAAGGGCAGCTCGCGGGCATCCGCATGGGTGGGCACGATGTTGGGTACTGCGCGCTGCCCCGCGCGGTGCATCACGTGGCGGAGCATCTCGGGTTGGATGTCGAGGATGTCGAGCTGCCCGTGGGGCCCGAGTTGCGGTGCGATGTGCAGCGACTGCAGTCCGGTGCCGGGCCCCACTTCGAGGATCCGCTCGCCCGGGCTCGGGGTGAGCACCGCGTCGAGCCGGGCGGATGTGAGGAACGGCAACGGCAGGTCCAGCAGGCTGCGTTGGGCGTAGGGGTACGGCGCCTTGTCGCCGAACCACCAGGCGCCTGCGGCGGCAGCGGCACTGAGGGCGCAGGCCCAGCGCAGGCGCGGTGCGGTCAGGACAGCAGAGCCCATGGTGTTCTCCAGTTCTGTGGTATCCGTGGTTGCAGCCCGGGTCGGTGTGGCGGGTTTCATGGGGTGCGGGGCAGCGCTCGAACCGCCAGGCGGACGCATACCGCTGCGAGCGGAAGTTCTGCGAACAACGCCATGACCAGCGCCGCGCGCAGTTCGCTCCCGCTGGCCGCGGTCATCGTGTCGAACCAGGCGTCGACGGTGAGCAGGGCGGCCGTCGCGGCGGCGGCCGGTGCCAGTCGCCGATCCCCGCGGGTGGCCAGCAGACCTGTGGTGATCAGGCCGACCGCCTCCAGCGCGTCCAGACCCACCCAGGCGGCGGACCAGTGCGAGGCACGGAAGGTGGTCGGCAGGCTGGTGGCCAACACGACGAGCCACGGCAGCAGCGCCACCCCGCAGCCGGCCAGGACAAGACCCCGCCGTCGGCCTGGAAGGCGGTCCGGACGACGGCGCTGCGGGCTGGGGAGCGATCCCGTGCGCGGGCCGTGCGGCCTGTGTATGCCGCGCTCGGCGTCCGGCTCCGGGAACAGTTCGATGATTTCCTGCACGCCCTTCAGCCTGAGCCGCACAGCGATCACAGTCAGTAATGCCGGGTGCCGTTCTCAGGGTGGTGCCAGCTTCACCATCGATCCGGATGCACGGTGCATGGCATAGCCCTCACCTGGCGTTTTACCGTCGAGCCATGACGATTCCCCGGGCGCTGCGGCGCAGAGTTGTTCGGGTCCGGCGGGACACCGGTTTCTTGGCGGCCGGGATTCCGCTGCACCTTGCGCTGGTGCCGTTGTGGAGCTGGATGGCGAGTGTCGCGAAGTCGAGGGCGTGGCCGGTGCTCCCGCTCCCGTTTGTGCTGATCTTGCTCGGTGTGCTTGCGCTCACCGCTGTGCAGCGACGCCGTTACCGGGTGCTGCTGGGAGTGGAGATCCTCCGGCTGCCGGCCGCGCGCGAGCAAGGGTGGCTGAGGCGCGCTCTGCGGTGGCTATCCGTGGCCCAGACCTGGCGGCAGGCCGGATACCACCTGCTTGTCGGTCCGCTCCTGGCTGTGGTGGAGCTGGGGGTGCTCGCTGCGTGGGTCGCGGGCCTTGCTGGCGTCACCGTCAACGGGTGGGCCTGGATGTTGCCGGTCCAGGTTCGCCTGGACTATGTCGACTACGCGACCCAAGCGGTGTACTACACCGCGGCCGGTGTGCTGCTGCTGTGCGCCGCACTCTGGCTGACCGGGCCGGTGACCCGCGCCGAGACCCGGATCGCGCTCGCGCTGCTCGGGACCAGCCGCTCCCAGCAGCTTCAGCAGCGTGTCGAGCACCTATCCGAGAGCCGCACCGACCTGATCGACGCCGTCGATACCGAACGCCGCCGCATCGAACGCGACCTGCACGACGGCACCCAGCAGCGCCTAGTCTCCCTCGCGGTCAACCTGGGCCTGGCCAAGGCCACCCTCACCAACCTGCCGGACGAGGCCCGCACCGTGATCGACGAGGCGCACCGCGAGGCGAAGGAGGCCATCGCCGAACTCAACGACCTGGTGCGCGGCCTGCACCCGGCCGTCCTCGAAGACCGCGGGCTGGACGCGGCGCTGTCCGGGCTGGCCGCCCGGGTACCGATCCCGGTACGGCTGCGAGTCGACCTCGAGGAGCGAGCGGCGCCCACCGTGGAGTCGGTCGCCTACTTCGTGGTCTCCGAGGCGCTCACCAACGTCACCAAGCACGCCCGCGCCACCCGCGTGGACGTCACTGTCAAACAGATCGGGAGAATGCTGCGCGTGAACATCACCGACGACGGGATCGGCGGCGCCGACACCTCCACCGGCAGCGGACTGAGCGGGCTGGCCAAACGGGTCGGTTCCGTCGACGGCACCTTCCACATCAGCAGCCCGGTCGGGGGCCCGACCACCATCGCCGTGGAGCTGCCATGCGAGCCGTGATCGCCGAGGACTCACTGCTGCTGCGCGTCGGGCTCGTCAAGGTCCTGGAAATGGCCGGCTTCGAGATCGCCGCCGAAGTCGGCGACGCCGAAGCCCTGCTTGCGGCCGTCGAGGAACACCGGCCCGGGCTGGCCCTGGTCGATGTCCGCATGCCACCCGGCTTCACCGACGAAGGCGTGCGCGCCGCGCTGGTGATCCGTAAGCAATGGCCGCAGACCGCGGTGGTACTGCTCTCGCAGTACGTCGAGGAGCGGTATGCGGCCGACCTGCTGACGGCCAACACCAGCGGCGTCGGCTACCTGCTCAAGCAACGCGTCGCCGACGTGGAGGAGTTCGTGGCTTCCGTTCGGCGGGTTGCAGCCGGGGGCACGGCACTGGATCCACAGGTGGTCGCCCAGCTGCTCGTGCGCCGCCGCACTGACCCGCTCGATCGGCTGACGCCACGCGAACGGGAGGTACTCGCCCTGATGGCCGAGGGACGCTCCAACACCGGGATCGCCGAGGCCCTGGTCGTCAGCGACAGCGCAGTGGCCAAGCACATCAACAACATCCTCGCCAAACTCGACCTGCCCGCAGCCGACGCCGACCACCGGCGCGTTCTCGCCGTCCTGAGATTCCTCGGCACTTCCCCGACCTAACCGACCCGCCGCCCGCACCCCTACCGCCGTTCGGCCCAACAGACCGGCAAGCCAACAAACGACGTCTCGCGGACACCGAGCCAGTGGCAGCGGTGAGAAGGGCGCAGTCCACCTGAACGGCGCTCGGATCGGCGGTCAACTGATCTGCGCGCGCACCGCGCTGCGCTTCAAGTGCGCGCCGCGCGGTAGCCGACAGGCGCACACGGAAGGAGTACCGGGCATGCCCGGCCCCCTCCGTGGTCGCGTCTGTCGTCATGCATCCGAACCTACCCGGGGGGACTGACAGTTGAGACCTCTTGATCGCCACGGGCTCGCTCACCTCGTCGCGGGTCGCCCTGGAGGCGAAACCCCTATTTCCTGTCCTGCTCCGCAGGAGTCCGATTCCTCCCCGGCCTGAAGGCCGGGGCATCCTCGGAGGAACCCGGTGAAGTCCGCATGATCCTCATGGCCCAGCGCCGCGACCAGCTGGACCGCGTCGTCACCAGCCGATCCGAGCGCGCTTGGGGCCGTGTCACAGGGTTCACCCTGGGCTACGGATACCAATCCTGGTGTGCTCTGATCGGATTGCTCGGCACGGTCGCCAGCGCCATTGTCCTGTCGCTGATCCTCGGCATGCACGGTGCCCTCGCGCACGTCGACAGCAATGCCGCCTCACCCGGTCCCTGCTCAGTCCTCGACCAGGTCGGGTTTGGTCTCAACGTCTCACTACCGCTGGTCAAAGTCGCCACCGGAGCCTGTGCCGCCACGAATACAGTCGCTGGGCAAGCACTCACCGCGGCCGGCTGGCTCCTGCAAGTTCTAGCGTGGGCGTTCACCACACTCTTCGTCGCCGGCTTCACCAGCGCCGTTCGCAAGACGTGACGTACGGCGTCGACGCTCGCGACCACCAGAACTATGACCGCCACCGCGTCCAGGAGTATCAGGGGAAGCTGCCAGGTCGGAGATCGGCGGGCCGCCCCACGTCCCCAGACGGCGAAAGCGCTCGCCGCCGTTGCGTCACGCATGGGACACTGATCAATGGCCGATGTGGAGGCCGAGGGATGGACAGCCCTCGCGCGTGGGCCGTGGTGGACGGCAGGGGGAGCGACAGGTGGCAGGACTCGTCCGGATTCCGCTGGAGGGCGGGGGCTCGGTTCTGGTTGAGACTACGGCTACGGTCGATGGACCGGTCAAAGCCGGTCGGGTCGCTGATGCCATCCACGAGTTTCCCGCGAGTTTGCAGGCGGCCCTGAGGCCGGTGTCGGCGACAGCCCGTGCGGTGCTGCACCAGCTGCGCGAGGCCGGCCCTGACGAAGTCGAGGTCGAGTTCGGCGTCGACCTGGCCGTCCAGGCCGGGGCCGTGATCACCAAGAGCGAAGCCAACTGTCACCTGAAGGTGAAGGTGACGTGGAAGAACGGCGACAGCGACCAGGAGGCTTCGGACAGTCGCTGAGGATCGTGCTGTGGACTTGGTTGACGGTGCTCTCGGCGATGGATCGGCCCCGCGGATGCCCTCGGCGGTGGCCCAGGTTCTCAGCCCCGAGGGAGATGTCGCCGGTGCGGCATTCCTGGTCGGCGAGCGGGTGGTGGCCACATCCGCGCATGTGGTGGCCGCGGCAGGGCACGGCCCCGGAGACACGCTGCGGCTGGCCTTCCCTCATGCCCACGGTGCGCCGCGGGTGGGCGGGGTCGTCGTTTCCGAGGCGTGGCGGGATCCTCACCACAGCGATGTTGCCGTCGTACAGCTGGAGGAAGCTCCCGATGGCGTGGTTGCGCTTGCGCTGGGTTCCGCGGAGGGCTGCCGAGGACACCGGGTGCGCTCGTTCGGGTTCCCCGCTCAGGCGCCGACTGGCGGTCACTTCGGCTATGGAATCGCCGGCGACCTGCTGCCCGCTGGTGCCGAGGAATCCGGCCCGGTACTGCAACTGACCGATGCCAACGACCTGACCACGGGATTCAGCGGTGCACCTGTCGTTGATGACGTCACCGGTCTGGTGATCGGAATGCTCACCGCGATCACCACGCCTGACGAGCACTCGAAGGGACAGGGCATCGCCTACGCCACTCCTGTCGAAGTCCTGCGGCAGGTGTGGCCCGATCTGGCTGAGCAGCAGGTATGTCCGTACCGCGGCTTGGAGCCGTTCACCGCGGAACACGCTGGATGGTTCCACGGCCGTGACTCCGCCATGGAAGGGATCCTGGCCGCGTTGGGCAGCCAGCAGCGGGTGGTCCTGGTCCTCGGCCCCTCGGGCGCGGGCAAGTCGTCGTTGGTTCAGGCAGGCGTGCTGCCCGCCTTGGCCCAGGGGAGGCTGCCGGGCAGCGACCGGTGGCTGCCGTTGGTCGTCCGCCCCGGGGCGGACCTGCTGACCGAACTGGAGCAGGCGGGGCTGCCGGGCGCCGCGACCGACGGGATCGTGTCTGCGGCAGAACGCAGACTGGCCGCGGAACCGGCCTATCAGCGGCTCGTCGTGGTCGTCGACCAGTTCGAGGAGTTGTTCACCGCAGCCGCCGAGTGCCGCACGCCGGGAGAGGGGCTTGTCCCCGCGGACGAACTCGTGAGGCTGATCCGCTCGCAGGCCGCGGTGAGCGTGGTATTGATCATGCGAGACGATTTCTACCCGCGGCTGGCCGCCGCAGCCCCCGCTCTTCTGGAAGCTGCTGCCCCCGGTCTGTTCAACGTGCCCGCCGGCGTGAGCATCCCGGACCTCCGCGCCATCATCACCCGACCCGCTCAGGCGGTGGGCCTCCGCGTCGAGAACGGGCTTCCCGAGCGGATCATCACAGACCTCCTGGCCGCCGACGCCAAGGGCTCAACCACCCGGCAGGCGGCAGCGATCCTCCTGCCTCCTTTGGAATTGGCCCTGCGACAGATGTGGGACCGCCGCCAGGACGGCTGCCTCACACACCGTGCCTACCAGCAGATCGGCGAAGTGACCGGCGGTCTGACCTCTTGGTGCAACACAGTCGTCAGCCGACTTCCCGACGAGCAGCGGCTCACCGCGCAGCGCATCCTCAGCGCACTGGTACGGCCTGCCGACGACGCCCGCTCCATCCCGGCCACACGTCAGCAGGTCCTCCTCAGCTCCCTCAAAGCACTGGCGACAGACGCACCGCTGACCGGTCACGCACCAGACCACTCATTCGAAGAAGTACTGAACACCCTCACCCGGCATCGCATTGTCACCACCCACGTTCCCAGAAAGCCAGACGGTACCCTCGGCCCCCCGGTGGCGGAGCTCATCCACGATGCCCTCATCCGCGACTGGAAGGACCTGCGAGACTGGCTCGCCGACGACCGCGCGTTCCAGGCCTGGCTGCACCGTGCCGGTGAACAACAGACACGCTTCGCCAGGAGCGGTCATAAAGGGGATCTGCTCGACGGCACCGATTTCTCGGAAGGAACGGCCTGGGCCCGGCAGCGCGGGTTACCCGCGGACATTGCCGCGTTCCTGTCCGCCAGCCAGCGACACCAACAGGCCGCGGCGCGCCGGGCCCGGCGCATCAACAGCATCCTGGCCTCCCTGCTTGCCATGGCCCTGATCGCCACCGGTGTCGCCGTGTGGCAACAGCAGACAGCGGTCGCTGCCCGGGAACGTGCCTTAGCCGCGCAACGGATCGCCCAGTCCCGCCAGTTGGCAGCTCAGTCCGCCACACTGCTCGACAGCGCGCCCGATCTGGCTTCTTTGCTGGCTGTTCAGGCGTACCGGAGCAGCCCGACCGCCGAGGCCAGAGCCAGCCTCATCGTCGCCGCCGCACGTCCCCTTAGGTACACGGTCGACGTCGGTTTCCAAGAGGTGAAGTCGGTGGCGATCAGCCCTGATGGCCGCCTCCTCGCCACCGGAGGCGAACACCAGGTCCGGCTCTGGGACGCAGACAGCGGCAAGCTCCGTCGGACCATCACCAACCTGAGTGAGGGCGTGAATTCGGTTGCCTTCAGCCCCGACGGACACACGCTCGCCACCGGAGGTGGCGGGATGATCCGGCTGTGGGACCTGGCGACGGGAAGACAGCGGCGCCCGCTCACGGGTCTGAGCGCACCGGTGTGGTCGGTGGCCTTCAGCCACGACGGCCGCACTCTGGTGGCCGGCAGCGGCGCGGACCGGAAGGTACGGCTGTGGGATGTGGCCACCGGTACGGTCAGAAAGGACCTGATCGACCCCGAACGCAGCGTCGATTCCGTGGCGATCAGTCCCGACGGGCACACCGTCGCTGCCGGCAGCGGCAATGGACCGAGGGTGCGGGTGTGGGACGTGGCCACCGGCAAGGTTCGGCACACTCTGACCGTTGGCACCGCGAGCGGCGGCGTTTTTTCGGCGGCGTTCAGCCCCGACGGCCGTACGCTGGCCGCGCCGAACGAACGCACGGTGCGGGTGTGGAGTGTGGCCACCGGCAAGGTTCGGCATACCCTGACCGTTGGCACCGCGAGCGGCGGCGTCCTTTCGGTGGCGTTCAGCCCCGACGGCCGCACGCTCGCCACCGGCAGCGACGACGGCACGGCACGCCTGTGGGACGCGGACACCGGAAGGATCTTGAAAACCCTCACCGGCCACGGCACCGTGCTTTCGGTGGCGTTCAGCCCGGACGGCCGCACGCTCGCCACTGGCAGCGACGACGGCACGGCACGCCTGTGGGACGTACCGGAGAACACGATTCTGGACAGCACCAGCTGGCTGGATTCGGTGGCGTTCAGCCGGGACGGCCGGATGGTCATCACCGGCAGTGGCAGTGACGGCGCCGTGCGCTTGTGGAACGTCGTCACCGGCAAGCCCGGCAAGACACTCACCGATCCCACCGGGACCGGTGAGGTGAACGCGGTGGGCCTCAGCCCCGACGACCACACGCTTGCCGTGAGTACCCTCGAAAGGGTGCGCTTGCTCGACATAGCGACCGGAAAGACCCTCAGGACGCTCCGCACGGGAGTGGGTACCCCCGTAGCCTTCAGCCCGGACGGCCACACACTGGCCACCACTGCCAGCGGCGTCACCGACGGCACCGGCGCCATGGCAAGGCTGTGGAACGTCGATACGGGAGCATCCAAGATCTTGCGCGACCCCGCCGGCGGCAGCATCGTGACGTCGATGGCGTTCAGCCCGGACGGCCATACCCTCGCAACAAGCGGCGACGGTGACAAGACGGTCCAACTGTGGGACGTTGCCACCGGCCGGGTCCGAAAACACCTCACCGGCCACACGGAACCGGTCAGCTCGGTGGCGTTCAGCCCGGACGGCCGTACCCTCGCCACCGGCAGCGACGACGGCACGGCACGCCTGTGGGACGCGGACACCGGAAGGATCTTGAAAACCCTCACCGAGCCCACCGGCACCGGCCGTGTCGACTCGGTGGCCTTCAGCCACGACGGCCGTACCCTCGCCACCAGCGGCGACGACGACCAGACAGTCCGGTTGTGGGACGTCGCCACCGGCCGGATCCGCGACGACCTGACCGATCCCACCAGCAGCGTCCACTCGGCGGTGTTCAGCCCGGTGGATCAGATCCTCGCCACCAGCAGCAACAACGGGACAACGCGGCTCTGGAGACTCTCCCTTCCTGACGCGGTGGAAGCGATCAACAAGATCTGCGGAGCACTCCACAGGGATTTCACTCGGGCTGAGCGTTCGCAGTACCTGCCGGACCAGACCCCGGGCATCGTGTGTCCGACATGAATCACCGGCCACGCCCCCGCCTGCTACTCCCTGTCCCTTTGCCACCAGGTCCGCGGCGAACAGCACACGCCGCCGACTTCTACCGACGCCAGACCCACCCGGAGACCACTCCGCAAACCGACACCCTCACCGTGGCCGGCACCTGCCCACCCCACGAGATCAGCTTCGACACCAGCCTCGCCACCGTCCTGCGCACCCTCAGCCGACTCTCCACCGCACCCGACGCCCATCCGCGAGGCCGCCGCCACCGCATCGACGCCCTGACCAACTACGTCGCCGACACCGTCACTCGCCACTACACCCGCCATCCCAGCGTCGAACTCCCCGTCCCCGAACCCCTCTTCGCCGACCGGGTCGAATGGCTCCTGACCGCCACCCGCCCTGGACGAGGTGGGTGGGGCAGGCTGCTGGTCGCGGGGCTTGGGTCGGCTACTGCTTCTTGGTGAAGCTGCCGGTGTCGGCCTCGGTGAGGACGTCGAGTTTGACGAGGCGTTTCAGCTTGGCGTGGGTTCCTTCAATATTCTCGGCAGCAGTTCGTGGTCGAGGGCTTCGCAGACATCACGGGCCCGCAGCGGGCCGGTGGCCTCGTTGAAGACAGCGAGGATGCGGGGGTAGTCCGGGTGATCGCCCAGCGGACGCGGGAGGCGGAGGAGGCGGGGCGGTGCTCGTAGTCGCGGACCAGGCGCCGGTGCAGTATGAGGATCCCGTAGGTCTGCTCGACCCTCCATCGCTTCGGCTGCGGGACGAACCCCTTGTCCTGGGGGTTGCGTTGGACGGTCTCGACGTCGATACCGAGGCGGGGGCCGTGCGCGGCGACCTGGTTCTTGAAGCCCTGGTCGACCAATGCCTTGCGGACCGTGCCGCCGGTGTGCTCGGCGACTTGGTCCAGCAGGGCGATGCCCGCGGCGTTGTCGTGCATGTTGGCGGCGAGGACGATGACGGCGATGACCAGGCCCAGCACGTCGACGGCCAGGCCCCGTTTGCGGCCCGGCACCCGTTTACCTGGGTCCCAGCCGGTCGTGGTGGCGGGGACTCCGGCAGCCGCGTGGACACTCCAGGACCACCAGGGTTGGGTCCTGAACGGAAAATCGATCCCCGGCCGGGCAGGCGGCAGCATCCGTTCCGCGGAGCGGGACGGATGTCTTGAGCGGGCGGACAGTTCAGGCGGCGGGGGTGAGGCTGACGGTGTGGTCGAGGGCTTGGAGCTGGCGGACGAGGTCGCGGGTCTTACGGGCCGGGTTGAGGTGGCGCTGGTGCCAGTCCGCACCGAGCTCTCGGTAAGGGGTGTCGGGGTCGTTGAGCAGCTGCCAGGCGATGACCAGGATGGAGCGGGCGACGGCGACCAGGGCCTTGGAGTGACCGCGGCGTTTGACGATGCGGCGGTAGCGGGCCCCGAGGAAGGTGTCGGTGCGGGCGGCGGCACTGGCCGCCTCGCCGGGGGCGCCCTTGAGCCAGGAGTTGCCCTTGCCGGTCGGGCCCGCGGTGTTCTTCGGTCCGGACTGGGTGGTGCGGGCGCACAGTTTCGCCCACGAGACCAGATGCTCGGGGGTGGGAAAGCGGCTCATGTCCGTACCGATCTCGGCGAGGATGATCTTGGCGCCGGTGGGGCCGACCCCCGGGATCGCGTCCAGGCACTCAACGAGGGCTCGTGCACTCCGTCCGCCGCCCTGAGCATCAGGCGGGTTGGGTGCCGCGCCGTCGCGTGGGGCGGTGATCTGCTCCAAGGCCAGGTCGATCAGCCGGTCGAGCTCACGGATCTGCGCGGTGAGGTGATCGACGGTCTACCGCGACCACGCGCTCAAGGCCGTCGCCGCGTTCGCCAAGAGCTACGGCGCGAAGTTCCCCAAGGCTGTCACGAAGATCACCGACGACGTCGGCGAACTGCTGGCGTTCTACGACTTTCCCGCCGAGCACTGGATCCACTTGCGCACAACGAACCCGATTGAGTCGACCTTCGCCACCGTTCACTTGCGGACCAAGGTCACCCGAGGTGCCGGCAGCGCGGCCGCCGCCTTGGCCATGGTCTTCAAGCTCGTCGAGCCCGCCCAGGCCCGCTGGCGGGCCGTGAACTCACCTCACCTCGTCGCCGTCGTCCGCGCCGGAGCCCGCTTCGAACGCGGACAGCTCATCGAGCGCACCCAGCCCCTCTCGGCATAACAACCTTGCTGCCCCTGTCGTCGTGCCCTACCTGGGCCAAGATCAGGATGCTGGGTGTCACAAAGGCGACAACATCATGAGGACCTCATCGCGATCGTCGTCGGAGGCCAGCCGCAGAGCGCCGGGCCACCTGCCGATCTCCTTCCAGCCGAGTCGGCCATAGAACTCTTCGAGACCGACACCACCGCGGGCAGCAAGGTGCAGCTGCTCCAGGCCCATCTCGTCGCGGGCGACCTCACGGACCCGGCTCATCAATGCCGCGCCGATCCCCTGGCCCCGGACGCCGAGACGGGTTTGCACGTGGTGAATCGTGCCCCAGTGCGCGACGGGCGGGTGGGGATCGCAGCGGATGTTCAGCCAGCCCGCGACGGTGCCATCGGCCAGGGCGATCAGAAGGCGGCTGGTCGTTGGGGCAAGCTTCTCGATGATGCGGTCAAGGACAGCGGTGACCTCGGCGGCATCCACCGGAGGAAACGGGAACCCGGCCGCCCCACCCGCATTGCTCACCTCGGTCCAGCAGTCCACGAGGGTCTGCTTCAGCTCGTCAGTGATTTCGTGCGGGTCAACGATCTGGGTGAAGCCAAGGGCGTTGCTGCTGGTCATGGGGACGAGTGTCACAAACGAGCCGCGCTCGTCGACACTCGGGGTACCCACCCGAACTTCGCTGGCGCAGACAATGATCCACAGGATTTGATGCGATTACTCCTCACGGACCTGGCAGCGCAGGAGTTCATGGATGACCTGGTCGGTCCCGTCGTCCCGCCACGCGGCGAAGTACTAGTACGTCGCGCTCTTCTGCGGCAGGTCGTGCGGAAGGTAGGCCCACTGACAGCCGGTCCGGCCATGGTAGAGGATCGCGTTCACGATCTCCCGCATCGCATAGGCGCCCTGATGGCCGCTCACCGAGCGGTGCCGGTCCTTCCATGCCGTGATCACCGGCTCGATCAACGACCACTGCTCATCCGATAAGTCGCTCGGATACGGCTTGCGTTCACTCACCCCGCCACACCAACAGACCCCCGGCTGCGGACCGGCAGATTCCGCCCGCACCCACACCATCAGGCGACGACAGAACTACCCAAAAGACTCACGAACCGCCCTCTCAGGCTCAGGCGCCAGGCGCAAGGGCTGACCTAGGCGCGGGTCAGCTTGTTTTGCCGCCGCCTGGTAGTACGTCACACCTCGCAGGTTCGCGACGTAGAGACCAGCCCGCTGGAGCCGCCGATCAGTTGGACCGACGAGGAGGCCCGTAGCGTCCTCGCAGATACGCAAACCACCTTGGTATTCGACGAGGTGAAGACGGTGCAGGCCCCCGGGTGGTGGTACGAAACGGTCTGCGGGTCCATCCAACGGCACATACATAGGTCCCCCTTCAGCGCAGAATCACCGTAGCCCTCCGGAGCCAGGCTGGGTGAGCCGTTCGCATGAAGACTGGTGGGTGCAGAGCAATGACATCCATCTCTGACATCAACAGGCACGGACGGCGTCGTGGCACAGCAACTGCGCGTGGATTCACCGCGCTCTCTGGTACCGGGTACAGGGCAAGCGCGGTCGCTGAACCGAACTCCTAATGCGGAGGTCGCTTCCCACCCGGCCTGGCTCGAACGGGCTGGCCCTCCACAACAGGCCGGTACTGGGGGAAGTAGCCGCCGGCCGACGCGGGCCAGCCATATCGTATGGCGGATGGGCCTTGACCCAAGGCCGGGTAGTTAGCGATCTCCCTGAGCTTGCAAGGCAGTTGATGTCCAGGTCGTGACGGCGTAGGGGCCGGGGCCGATGGGATTCGCCTCGGAAAACTCTGTCACTGATACCGATAAGATGCCCAGTCTTTACTACAAGAGCTCCCTCATCTGATCATGAGCTCGCTCGCCCAAGGGGTCCCTCGCATGAGTCAGACGGCCGATGCCGCCGCAGTCCGCGATGCTACGTCCAGTCGTCCGGGTCTGTCGTCACCGACTGAGCCAGCACTGCTGCACCGCGCGATCACGCTGCTCGCCGTCATCAGCTTGTTCATCGGTACGCGCGCCGACTGGAACACCGCGATTGCGAAGCGTCCGGCGATCGGGCTTGTCATAACCCTCGGTTACGCCGGAATTCTGGTTTTCGGGATCCTCGCCCTCTCGGTACGCGGTCAGCGCGCCCTCGTGCGCGTCGACGCGGGCACCCTGCTGCTCGGCATCATTCTGGCACTGTGCTCGTACGCCCTCGGCAGCGGAATGAACGACGAGACGGTGCTCATGACCCAGGCCACGCACGAGCTGGTACACGGGCATGCGGTGTACGGGCAGGAGTGGCCGTGGGTGTTCCAGCGCCACCACGTCGGAGTCACGAAGACTATGTCGGGCGGTGCGGACTACTCCTTCGCGTATCCGCCGCTGGCAGTGCTGTTCAACGCCCCCGTGTATGCGTTGATCGGCGCCAAGGCGGTCACGTTCGTACCGACAGTCTTGCTGATCGTCGGCGCAGCAGTGCTGTGGGCACTGCTGCCGATGCCCTGGCGGTCGGCCGCGACGGCGGTCTGCCTTGGCTTCCCCATGCTCAAGGGGTACGCGGCCCTGGGCTATCCGGCAATCCCGGCACTCGTCCTGCTCATCCCCGTAGTGAGTCACTGGCCCTCTATCGGTGCCTGGGGGCGGCTTCGCCGCTTGGACGTCATTCGCGCGGGGCTTCTTGGCGCCGCATGCGCGACGCATCAACTGCCCTGGTTTCTAGCGCCGTTCCTGTTGATGGGTCTGTACGCATTGCGGCGCGGTGAGCTCTCAGGGCGGGCGGCGCTCGGCGTGGTCGCACGCTTCACGGCGATCTCTGCGGTCGTGGCCCTGGCCGCCAACGCCTACTTCATCGTGCAGAGCCCGCGGGCCTGGGTCTCCGGCCTGACCCTGCCTTTCACCCAGCACGGGGTGTTGCACGGACAGGGCATCATGGGCCTGTCGTACTACTTCTCCAACGGCAGCAGCCGACTGGACTTCTACTCGTACGGCAGCATGCTGCTGGCCGCCGGACTGCTCGTGTTGTTCGTGCTCTTCGTACGGCGGTTGGGCCCGGCCGCCGTCGTACTGCCGTGGTGCGCGTTCTACTTGGCAACGCGGTCACAGGACGGCTACTACCTGATGATGACCCCGCTGTGGGTCGCGGCCGCAGCCACCGCCCCCGCGTCCGCCTTCACATCCGCCTGGCAGCCCCGGTTGCCGCTGGTCCGACGGCGGGCGGTCAACGTGGCCGTGGCAGCGGCGGTGCTGGTTCCGGCCGCTGCCTCTGTGACCATCGCCGCCGCAAGCGCGCCGCCGATCCGGCTGGTGGTCAACGACGTCCAGGGCGACAGCGGCGGTATCAGCGGGCTCACCTTGCAGGCGACGAACACCGGTGACACCACACTGGCCCCGCACTTCGCGTCAAGTACCGGCGAGAGCGCATCTGCGTACTGGACCGTACGCAGCGGCCCGGGCGTGCTGCGCCCGCACCAGTCGGCGCGTTACGTCCTGGTGCCGAGTACCGAACGCTACTCCCTCCCAAACCGGGCCGACCTGCGGGTACGAGTGAGGGTTTTCACGGACAGACCGCAGACCCTGAGCAGCACGGACATCCACGTACCGAAGGGCTAGTACTCCAGCAGCGTTTCGCTATCTGGCCTGGTCAGAGGCATCGTCGGGAGTGTAGTTGACTGATGGCCCATCAGGGGCGGTCTTGCCGGACCGCCCCTCCAATGAGTGGCATCGAGAACTGCTCGAGCTGTGATGAGGGCAACCTCCCCGCGTGATCGACGACCTTTCCGACCGGACCTGGGACCGTGAACTCGACGACCTCTTCCTGCGCATCGGCCACCGTTTCGGCTGCGCCGACCTGCGACGCCGCATGCGCGACTACGTCCGCGCTCTGCTCGGTCCGGTGGGCCGCAAAAACGGGTGGCAACTGGCCGAACACGCCGGCCATCTCACCCCCGACGGCCTGCAGCGGCTACTGAACGGGGCCACCTGGCAAGCCGACGCCGTCCGCGATGACCTGCAGACATACGTCGCCGACAAGCTCGGCGAGGACGGCGGAGTGCTCATCCTCGACGACACCGGCTTCGTCAAGAAAGGCACCACCTCCGCTGGTGTGCAGCGCCAGTACTCTGGGACCGCCGGGGCTTGTATTTCAATTAGTGCTTGTTCAGGCGAAGTTGGTGGGACGGTGGACCATGACCGTGCGTCCGCCCGTCACCGCCTTACGGGCCAAGTTCGATCGGATCCTGCCGCATCTCGACGAGCGCCGCTGTCGGCTCTACCTGGCTAGCGAGGCCGCGGCCATCGGCCACGGCGGGATCGCTCTGGTTGCTGCCGCCTCCGGGACCAGTCCCGCCACCATTGCGCGTGGCGTCACCGAGCTGGCCGGGGACCCGGTGCCGACGCGGCGGGTCCGGGCTGCGGGAGCTGGCCGGAAGCCGTTGACCGTCACCGACCCCGGCCTGCTGGCGGCTCTGGAGGCGCTGATCGAGCCGCACACCCGGGGTGATCCCGTCTCCCCGTTGCGATGGACCACCTTGTCGCTGCGGGCCCTGGCCTCGACTCTGACGTCACAGGGCCATCCGGTCAGTGCCGCAACCGTCGGGCGCCTGCTGCACGGCCTCGGCTATAGCCTGCAGGGCACCGTCAAGACCACCGAGGGCGCCAGCCATCCGGACCGCGACGCCCAGTTCGCCCACCTGAACGCCACGGCCACCGCCTTCCTCGACGACGGACAGCCGGTGATCAGCGTCGACACCAAGGCCAAGGAATGGCTCGGCAACCGAGACCGGCCCGGTCGCACCTGGCGGCCGGGCAAGGACCCGATCAAAGTCGACTGCCACACCTTCACCACCAGCGACCAGCCCGTCGCCATCCCGTATGGGATCTACGACATCGCCACCAACACCGGCTGGGTCAACGTCGGGACCGACCACGACACCGCCGAGTTCGCGGTGGAGTCCATACGCCGCTGGTGGCAGCGCCGCGGACAGGTGCACCACCCGGACGCAACCCGGTTGCTGATCACCGCCGACGCCGGCGGCTCGAACGATCCCCGTCGCTGGACCTGGAAGAAACACCTGGCCGCCTTCGCCCTGGAGAGCGGCTTGGAGATCACGGTCTGCCACTTTCCGCCGGGCACGTCGAAATGGAACAAAATCGAACACCGAATGTTCTGCCACATCACCGCGAACTGGCGCGGCCGACCACTGACCAACTACCAGGTCGTCATCGAAACCATCGCCGCGACGACCACACGCACCGGGCTGACCATCGACGCCGAGCTGGACACCGGCAGCTACCGCCTGGGCACTACGGTGACCGCCGCCGAGTTCCAGGCCCTGCCAATCACGCCCGACGCGTTCCACGGCGACTGGAACTACACCCTGGCGCCAGTCCCGCCCCAAACGCCACAGACGCCGGCAACCGCCCGGCGGATCGACCCCGACCTGACCACGATGCTCAGCAACCCGGCCCTGACCGGCATGCCGCGGTCCGACTTCGAACGCCTGGTGGCAATCTCCGAGCCGTACTGGGACGCCCTGGCCGAAGCGGCCTTCCAGCGACGCTTCCACCGTCCGCGCAGTTACCTCCACCCGCAGACCAGCAGCCTGGACCACTACCACCGCCTCCTGGCAGCGCTCTTACGCCGACGCAGGGCGATCACCAGCACCCTCCTGGCCCAACTGCTGGGCGTTACCCGCACCAACCTCTCCAACCAGTTCCAAGACGGGCACCGGCTCCTGGACCTGCATCGCATCGCCGTTACACCGCTGCCTGGGTCGCCCGCCCGGACCCTCGAACAGCTTCGAGTTCGCTTGCCTGACAAGGACCATCCGGAAGATCAACCCTGACAGTTATTCAGAAACAAGCCCCCGGCCGCACCGAGAACCGCCAGATCGGCGTCTTCGCCGCCTACGCCACCTCCCTTGGCCGGGCCCTGGTGGACCGCGAGCTGTATCTGCCCAAGTCCTGGACGGACGACCGCGAACGCTGCCGTGCCGCCAAGATCCCCGATGAGCGGGCCTTCGCCACCAAACCAGAGCTGGCCAGAGCAATGGTGCTGCGAGCGCTCGCCTCGCCGCTGCCGATCGCCTGGGTGACCGCCGATGCCGCCTACGGCCAGGAGTGGCGCTTTCGCCGGATGCTGGAAGAAACCACCGTCGGCTACCTCTCGCCGTCCCAAAGTCCCAGCAGGTACCGCGCTTTGGCCGCATCGACCACCTCTTCACGCAGGCACCGGATGAGGCATGGGAGAAACGCTCGTGCGGCGACGGTGCCAAGGGCCCGCGCGTCTATCACTGGGCGGCCGTCCAGCTCCCCGTGATCGAGGATTTCGATGGCGAGCGCCCTACCCGTCACCGCTGGGCGCTGGCCCGGCGCAGCATCAGCAGACCCGATGAGATCGCCTACTACCTCGGATATGCCCCGGTGGGCACCGGCGTCGACCGGCTCGTGCGCGTTGCTGGGCGCCGGTGGGCGATCGAGGAGTGCTTCCAGGCCGCGAAGAACGAGTGCGGCCTGGATGAGTACGAGGTCCGCCGTTACGTCGGCTGGATGCGGCACGTCACCCTGGCCATGCTCGCGCACGCCTTTCTCGCGGTCACGGCGGCGCAGGCGGCGGCAAAGGGGGGTGCAGAAACGGTTCCACCCTGGTTCCGCTCACCGTGGCGGAAGTCCGCCGGCTGCTGGCAACTGGCCTCGCACACCGACCTCGCCCGCCGTTTCGTATCCACGCAATGAGCTGGTCACGGTGGCGGCGAAGGCGTCAGACCGTCGCCAGGCACTGCCACTACCGGCGACGATGCCACTCGTTGGAGGGGCGGTCCGGCAAGACCGCCCCTGATGGGCCATCAGCCAACTACACTCCCGACGATGCCTCTGACCAGGCCAGATAGCGAAACGCTGCTGGAGTACTAGTCGGGCTGGGCGCGGCCACATGTCTGGCTGCATTGAAGGCTCCCCTCCCTGAAGGGAGGGGGTTCTCCACCCTCCAGGGCTGCGTGGGGATTCACGGCTCAGGCCGCCTCTTGGTCCAGCGGACCAGGAGGTCTTACGCCCTCGGCACCGTCCGGGTTCCAACCTGCCCGGACCAGCATCACGCGGGCGGAGTTCTTGTCCCTGGGCGAGACGGCTCCGCACACGGTGCAGGCATAGGTTCTCATCGAGAGAGGTAGTGCGTGCTTGGTTCTCGCTCCGCACGTTGCGCAGTCCATCGTGGTGTGCGCCGGGTGCACGAGGCGGACGTCCCGTGCGTGCTTGCGCCCCATCTCGACCAGAGCGCGTCTGGTGGCGGCGATGGCGGCATCGGCCGCCTTGCGGGCCATCGTGGTTTTCGCGAGGAACTTCGGGCGGAAGTCCTCCACCGCCACCCCGTCATGATCACGCATCACGGACTTGGCCCACTTGCGGCCGGTGTCCTCCCGCTGCCGCGCGATCTTCTTGTGCAGCTTCGCGGCCTGTGCCTGCGCCTTCCGGTAGCCCTTGGATGCGGGCCGGCCCTTCGGACGCCGGCGCCGGGCCATCATCCGCTGGTACTTCGCGAGCCGCTGCGCGGCCCGCTTGCCGTGCTCGGCATGCGGGAGATCGTAGGCGTCATCCGTGGTGGTGGCCGTCTCCTTCACACCCCAGTCCACCCCGAGCACCCGCCCCGTGAGGGCAAGCGGTTCGTTCTGCGCGGGGGCGACGAAGGACACATACCAGTGCCCGAGCGTGTCCTGGTACACGCGCACACTCGACGGGTCGGCCGGAAGAGCCCGCGACCACACCACGCTCAGCACGATCTGGCCCGCAAGGTGCAGACGACCGTCCTTCAGACGGAAACCCCGCCGCGTGTAGTTCAGGCTCGGGCGGCTGTCCCGCTTCCGCTTGAAGCGGGACATCCCCGCCCGGCGGTGCACCGCAAGCCCGTCCTTGATGTCCTTCAGCGCCTTCGCCCGCGACGTGGCGAAGTCGCGGATCACCTGCTGCTGCGGCACCGAGGCACCCTCGGCCAGCCACGGCATCACCCGACGCGCCTCGGTCAGCATCCTGTCGAGCTGCGCCGGACCACACGTCAGCTTCTCGCCGGACTCCTTGCTCTGCTGGTGGACCTGCTTGGACTTGGCCACGCACTCGTTCCAGAGCCACCGGCAGCGGTCCCACTCCGCTTCAAGTGCGCGCCGCGCGGTAGCCGACAGGCGCACACGGAAGGAGTACCGGGCATGCCCGGCCCCCTCCGTGGTCGCGTCTGTCGGCATGCATCCGAACCTACCCGGGAGGACTGACAGTTGAGACCTCTTGATCGCCACGGGCTCGCTCACCTCGTCGCGGGTGGACGGTCCTTCGCCCTGGAGGCGAAACCCCTATTTCCTGTCCTGCTCCGCAGGAGTCCGATTCCTCCCCGGCCTGAAGGCCGGGGCATCCTCGGAGGAACCCGGTGATCTGGACCGGCGTCGCTGGCCCTGTTGAGATTCTTCATCACACCCGGGCTGGTGGTGTTGGCGTTGACCTTGAGGGCCTTTGATCGTCCCGGTCTCGCCTTGTCCTGTCTCTGGGGTATTCCATGCTCCGCGTCGGCCTCACCTTCCGGGGGGTGTCATCTCTTCGCGGCGGCGGAAGAGCCTTCGGCGCCGCACGTACAAGGCGACGGCGAGGCTGAGCAGCGGGATGACGACGGCAGCGGCGATGTAGAAGCCGGGGGTGGCCCAGGCCGGCCCCGGCCACACGGACACAGCGACGTCCGCCGCGTCGTCAGCCGGCTCGGTGTCGCCGCTGGGGCGTCTCGGGTCGCTGTCCGAGACCGTGACCCGGCCGCTGCCGTCGGCGCTGTTCTTGTCGATGCGCAGTGTGAACGGGAACGTCGTCGTGGCCCCCACCGCTCCGACGCGCGCCGTGCACACGTACCGTCTGGCACTCGGCTGCCTTGCGGAGGCTTCCGCAAGTGGCGTGCCGTCGGCGGTGACGGCCCGGCAGTCCTGGGCGATCACCTCCTCGTCGCGTTCGAAGCTGTACGGCGACGCCGTGACAGTGGTGCCCTCGGGCACCGTGAAGACGACCTTCACCGCTGCCGTCAGCGAACCGGGGCCGTTGTTCCGCACGCCGATCCGCACGGTGGGGAGACTGCCGATGGGACCGCGCGCTGTGTCGGCGACTGCGGCCAGCTCGCTCCGGTTGTGGACGGTCACGTGGAGCACCTGTGGATCGTCGCCGACTGTGCTCGTCACACCGGCGTCGGCCTGGGAGGCCGGAACGAAATGCAGTGGAGGCCCGCTGCCGGGCCGGTACCTTGATGCGATTTCGGCCGGGGGAACGTAGTCGGTGCCGATGGCATCAGCACTGAAGGTGACGGTCGGATAGGTGGCATCCCGTGCGGCCCGCAAGTGCTCGCGGGCACCCAGGCCGTACGACCGGCCGGGCGGAATGACGACGTCGTCTGCGAGGAGTCGACACCACGCCGAAGTGCCGCCTCGATAGCGGCAGTTGCGGTGCCGGTCGGTCAGGGTGATGCCATCGCGTGCTTCCATGCGCAGGGCCACTCCGCGGGCGGGCACGTCGCCGACGTTGCGTACGGTCAGTCGGACCGACAGGCTCCCGCCAGGTGTCACCGGGCCCGGATCGGGGTGAAGCCTGACCCGGAGCTTCGGTCTGCCGACCACGATGAGGGAGTGACCGCTGACGGGCGGCAGGCCGGGCGCGGTCACGCGGTAGCGCAGCACCGCGGAGTCGCCCGCCTTCGCGCCTTTCGCGGGACTCAGGTGGAAGGCCTGGATGCCCCCTCCACCCGTTGGACCCGCCTGCGTGTCGCAGTGGTAGACGGGCAAGTGGACGACACATGCATCGAGCGCCCGCTTGACGGTGACGATGCCCTTCAGATCACTGGCGTCGAAGGTCACCCTCAGTCTGACCGTCGCACCGCCGGCTCTCTCTTCGACCCGCAGGTCAGATACGGCCTGTTGTGGATCGCGGGAAACGTAGAAGACCGAGGGAACGACCAGCTTCACGTCGGCTGCCCCGCTCGAGGAGCACCCGGAGAGGACGGACGTCATGGCGGCCAGCGAGAGCAGAAGGCCGACGGCAGCCTTGCACGCACGGATGACCGGGCTCGCTTCCCGACTCAAGCTCCTGCGGGGGCGACGGTCCCGCCGCAGAGTGTTCATGTGGCCACCCTGCCAAGTCGAGATCACGGCCACGCCTCGCTACGGTCACGGGTGTCTTGATCGTCACCAGCCGCATGAACCTTGCACTTGTCGGTGCACCGGACCCTGCGCGCGTCGTAGAAGGTGCGTCTTCGTTCGAGTTTGTGGGCAGGAGCCGCGGTCTCTGGGCTCAGAAGGGGTGGCATCGACGTCGGGAGCTTCGCGGGCCGTTAGCCTGTCGGCATGCCTGAGCGTGGCATTCTGGGGCGCAGCGGCATGCGCTCGAAGGTGCCGTCCAGCGCCCACCGCCGAAAGCGGGTGTGCAGCGTGGCCACGGGCCGTATCGCTCCGGCACGTCCCGCCAGGCCGTCCCGGTGCGGAACTTCCACACGATCCCGTTGAGCACCTTGCGGTCGTCCAGCCGCTTCCGGCCACGCAGTGACACCGGCAGCAGGGGTCCGACGAACTCCCGCTCGGCATCGGACAGTTCATGGCGACGTATCACCCAACCATGATCCACCACTCGAGATCTTTTGAAGACACGGCCTAGTCCGGCACCACACCACAACCCCGCTCGCCATCGGCGAGGTCTTCAACACCGTCCACGACTACCGGACACTGATGACCGAGCAATTGATCGACTACGTACGTTCGGCTGTCACCCACTTCGGCGGAGTCACCCCGCTGCGCAAACTCTTCGACCTGGCCGCTGTCTACCAGATCAAGAGCGCCGCGCACGGACCGGAGGACAACTCACCGGTGGGCATGGCCGCTGCACTCCACCTCGACTTGGCGATCCACAACTTCGGCATCCAGGAGTTCTCTGGACACGGCCCGCTGACGGCCGAGGTGTTTCAGCATGACTACACGTTCGCCGACGGTTACCTGCACCCCGGCGAAGCGCCGGGAATCGGCGTGGACGACCAGGGCGGTCGCGGGCGGATGCTGTCCCGGATCGCTGTTGCGTACCACGCGATGCGCCGGCCCGAGGACGCCCTGAACGCTTACCGCGAGGCGGCGGAGGCGCTCGCGGCGGCCAGGGATACCCGGCGGGAGGCCATCGTACAGCTCGGGTTGGCAGCGCAGTTGAGCACCAAGGGACGGCTGCGCGAATCGGTACGGGCCACCTACCGGGCCGCGCTGCTCCTTGCCGGAGCCGAGAACGACCGCGCGCGGGCCGCAGTGAGCAACTACGCCACGACGTTGAGGAAGGCGCGTGCGGCCCTCGACGGACCCTCGATCCACGCGGAGGCGCTAGCGCTGTTCGCGGCACCGGAAGCCGCTGAGCCGCCGGATCCCGCAGCGCCCCCGGGCCCCGGCGCGCAGCCGGACCTTGCCGTGTACCGCGCCCGTACGCTGCTCAGCTTCGGCATGCTGCGGTACCTGCGGGGCGAGTCGGCGCAGGCCGAGGCGTACTACGAGGAGGCGGGGCCGCTCTTCGAGACTCTGGGCGAGGACCACTTCGTTGCGGTGGTCGCGAATAATCTGGGCGGGTGCCTGGCCAGTCAGGGGAAGCACGAACAGGCCCTCACGGCCTGCAAGTCGGCGCTGCGCCGCTATCGGGGACTCGCCGAGCGGGACGGCGAAGCGCAGGCGCTCATGCAGCTCGCCACCCCGCTCGGTGGGACCGGACGCTACGAGGAGGCCGAGGCTGCACTACGGGAGGCGATCGAGATCTTCGACGGCCTCGGCGATGCGCAACGCTTCTCCGCCATGAACAACCTGGGCACCCTGTATGAGGATCAGGGGCGGATGGAGGAGGCTGCGATCTGGTACGGCCGCTCCGCGCGGGGCAAGTGCTCCCCGGCGGCGGAGAATCTGCGCCGGATCACGGAGGCGGGACAGCCCGGCCAATCGTCGGCAACAGCGTGATCTTCCGCTCCTCCGGCCAGGACCTCACCACCGCCAGCACGTACACCGAATGACAACGCCCTGGGCGGCTTTACCGTAGGACCGGTTACGCAGGAAGGGCTTCGGGGTTGGATAATTGACTAACCGTTATGAACTTCCCAAAACCGGGTGAAACCATACTGGTTGAAAAATCTACTCACCGCTCATTGACGGGGTGTCGCCGCGACTGCAATCGTTCTCTGACAACGGTTTCAGCGACGAAACGGGAGATCCGCAGTGAGCACCATCCACGATGTGGCTGCCCGCGCCGGGGTCTCCGCGGCCACCGTCTCCCGGCACCTGCGCGGCCACCGCGTGCGCACCGCGGAGGCGATTCAAGAGGCCATCGACGCGCTGGGCTACCGGCCCAGTATCGCCGCACAGTCGCTGAAGTCCGGACGTACCCACACGATCGGCGTCGTGGTTCCCGACATCACCAACCCGTACTTCGCCGCCGTCGTGAAGGGCATGGAGTCGGCCTCCCGGGACCGTGGGTACCGCATCCTGCTCGCCAACAGCGACGAGAGCAGCGAGCGCGAGGACGACGTGCTCACCGACATGATCCATCAGGTCGACGGCGTGATCCTGGCGCCGGCGACGGAGCAGGACGAGACGCCGCTCCATGTCCGCGACGCGGGCGTGCCGTTGGTGTTCGTGGACCGCGACCTGGCGGGCGGCGAGCACTTCGACGCGGTGCTGGTGAACAACCATGAGGGTGGCCGGCAGGCGGCCTCCCATCTGTTGTCGCTCGGGCACACCCGGATCGCCGCCATCAGCGGCCAGCAGGAAACGACGCCTGGACGGCACCGCCGCGAGGGATTCGTGGAGGCGCTGGCCGACGGCGGCATGGAGCTTCTGCCGGAGTTCGACCTGATCGGTGATTTCCGGGAGGAGAGCGGCTACCAGCTCACGCTGCAGCTGCTGTCCTCGGCCGAGCCGCCCACGGCCGTCTTCACCGCCAACAACCTCATGACCGTCGGCGCGCTGAAGGCGCTGCACGACATGCGCGTCGGCGTCCCCGACCAGGTCAGCGTCATCGGCTTCGACGACCTCGACACCGGACCGCTGCTGAATCCGCCCCTCACCGTCATCGACCGCCCCATGGTCGAGCAGGGCGTCCTCGCCATGCGCCTGCTGCTCCAGCGGCTCGGCCAGGACGACGACCGGGACAGCGGATCACGTCGCATCACACTCGACACCAAGCTCGTCGAGCGCGGCTCCACGGGAGTGCCGCGGCGATAGCCCGGCACTGGCACCCGGCCGGAATCCGACGGGACCCCGGCGCACAAAGGCACAGGCACAACTCCGCAGGGCACAGCCACTCGGCCGTGTCCCTCCCCCGCTCATGCCAAAAACAGGAGGAGGACCGGGATGACCCGGACCGGTGTTCTCGTCGTCGGCAGCATTACCGCGGACGTCACCGCGTTCAGCCGGCGGCTGCCGCAACGCGGCGAAACGGTGCTGGGGGACGACGTCACCCTCGTCCTCGGCGGCAAGGGGGCCAACCAGGCGGTCGCCGCCGCCCGGGCGGGCGCGCCCACCTGGATGGTCGGGTGCGTCGGACAGGACCTCTTCCGGGACATCGCGCTGGAGGGCCTGCGCGCACACGGCGTACAGACTTCCGAGATCCGTACGGTCGAGGGCCGCACCGGCGTCGCTCACATCCGCGTCGACGCTTCCGGTGAGAACGACATCGTCATCACGCCGCTGGCCAACGCCGCCCTCACGCCCGACATGGTCGACGCGAGCATCGCCGAGACCCGGGACCGCACGCGCGTCATGCTGCTCCAACTGGAGGTCCCGGCCGAGGTCACCTGGCACGCCGCGCGGGCGGGGGCCGACGCCGGGTTCACCGTGGTGCTCGATCCGGCTCCCGCGCAGCCGCTGCCGGACGACATCTGGGCGTACGTGGACATCGTCACCCCCAACGAGAGCGAGGCCACCGCCCTGACCGGCATCGCCGTGGACGGTGCCGAGGCCGCCGAGCGGGCTGGCCGCTGGTTCCTCGACCGGGGCGTGTCGCACGCGCTGATCACTCTCGGCGGGTCCGGGGCGGTCTCGGTCACCGCGGAGACGGTCCGGCACGTCCCGGCCTTCCCGGTCACCCCCGTCGACACCACGGCGGCCGGCGACGCCTTCACCGGCGCGCTCGGCGCAGCCCTCGCCGCCGGCCTGGACACCGACGCCGCCGTACGAAGCGCCGTGGCTGCCGGAGCGCTGGCCACCACCCGTCCCGGGGCGAGCTCCTCGATCCCGGACCTGGCCGCGGTCCTCGCCCTGCTCGCCACCGCTGACTCCGCAACCGACCTGGAAGGAGCCGCCTCGTGAGGCGCAACAACGGAACGCTCAACGGGCAGCTCGCCCGGGTCATCTCCGAGATCGGCCACACCGACCAGCTCGTCGTCACCGATGCCGGCCTGCCCATCCCGCCCGGCGTGGAGCGGGTGGACCTGGCCGTCGCCGAGAACCTGCCGCGCTTCCTGGATCTGCTCGACGTGGTCCTGGCCGAGGTGGCGGTGGAGGACGTGCTGCTGTCGGAGGAGATCAAGGAGGCGAGCCCGCAGATGCTCGTCGAGATCGAGAAGCGGTTCGCCGCCCAGGGGGTGGCCCTGCGCTTCGTACCCCACACCACCTTCAAGCAGGCGACCGCCGCCGCACGGGCCGCCGTCCGCTCCGGGGAGTTCACCCCGTACGCGAACGTGCTGCTCACGGCGGGCGTCGTGTACTGAGGAGCCGAGCATGAGGCTACAACTGCGGGACGTCACCAAGTCCTTCGGCGAGAACAGCGTGCTGCGCGGCGTCACCTTCGAGGTCGGTCCGGGCGAGGTAGTGGCCCTGGCCGGGGAGAACGGGGCCGGGAAGTCCACGCTCACCCGAGTCATCTCCGGCGCGCACCAGCCCGATTCCGGGCAGGTCCTCATCGACGACGCGCCCGTGACGTTCAAGAACCCTCAAGGAGCGATGGCCCGGGGCATCGAGGTCATCTACCAGGAGTTCCGGCAGAACCTCTTCCCGCACCTGACGGTCGCCGAGAACATCCACGTCCTCGACCGCGAGCGGCGCTTCGGACGGCTGCTGGTCTCCAGGAAACGGATGGCCCGCGAAGCCCGGTCGGCCCTCGCCGAACTCGGCATGGACGACATCGACGTGCTCAGGCCCGTCGGCACGCTCGGCGTCGCCCAGCAGCAGATGGTCGAAATCGCCAAGGCCACCTCCCACGACCTGCGACTGCTCATCCTCGACGAGCCCACGGCGGCTCTCGACGAGCGCGAGTCGCAGCAACTCTTCGAGCAGGTACGGCGGTTGAGGGCCGAGGGCGTGTCCATCGTCTACATCAGTCACCGTCTCGACGAGATCTTCGAGCTCGCCGACCGCATCGTCGTCCTGCGCGACGGTCTGGTCGCCCTGGACTCGCCGACCGCGAGCACGGGCCCGGCGCAGGTCGTCGCGGCCATGGTCGGCAACACGGTGGACAACTTCTACCCCAAGGAACGCAACGCCAAGGAACAGGTCGTCCTCAAGGTCCGGGGCGCCGGCTCCGGCGCCGCCTTCCAGGGCGTCGACCTCGATGTCCGGGCTGGTGAGGTCCTGGGCATTGGCGGCGTGGTCGGCTGCGGCCGCAGCGACCTGCTGCGCGCACTGTTCGGGCTGGAGCCGCTCACCACCGGGACGGTCGAGGTCGACGGCAGTCCGGTGCCGCTGCGCCGCGTCCAGGACGCCATCGCCTGCCGTATCGCCTACGTCACCCCCGACCGGCAGGCGGAAGGCCTGTGCCCCGACCTGTCAGTGGAGGCCAACATCTCCCTTGCCACGCTGCGCCGTTACACCGGCCCGGCGGATCTCGTACGCCGGGACCGGGAGCGAGAGGCCTGCGGCGAGGTCATGTCCCGACTGCGTGTACGGACCGCCTCGCTCGAGGCCGCGATGGCCTCGCTGTCCGGCGGCAACCAGCAGAAGGCGCTGTTCGCCAAGTGGGTCCTGACCGGACCTCGGGTCCTGCTCCTGGACGAGCCCACCCGAGGGGTGGACGTCGGGGCGAAGACCGAGATCTACCGCATCATCAACCAGCTCACCGCGGACGGTGTCGCCGTCGTCCTGGTGAGTTCCGACCTCCCCGAACTCGTCGCCATGTCCGACCGCGCGGTCGTCATGCGCCAGGGGCGGCTGGTGGCCGAGATGGCCGGCGACCGCCTCAGCGAGCAGTCCGTCCTGGAACACGCATTGGTAGGTGCCGCATGAGCTCCACCCTGAAATCCGTGGCCCGCCAACTGCGGGCGGTATGGATGCTGTTGCTGGTGGGCGTGATCCTCAGCATCGCATCCCCGGTCTTCCTGACCAGCACCAACCTGCTGAACGTCGGGCTGGCCACCTCGGTGGTCGCGCTGCTGGCCATCGGCCAGACGTACGTCATCATCCTGGCCGAGATCGACCTCTCCGTCGGCGCGACCCTCGGCTTCTCCTCCGTGGTGACCGCCCTCGTCCTGCGCGACCACGGGCTGCTGCCCGCCCTGGCAGCGGGACTCGGCGTCGGCGGGGCCGTCGGCCTGGTCAACGGGCTGCTGGTCACCAGGACCCGGATGCCGTCCTTCATCGCCACCCTGGCCATGATGTCCATCCTGTCGGGGATGACGCTCCAGCTGACCGACGGCAATCCGGTCGCCATCGGCAACTACGACTTCCAGGGCATCGGGCAGGACTATCTCGCCGGAATCCCCCTCCCCGTATGGCTGATGGTGGCCGGGTACGCGGTCTTCGGAGTGCTGCTGGCCCGCACCGGCTTCGGCCGCTTCGTCTACGCGACCGGCGACAACCTGGAGGCCGCCCGGCTGTCGGGCATCCGCACCCGGCGCGTCAAGGTCCTCGCCTTCGTGATCAGCGGACTCCTGGCGGCACTCGGCGGCTTCATCCTCACGGCCCGCCTGTCCACCGCCGAGCCCACCGCCGGAACCGGCCTGGAACTGGAGTCGATCGCCGCCGTCATCATCGGCGGCACCAGCCTCGCCGGCGGGCGGGGCAAGCTGCTCGGCACCCTGGTTGGCGCGCTGGTCCTCGGCGTCATCGACAACGGCATGAACCTGCTGGACGTCTCCCCGTTCCTGCAGAGCGTCGTCAAGGGCATGGTCATCCTCCTGGCCGTCTTCCTCGACCGCAACGTCGACGCCCTGCGGGCCATGCTCGCCTGGCGCAAGCCGCCCCTCCCCGCCGAACCCTCGGCGCCGGACACCGCCCCCGCCTCGTCCCCCGTCCCCGCCGCGCGTCACACCCCCTGAAGGAGCCGCACCATGTCTGTCATCCGTACCGCAAGGACGGCTGCCGTATTCGCCGCCGTCACCGCGCTCGCCCTCACAGGCTGCAGCCGGGGCACCCAGAACGCGGCCTCCGGCGCTTCCCCCGGCAAGGCGTCCGGGAACAAGAACGCCACCCTGATCATGAGCACCCTGAACAACCCGTTCTTCGTCAGCGTCGGAAACGGTGCGCGGTCCCAGGCTGCCAAGTCCGGGGTGAAGCTCAGTGTGCAGAACGCCAACAACTCCGACTCCACCGCGCTCAATCTGGCCACCACGGCCGTCTCCAAGCAGGTCGGCGCCCTGATCATCGACCCGGTCAGCAGCACGTCCGCGACGGCGTCCGTCAAGCAGGCCAACAGCGCGAACATCCCTGTGATGGCCTTCGACCGCAAGCCCGACGGCGGCACGCTGTCCTCCTTCATCGGCTACGACGCGATCCAGGCGGGCCGCAACGCGGCGGACGCACTCGCCAAGTCCCTCGGTGAGAAGGGCACGATCGTCGAGATCCAGGGTCTCCTCGGCACCAACGTCGCCCAGGATCGGAGCAAGGGCTTCGAGGAGGAGATCGCCAAGTACCCGAAGATCAAGACCGTCGCCAAGCAGGCCGCCGACTTCGACCGGGCCAAGGCACTCGACGTCATGACCAACATCCTCCAGGCCCACCCCGGCATCGCCGGCGTCTACGCCGCCAACGACGAGATGGCGATGGGCGCCCTCGCCGCCCTCAAGGCCCGCAACCTCGCCGGAAAGGTCCGGCTCGTCGGCAACGACGGCATAGCCGACGCCCTCGCCGCCATCCAGGCCGGCACGATGTACGCCACCAATGCCGAGTCGCCCTACGCCCTCGGCCAGAAGGTCGTCAGCCTCACCGGAAACGTCCTCGACGGCAAGAAGGTAGCGGCCGAGGAGACCCTGCAGGGCAAGCTCGTCACCAAGTCCAACGTCAAGGCGTACGCCCAGTACCTCGTCGGGATCGGCGACTCCGCCGACGTACCGGCCGCGCTTCGCTAACGGCCCGCAGAAGAACAACATACGGGCGAGTGGCGCTCTGACCTACGAGGTCAAGTCTGAAGCCCCACAAGTTAATTCTCGGCGAGCCCTAACGAGCTCACCCGCGATTGATCGGGGTGGGGCCGTGACATGACGAGAGCCGCGCGGGTAGGGAAAGTTGTGAAGCGATCCTGGGCCCGCGCGGCCTTGCCTCATCCTGCCTTCTGTGGCGTGAGTCGCCAACACCTCGGCGAGTTGCTCGATGAACTCGAACCGTTCCTGAACAGTGATCAAAAGTGACCATGAAGATCAATCTGACACTGCACCCATCCCGAACGGTGTTGGATGGGCTGGTCCACCGCGTTCCTGCCGCGTTCAGCACGCACGGATCGTGTCCGTGGTCCGGGTACGCGGGGGCGGTTTCCCTCACGTCCCCGGTCACTGGGTCGGGCCTGGGCGGTCCGATGCCCGCCGGCATCGCTCTGGTGCCGGCGGGGCGGTGCCGTCCGTCGCCTGATCCGGTGGCCGAGGGCGCGTCTGCCGATCGCCACGGCTGCCGCCTGGTGGCGGGTGGCGGGGCGTCGGGGGGTGGCAAGGGGCTGCTGCCAGTGCTGTGCGCCCCATAGGGAGGTGTAGGCGGGATCGACGGCGATCACGCCGAGTCCGGCTTCGGCGCACATCGACAGCAGGCGTGCGCGGAGTTTGCCGGTGGGGATACCGGAGATGAGCGTGCGGAACCGCTTGCGGCGGCCGTGCTTCTCCCGGGTCTTGGAGTCGGCGAAGTCGAGGTCTTCGATCGCGATGGCCTGCACGCCCGTGGCCTTGGCCCAGTGCAGGAGGCGGGTGAGGGCGTGGCGGAGTTGGGCGTCGCGGTGGGTGGCGTTGCCCGACAGGTCGTAGTCGAAGCGGCGTGGCTTGCTTATCGGGTTGCCGTACTCGTCCAACCGCCACGCGGCCAGATGACCGGCGTTGGTGTCCACACCCACCACGCCCTGGGCCCGCAGGGCCTCCAGCGGGACGATCGGCAGGTCCTTCCGGGTCCAGGAGGCATCCAGGTACCAGCGGCCCAAGGTCACGTTGAGGTGGATGCGGTACGCGACGGCCCGGTTGGTTTCGATGCGGTCGCGCCATTCTTCTCCCCGGTGCGGGAAGCTGACGCGAGCGGCGAGGACGTACCGGCCATGCCGGTCGTTGGCCAGATGCGCCAGCGGCGCGGGTAGCTTGATGCTGACCTCGCCGTCGGGGGTGACGCGGATCGTCTCGTTCCCGAAGCGTTTTCCGGACTCCCCGTCAGCGGTCAGGAACCAACGCGTCGTTTCCCACTCCCGCCTCCACTGCTCCTTGGTCTTCTTGGCGGCATCCAGGTTGTGGCGCTGCTTGAGCAGCCGACGGCCGCCGCGCACCACCGACACGCGGCCCGCTTCTCTCTCCGCGTTGACGCGCTCGTACTGGGCTTCAAGGATCGCCAGACGCCGCATCTTGTGGAACCACTCGTTGCGGGAGCGGTAGCCGCCAGGCTGCCTCTTGGAGCCCTTCTCCCCGATCGGCAGGGACAGGCGGTGCCGAATCATGGCGATGCCGGCCTTCTTGCCCATCAGGTCCTGCCACTGGGCGCGACGGGAAAGGCCCCACTGGTCATGCGTGTTCGAGGTGACCGAACCCGCCCAACGCGAGGACGACTTGGCAGTCAACTCCCGCTTTCGGGCGGCCCACGTGTCGGTGGAGTGCTCCAGGCCGTCCCGGCACCTGCGGGCCAGATCCCGCGAGGCCAGACACCCCATGTGCTCACCGACAGCGCGCAGTACCTTCTCGTCCTCGGGCGTCAGGCCCTTGAGGCGGTCGCGGATGCTGACGCCGGACGGCCCGCCTGCGACGAACGGCCGGGCGATCTGCCGCAGCGGCTTCTTGTTCGGCTCAGCCATACTCGGCGGCCTGAAGTGCCTTGCGGGCACGGCTCTTCGCCGAGCCTCGGCCGTACAGGCGGGCGCAGAACGAGGTCAGTATCTCCACCATGTCCCGCACCAGATCGTCTTCAACCTCGCCCTCATCCAGGACGACGAGACGGCGGCCGGTCGCGGACAGAGTGGCTTCGACCAGCTCCACGTTCATGCGGCCGAGGCGGTCTTTGTGCTCGACAACGACCGTGGTCACGGCCGGGTCAGCCAACAGCCGCTTCGCCTTCGACCGGCCCCCGTTCATCCCCGAGCCGATCTCCGACTCCACCCGCACGACACGGTGACCACCCTGGGCGGCCCACTGCACCAGCCGGGACGTCTGCCGCTCAAGATCGGATTTCTGGTCATGCGAGGACACCCGCGCATACAAGCCGACTCCCTCGGCTGGCTGCGGCGCGGCGTTCGCCTCGATGTTCACCAGGATCGTGCGCGGCCCCACCCGTTGCGCAGGGACCGGCAACGTGCCCTCACGGAACCAGCGATACGCGGTACGCGGCGCAACACCCTGCACCCTGGCCCATTCCGTCAGGTTCACACCGAAGACCATACAACACTCATAGACAGCCAACGACACTTGTGGACACTCGAGCTCGAACGGCTCATCACCCCTGAAAGTCGAGCACCTCGACCCCTGGTGGAGCTCCCGCGGAAGACCAGATTCTGCCGAGGCCGTCGGGTCGTTCTCGCGCATCGAAGAACTCGCCAAGGAGCCAGGGAATAGTGGTCCGGGCCGTGCCCAGCAACGTCGTAAGTCGAGAGGTCCGGGACCGAGAGACAGGAGGAGTCAGGACCGGCCGAGAGTCGTCCCTGCGGACTTCAGCGTCTCGCACGCCTCCACGACCCGCTGGGCCATCGCTGCCTCGGCCGGCTTGCCGTAGGCGCGGGGGTCGTACGCCTTCTTGCTGCCGGCCTCGCTGTCGACCTTGAGCACGCTGTCGTAGCTGCTGAGCACGTGGTGGGCAACGGCCCGGGTGAAGGCGTACTGCGTGTCGGTGTCGATGTTCATCTTCACGACCCCGTGCCGCACCGCCTCGTGGATCTCCGCGGGCAGCGACCCGGAGCCTCCGTGGAAGACGAGGTCGAACGGCTTGTCCTTGCCGACCTTGCAGCCGACCTGGTCCTGGATGTCCGCGAGAACGGCAGGCCGCAGCTTGACGTTGCCCGGCTTGTAGACGCCGTGGACGTTGCCGAAGGTGAGCGCGGTGAGGTAGCGGCCATGTTCTCCGACGCCGAGCGCTTCCACGGTGGCCAGCGCATCCTCCACGGTGGAGTACAGCTTGTCGTTGATCTCGTTGACGATCCCGTCCTCTTCGCCGCCGACCACGCCGACCTCGATCTCAAGGATGACCTTGGCGGCGGCGGCGATCTCGAGCAGCTCACGGGCAATGCGGAGGTTCTGCTCGAGCGGGATCGCCGATCCGTCCCACATCTGGGACTGGAACAGCGGCGCCTCGCCCCGGGCGACCCGCTCGGTGGCCAGGGCGAGCAGCGGGCGTACCCAGGTGTCGAGCGACCCCTGGGGGCAGTGGTCGGTGTGCAGCGCTACCTGCACGTCGTAGTGCTTGGCGACCTCATGTGCATAGAGGGCGAGCGCGACCGAGCCGGTGACCTTGTTGTTGATGCCCGCACCGGACAAGTAGTCACCCGCACCGAGCGACACCTGGATGATGCCGTCGCTCTGGGCGTCGGCGAATCCGCGCAGCGCCGCGTTCAGGGTCTGCGACGAGGTGACGTTGATCGCCGGGTAGGCGAAGGCTCCCGCCTTCGCACGGTCGAGCATCTTCGCGTAGACCTCGGGGGTGGCAATGGGCATCGAATTCTCCCCAGTATTCGTGATGGCACAGTGCGGTGCCCGGTCTCAGCGTGGGCAGCCGCAGGACTGGCGGTGCTTCATCTGCGGCTGGATCCGGATTCGGCGAGCTGGAAGGTCCGGTTGGCGCAGGCGGCTCAGCAGCAGCGCGAGGCTCTCTCGACCGATCTCAGCGACTTGCTGGGCCATGGTGGTCAAGCGGGGTTCGAACAGGTCCGCCCACTGGAAGTCGTCGAAGCAGACCAGGGCCACGTCCTCGGGAACCCGCATGCCGAGTTCACGGATGGCACGCATCGCCCCGATGGTCATCGCGTTATTGCCGACGAACAGCCCGGTCGGCGGTGACGGCCTGGTCAGAAGTTCGAGGACCCGGTCGTGGGCCTGTTCAGGGTTGGATCCGCCCTCGACGACGAGCGCGGGGTCGACGCTAAGCCCGTGTGTGACGAGTCCCTCCTGGTACCCTGCGAGGCGTTCGGTGGTGGTGCTCAGGCCGGCCCGGCCGCTGACCATGCCGATGCGTCGGTGTCCGAGCTCTGCGAGGTGCCCGACGAGTTCGGCGGCCGCCGCGGTGTTCTCCGTCGCCACTTGGTCGACCTCGACCGGAGCAGCACGGTCGATGAGCACGACGGGGAACCCGCGCTCCATGAGCTGGGGCAGCGTCGTGTGCGCAGCCTCGGCCGAGGGCGCGATGATCAGACCGTCGATCTGACGGGCTTGCAGCTCACGCACGATGTGCTGCTCGATGTCGCCATCGTCGTGGGTGTCGCCAAGGACCAGGGTGTAGCCCGCAGCGCGGGCGTCCGCCTCGATTGCGTGCACCAGATCGCCGAAGTAGGGGTTGGACAGCAGCGAGATCGCCAGGCCGATCGTGTTGGTGCTCGAGGTGACCAGGGCGCGGGCCACGGCGTTCGGCCGGTAACCCGTGCGCGCGATGGCGGCGAGTACCTGTTCGCGGGTCTCGGGGCGGACCGCCCGAGTCTCGTTGAGCACGTGGGACACCGTGGAGGTCGACACCCCCGCTGCCCGCGCAACATCGGCCATCGTCACCATGGTTGTTGCCCCCCGTCTCCTGTGAAGGGCCCCATACAAGCGCTTGCGCACAAACCTGTCAACGACGCGAAAGCGCTTGCGCAAACGCTTGTCTGACGCGGGACCAGGCGTTACGGTCCCCACCGTTGATCGCTCCTCACGCAGCTGGCCAAAGGAGGCCCACGCATGTCGTACAGAGGTCCACACCGTTCGCCCCACTTCCGTAAGCACGCTGCCCGGGTGACGGCGCTGACCGCCTGCGGCATCCTCACCATGTCGCTGGCCGCGTGCGGCAGTTCCTCGAGCTCCGCATCGAACGGCTCCGGGAGCGCGGTCAAGATCGGGCTGATCACGAAGACCGACAGCAATCCCTATTTCGTCAAACTCCGTGAGTCCGCGCAGGCGGAAGCCAGCAAGCAGGGTGCACAACTGATCGCCCTGGCAGGCAAGTTCGACGGGGACAACGAGGGCCAGGTCTCGGCGATCGAGAACCTCGTCAGCCGCGGTGTCAAGGGCATCTTGATCACACCGAACAGCTCCTCGGGCATCCTCTCGGCGATCAAGCAGGCCCGTGACGCCGGTGTGGTCGTCATAGCCCTGGACACGGCGACCGATCCCGCGAGCGCAGTTGACGCCACTTTTGCCACGGACAACACCGCCGCCGGCAAGCAGCAGGGCCAGTGGGTGAAGGCCAAGCTCGGCGGTCAGGCACCGCACCTCGCCATGCTCGACGGCACCCCCGGCGGAACCGTGGACACCTTCCGCCACGACGGTTTCCTCGCGGGGTTCGGCATCTCGGACAACGACGCCGCGATCGTCGGCAAGGAGAACACCAACGGCGACCAGAACAAGGCCCAGGCGGCGATGGAGAACCTTCTCCAACGCAATGCGACCATCAATGCGCTGTACACGATCAACGAGCCCGCGGCCCGCGGCGCCTACCAGGCCATCTCGGCCAAGGGCCTGGCCTCCAAGGTGGTCGTCGGCTCGATCGACGGGAGCTGCCAGGGCGTTGCCGACGTCAAGGCCGGCAAGGTCGGAGCCACCGTCATGCAATTCCCGAAGAAGATGGCCGAGGGCGGCATCGACGCAGTGGTGAAGTACGCCAAGGACGGCACGAAGCCCTCCGGGTTCCAGGACACCGGTTCCCAGCTCATCACGGACCAGCCAATGCCCGGCCTGCCCTCCAAGAACAGCACGTGGGGCGCGGCGAACTGCTGGGGCTAATCCACTGACCACAGGCTGGGAGGCGCCGCCGGATTGCGCCTCCCAGCCGTCCTCACCACCTGGAGTCCCCCATGGCCTCGGCCGCCACCGCTCCGCGCACGGACCGCGCGGGCACCTTGGACACGATCATCCGCCGCCCCATCGTCGGGCCACTGGCCGCACTGCTCATCGCCTGTGCGGTTTTCACCCTCATCACGGACAACTTCCTGGCCATAGGCAACCTGTCCCTGATCCTGCAGCAGTGCATCGTGGTCGGGATGCTGGCCGTCGGCCAGACGCTGGTCGTCCTCACGGCCGGCATCGACCTGTCGGTCGGCGCCATCGCGGTGCTCGGCACGATCGTCCTCGCGAAGCTCGCCGGCCACGGCGCCCCGCTCGCTCTGCTGCTCACCCTCGTTCTCTGCGCCGCGCTCGGCGGCCTCAACGGCACCCTCGTCACCGTGCTGCGGCTGCCACCCTTCATCGTCACGCTCGGTTCGTTCACCGTGCTGGCGGCCGTGACCCAGCTGTACGCCGGCTCCAGCACCTACCCGGTCCAGTCGCAGTTGCTCACCGCGACAGGCACGAGCGTGCACCTCGGCGGCGTCTCGTTGACCTACGGCATACTTCTGATGCTGGCCCTGTACGCCACCGCCTGGTACGCGCTGACGCAGACGGCGTGGGGCAAGCACGTCTATGCCGTCGGCGACAACGTGGAGGCGGCACGCCTGACAGGGATCAAGGTCAGCCGCAATCTGCTCAGCGTCTACATCGCGACGGGTATCGTCTGCGGGCTCGCTGCCTGGGCGGCCCTGGGCCGCATTCCAAACGCCGACCCGAACGCCTACCAGAACGCCAACCTGGAGAGCATCACCGCGGTCGTCATCGGAGGCACCAGCCTGTTCGGCGGCCGCGGAGGAGTCGGTGGGACCCTGCTCGGCACCCTCATCGTCGGAGTCCTGCGCAACGGGCTGACCCTGGCCGGCATCGACAACCTCTACCAGAACGTAGCCACCGGCATCCTCGTCATCCTCGCGGTGGCCGTCGACCAGTTCGCCCGTAGGAGGAACAAGTGAACCCGGCACCCCGCGACCAAGCCGACGCCGGGCAACCCGTGCTCGAGGCTCGCAACATCGTCAAGCGCTACGGGCATGTCACCGCGATCGACGGGGCCGACTTCGACCTGCGCGCCGGCGAAGTGCTGGCGGTCGTCGGGGACAACGGAGCCGGCAAGTCCAGCCTGATCAAAGCGCTTTCCGGTGCGATCGTCCCCGACTCGGGCCAGCTGCTGATGGAGGGCGTCCCAGTGCACTTCCGCAGCCCGCTGGACGCCCGCCGCAACGGGATCGAACCGGTCTACCAAGATCTCGCCGTCGCTCCCGCCCTCGATATCGCCAGCAACCTCTACCTCGGCCGGGAGATCCGGAGGACCTCCCTCTGGGGCCGGCTGTTCCGACGGCTGGACCAACCCCGCATGCGCGCCCAGTCCGCCCAGCACATGAGCGACCTCAAGATCGGGATCCGGTCGATGACCCAGCCGGTCGAGACCCTCTCCGGGGGGCAGCGCCAGGCCGTCGCGGTCGCGCGAGCCGCCGCGTTCGGAACCCGCGTCGTCATCCTCGACGAGCCCACGGCGGCGCTTGGGGTGCGCGAGTCCGGCATGGTCCTGGACATGATCCGCGAAATCCGCGACCGCGGCATCCCGGTGGTACTCATCAGCCACAACATGCCGCACGTGTTCGAGATCGCCGACCGCATCCACATCCACCGCCTGGGCAGGCGCCTCACCGTGGTCCGGCCGCAGGACCGGGCGATGTCCGAGGTGGTCGCCCTCATGACCGGCGCCATCTCCCCCGAGCAGACGGCCGAGCACACCGGTGCCGAGTAAGACGGTGCGCGGACTCTTCGTCGGCCTGGCGACCCTGGACACGATCTACCGCGTTGCGTCGCCGCCCGGCCCGAATCAGAAGACGACCGCGCACAGTCAGGAACTCGCCGCCGGAGGCCCTGCCGCCAACGCCGCTTTGACGTTCGCGGCGCTGGGCGGACAGGCGACACTGGTGACAAGCCTCGGTAGCCACGTTCTCGCCCGCTTCGCCGCCGCAGAGCTGCAAGAGCGGCAGGTGGCGGTCCGTGACGCCGCCCGGGACTACACGGGCACCCCCGCCGTCTCCAGCATCTACGTCAGCGACGGCTCCGGGGAGCGCTCGGTCGTCTCGGTGAACGCCGCGCACCAGGACATACCGGTACCGGACTGGCTACCCGAGGCCCTCGACGGCGCCGACGTCGTGCTGCTCGACGGCCATCATCCCCGGCTCGCCGTGGCCGCGGCCCGGCTGGCACATGAGGCGCGGGTCCCGGTGGTCCTCGACGCCGGAAGCTGGAAACCCGTGTACGAGGAGCTGATCCCCTGTACGAGTTTCGCGGTGTGCTCCGCGGACCTACGGGTGCCCGCCAGCGACGACGCAGCCACAGCGCTGCTCCGCCGAGGGGTGCCCATGGTCGCCGTGACCCACGGCCCAGACCCCGTGCACTGGTCGTCTCGCAACGCCCGGGGCACCGTCGAGGTGCCCGGCGTGGAGGCGCGCGACACGCTTGGCGCCGGCGACGTGTTTCACGGGGCCTTCGCCTACGCGCTGGCACGCACACCGTCCGCTCTGCCCGGGCCGCTGCTGCGGTTCGCCGCGCATGTCGCGGCACTTCGGTGCACGGTACCCGGTCCACGCAGGTGGCTGGACACGCCGGAGTTCACGGAGCTCACGGTGCTCGCGAACCGCTTGGGCGACCGCTGACCCCCTCGACGCACGTCTTCCTCATCATGCCGCCGCGCGCGGCAGCCGCACAGAACCGCACGACCGAAGGACCAGGCATGCCGCAGCTGACCGAACACTCCCTCGACCAGCTCGTCAATCGAGCCCGTTCCCTGGTGGTATCGGGACAACGACGCATACTCGGCATCACCGGGGCCCCGGGCGCGGGGAAGTCCACCCTTGCCCACGCGCTGGTGCGGGAGCTGGCCCCGCATGCGGTGCTGGTCTCAATGGACGGCTACCACCTCGCCAACGCGGTGCTCGAGCAACTCGGCCGCCGACCCCGCAAGGGGGCCGAAGACACCTTCGACGCTGCCGGCTACGTCTCGTTGCTGCGCAGGCTGCACCGCCAGCAGGAGACTGTGGTCTACGCACCCGAGTTCCGCCGGGAGATCGAGGAACCCATCGCAGGAGCCATCCCCGTTGCACGGGAGGTACCGCTGGTCGTGACGGAAGGAAACTACCTCCTTGTGGACCGCGGGGCATGGGCACCGGTCCGTCACCTGCTCGACGAGACATGGTTCCTCGCCCCCGAGGACGACCTCAGGCTGCTCCGGCTGGCCCGCCGCCACGAGGCGTTCGGAAAGAACCCAGTCGAGGCGGAGCGCTGGGCCCGGGGCAGCGATCAGCGCAACGCTGACTTGATCGACACCACCCGCGATCGGGCCGACCTCCTCGTGCGCTTGACCGACCAGGTGGCTGCCGCGACGACGGGAGACACACAGCGGCTGATCTAGAAATCGTCCGGCGTTTTGATAGCGCTGTTGGGCGGTCAGGCCGGGGTGGTCGTCAGCCGATTGAGCGACTTTGCGGTCCGGTGGAGGACTATCCGCACACGCCGGCAATGCCCTAGAGCGCCGGGGCCGTGCAGAGCCGGTTTGAAATAGGTGCTGCAGGAGGCCGGTTGAGGACGCTTTGGCTGCCGAGGGGCCGCCCACTCTGCGTCCGTCATGTCCGACGGATACCGGCGCACCCGATCTGGATGATCAGCCGCGTTGCCGTACACATGCGCGAGGCAATCACACGATGGAGCGGCCGAGTTGAACTGGACGGACTCGGACGCGTACAACAACGACACCAGGGCCTCCCGGCATTGCTCGGTTCGATTCGCATCCCCGAGCTACCGAGAGGCCCTGCTCTCATGCGTGCACAACGGGAAGATCACCCCGACGGGAAACCTGTTCGACCGGCACGTTCCATGGTCGGTTGAGATACGGCTTCTTATGACCCCAGCGGGATTGAGATGCTCGTCATCGGCCGCCACCGGGTCAGGCGCCGGTATGACCAGCCGCACGACGACCTCGACCATCTCGCCGACGAACTCCACCTGCACCGCCCGGCTCTCCTCCACGGACCCGGCACCCTGGACGACCTGCAAGATCCAGACCACCTCAGGGCCGCCGAGAGCGGTGACCCAGATGTCCTGCAAGCCGAGTTTGAGAAACTCACCGCCGAGGTCGCCGCACGCCGCGCCGCCCTCTCCAGGCCCCGCATGACCTGCGCACTGTTTTGGCCCGAGCCGGAGTTCACCGAACTCCTTGCTCGGTGGCCCGTGCTGGAAGATGCTTACGGAGCCGATCACCACGATCACATCCGCCGCGTCGAGGAGATCCTGCTCCGCCTGTCCGAGGAAGGCGAACCGCATCTGGGCATCGCCCAGGGCAGCGTCAGCGACTTCGAGGAATTCATCCATAACGAGGCCCTCTCCCCGCAGGACGCAGGCACCCGGGCCGAATACGCCGCCGACCTCGCGGCCCGAGGCCAGGCCCACACATGGCCCCCACCCCGCAACAGTCCCTGCTGGTGCGGCTCTGTGCGCAAGTACAAGAAATGCTGCGGCAACCCTGCCCTGACCTGACCGAAAATCATCGGCAGGCGCGCCCTGGGGCACCGCATCCGGCGACGGACGGCACCGCCTCCTGCCCACCAGAGCGATGGACAGCAGCATCGGACCGCCCAGGCCAGACACGGCACCCCAGGGCGTGAGGGAGCCCGCCCCCGCATCCCCGGACCACGGACACGATCCGTGTCGCCGGACGCGGCGCGAACGCGGACGACCATGCATCCACAACCGTTCGGGATGCGCCAGTTGACCAGGATTGGGCACAAGACTCACTCCTGCTCACTGATCAGGAAGGTCTCATCCGTTCAGGTCACGCTGCAGCGGCGCTCAGGTCAGGTCCACTGGCCGGGAGGGCCAAGCGGGCACGATCTCGGAGTAGTCGCCGATCCGCCCAGGGAACCTTGGCGTGCGTTTCTCCAGGAAGGACGTCACCCCCTCGGTCGCGTCCGGGCTCTGTCCGAGATGGAAGATCGCCTGCGAGTCAAGGCGGTGTGCCTCCCAGGGCGTCGTTGCGCCGAGCATGGACCACAGCATCTGGCGCGCCAGTGATACCGACACGGCCGAGGTGTTCTCGGCGATTTCGGCGGCGAGGGAGTGCGCGGCCGACAGCAGCGTGTCGCCCGGCATCACCCGCGACACCAGTCTTCCGGCAAGCGCCTCCCCTGGGTGGCGGACGGCATGGCGGCAGCGGACGACGGGGGCTCAGAGTGCTTGTTCGGGGTGCTGCTGCACGCGGACAAAGCCAGCGCGGCGCACAGTCCCGCGGCCGCTGTAGCGGGCGCGTGCCTTCGGATGCGAGTGCGAGTGAACCTTGCTGGGCGGCCTGGCGTTGGTGTCACCTTGTCTCCCCCTGGCGATCCCGTGCAATGCGGCCGCTGGCTGGGGCTGCGCAGGTGCGTCGCAGTCCGTTCGCGGCTGGTGGAGCTGTGGTTCTGCGTTTGCGATAGTAGAAGGTTACGCATATGTCTGATCGAATTTGACCGAACTTCGTTGTCACGTGGGTAATTTGGCTCAAACTCAGCCACAGAACTCATTTGCTTGGGTAAACTTTCAACTTACTCACAGGGCGTACCAGGGGCACTGGTCTCCTCCGGCGAGCGGCGGCCACACGTCTGCGGCGGGTCCGTGGTGTTCGAGGTCTTCGAGGATTGCGGCGCCGAGGCGTACGTCGCGGGCGAGGGCGGCGACGAGCGGGTGCTGGGCGGTCATGGCTTGTAGATCGCTAATCCGGTGGCGCAGGACGTACTGGGAGGCGCCGGTCAGCACGAATAGGACCCGGGGGAAGAGGGGATACCAGCGCAGCCAGGCGGCGCGTAGCGCTCCAGCAGCAGCGTCCCCCAGTCCTCCAGGGGAAACAGGGACAGCACTTGCTTGCGCTCGTCCTCCGTCACGGAGCCCCGGTCGAACTCGCCCGCCGCCGCCCGCGCATCCACCCCACCCGTCATACGGCCATGATGTCCGAGGTCGTTAGTGTTGCCCCATGAGCGCATTGGACACGGCCGAGCTCGAGGCCATGATCGACGAGGCGACTGTCGACGCCTACAACGAGGACGAGCAGCTGACAGGTCTGTTCACCATGCTTGAGGAGCATCTCGACCTGCCCTTCACCACTGTGGCTCTCGGCGTCGAGGTGACCGTGGGCGGCATCGACCTCACGCCGGACGGAAGGATCGTCGCCCTGTGCTCTCGCGGCCGCATGCGGCAGTCGATCGGAATCCTGGATCTGCCGTTGCCCAGCCCGGCGCCCGAGGGTGCGCAGTGGATCGAGGCGTACCGTCACTGGGCCGGTTGAGGCCGGCACCTCGCACCCACGCGGAACCGGCTTGTGTGGAAGGGCTGAACATGGCTGACGCCGAACAGGGCACGCACAGGGAAGTCGGCGAACGGTCGCTGACCGACCTCATCGAGCGCAGTGCCGAGTTGAAAGGGCAGCTGGTCGCCTTCGGGCAGAGCGCCCACTTCGACCGGTGGTTGACGCCCCTCCTGCTTCAGGCCGCAGGGCCTGAGCGGCAGCTGGACGAGGGCGAGGCGATCCGGATCGTCGACCACTTCATCCTGCGCTACCGCCTGCCGGACGGTTCGACCGTGGTGGACCGGTTCGTCGCCGGGCGGAAGGACTTGACCGCCCTCGACCGGGAGATGCTGCTCGGCTGGCGCGACCCGGTCGAGGGCATCTTCGAGATCCAACGCAAGGAAAAGGACGCCGTCGTCCTGCTGAACCTGCTCGACGACCTGGAGTACCGCACGTACTCGAATGTCGGACGGGCGGCGTTCCGAGGAGTGTCCAAGGGGAGCTTCCTTCACACCTGCCTGGTACCGGTTCACCCGGCCGGCGGGGCGTGGCTGGTGTCCGGGGCGATGTCGAGCTACCCCAAGTCCAGCGCGACCGAGATCGCCCAGGCCGCTCTCCAACTGGCCACCAGCCGACCCGAACTGGTCTTCCACAACCCCCAGAAGGTCGATCAGGGGTGGCAGGCGATGCGGGAGGACCGGACCGCGTTCGTCGAGTTCTGCGGCGGCGACGAACTGGCCCTTCCGCCTGCCGAAGCCGAGGATCTCCTCAACGCCTACTACCGCCACCGCCAAGAGGCCGCCGTCGCCAAACAGCCCGACCGCGCCCGAGGCAGGCGGCTGCCCGGCCTGGACCTGCCCTTCTTCGAGTTGCCGCCCGAACTGGCGGGCTCGGACAGCATCGGTGTCATCTACGACCAAGTCGACGGGCTCAACTTCTACGCGGACTACGGAATGCTCCAAGACCTCTTCGCGGACCCGGCGCTCGGGGGCCGCAGGCAGTACCAGGACCTGCTGCGCACGTACCTGCGCGAGGAGTCGATCGGGCCGCTGCCGATCCGCCGGCTGGCTGCCGCTCACCCGGAGACAGTCGACACTGTGTTCCGAAAGCTGCTGCGCAAGCCCGAATTCACCTGGTGCGAGCACGGCGAGGCGCTGCTGCGCCGACGTAAGCCCTGGTATTACGCGAACGAGCCCCGCCCTGGTGTCTCCGTCATCGGCGACCGCCTCAGTGCGCTTGCCGCCGGCCGTCGATAGTCACCGTTCACGCGGCCGTGACTGCGGCGCAACACCGGTCGGTGCAGCGGGTGAGGCCGAAGCGGTACCGCTTCGAGGTGGGTGGGCCCAGGTTGCCCGCCCGCAGGTTGGTGTTGCGCGTGGCGTAGGCGTCGACGACCTTCTTCACGGCCCGCACCACCGGCTGCGCGGACAGCGCGAACGTCGCCTTCAGATCCGCATACATTGCTTTCTGCAGGCCATTGCGGTCCTTCAATTCCTTGGCGAAGGCAACCTGCGAGGCATGGGTGGCGGCCCGGTTGCAGGGTCGCCTCGAGCGCCGAGGCCTGTTCCGGCGCCGGCAGTGATGCGGCAGGCAGCCGGGCTGTCTGCCGCGACAGCCCGCCGCCTGGCGGTTCTTACTCGGCTTGCTTGGACTGCGTCTGCTCCGGGTCGAGTGTGGCCGTCTGCTCGGCTGCGTTGGGGGCCGTGTAGTAGACGGAGGCGCCCTGCTTGGCGCGGCGGGCCAGGTTCTTTGCGACGAGGCCCTCGAGGGTGGTGCGCACGACGGTGGCCTTGATGCCACGCTCGGGGTGGGCCGTGGCCAGTGCCGTGGTCACGTCGGCCGCGGAGCGCGGGTCGCTGTGTCCGGTGAGGTGGCGACGGACGAGTTCGACCAGCGTGAGCTGGGCCGTCTTCACGGCAGCGGCCTTGCTCGCGGGCTTCTTGGCCGTGGTGCGGCTAGGCGCGGCGGTGTCCGCCTTCTTGGCTCGCGTCCGCTTGCCCGCACCGGTGTCAGCAGCGGCCTTTGTGCGAGGAGCAGGCACCGTGGTGCTGTCCAGGGCTGCCGCAGGCGGAATAGGGGCCGGTGAAATACCCAGCGCCTGCTGCACATTGACCAGCACCAAATGGTCGGACTGCAGAGCAGCCAACTGCTCCTGCAATCCCGCAATCTCCGCGCTGATGCGGTCCTGCTCCTTGACGTTGCGTTCCAGGTCGCCGGTCACCTGGGCGGCGTACTGTGACGTCAGCCCCGTAACAGCGATCGTGCTCTCCGACATGGTGAGGTGACCCCCGGAGTGTGGACACGGGGTTCATGCTGCGAGTGAGAGTCTAGCTTCCTTGTGGTGTTGCTGTTCGAACTCCAGTGGTGAGAGG
>NZ_JBEYXD010000068.1:0-46011 GCF_040644975.1 Streptomyces sp. NPDC046900 | reverse complement strand
CGCAGCGCATGCGACGACCCGTCCCCGCACGGCAAGGGATATATCGGGCACCCAGCCGTTCACGGCGGCAACGTCAGACCACAGACGAATCGAGGCCAACCCTTCTGATCGCCATGTCCCCGACCCGTTCGTCTCGGGACACTGCAGTAGCTGTCGAAGGGACCGCGTGATCTTCCGAGCGTGGCACACTCAAGCCCGCATCCGAAGCGCACATACCGGCTCAGACGTCCTCTTGAATAGGCACCCCCGCCCCATCGTTCCTGAGGGAGACACCGTTCGAGGTGAGAGGGATGTGGTGCCTCGAATGGCTCAATTTGCGGTCTCGTAGCGAGCCACGTTCTTCGAGACCGCTTTGAGCAGCGGTTCCAAGCGATCCACCAGCTTCTGGTACTCGCTCGTCCGGCCGTCCGACCACTGGCCAAGTCCCGCCACCATGGCGCGGCCCTGCCCGGTGAAGGCCTGCACCATTCCGCTGTCAGCCGGCAGGGTCGGCAGACCGGATCCGGGCGGTGGAGCTTGCGCGGCCACCTCGTAGTCGTTGAAGTTCATGGACAGTCGGGTCACCAGCTTCACCGTCTCCTGGGGGTCCTTCATTGTGAAGATGGCCAGGTTGAACTGGTTGTCGTGCGTGTCCTTGTACAGGGCGATCTCCTCGCCGAGACACCCTCTGCCGGCGGCGATCTCGGCGGCCAGTGCCGACCCGACCGAGTCGGGCTCGGTGCAGGACTTCAGCGCGGCCCGGCCCAGCCTGGTGAAGGTTCCACCGTTACCGTCCGCCGCATGGTCGGGAAACGCCTCGGCCAGGGGGATCATCGGCCGTTCTGCGGCACGAGCGGTCGTCACTGAGGCACGCGGTGTGGGTGCGGCCGTTGTCGTCGCGGGTGCGGCGGCTTCGTGTTCGGGGGATGACGAGCTCCTGTAACTCGCAGCAAGGAGGGCCGCCGTGACCACGGTGGCCGCCGCTACGGCCAGCGCGGTATTCCGGGGCCACGCACGCTTCCGGGCGGGAACCGGGCCTTCCTTGATGCCGGCCCCCTGCACGAAGCCGTCGTTGCGGACCGCGTTCCACTGGTCGCCGTCGGGTCTGTGGTGATGCGGAAGTGGATTCTCGTTGCTAGACACAGTGAGACCGTATTGATCACGGCTTCTGAGGTGTGCACAACTAGGTCACAGCATGATCACTATTCGAGTGAGCGTTCGGACGGTGGCGCTTCGGTCACCCGGCGTCAGGCTCCTGGACCCCCTTGGCAGGAGAACTAGCCGCAACCTGCGCACCTGGCCCACCGTAGGCACCCACCCGCGCCCGAGCATGCGAATAGGCCCCCACTGCAGGGCTATCGAGCGGAGCACCAGTGGGTGAGGTGACGGACAGCCGCTGGAGGGTACCCGGAACCGCGGAATCTGCCGTTTCCGCCGGCTTTCCGGAAGAAGGCGATCCGAATGACCGGAACGGAATCATTCTTCACGTGGTACGGGATCATGGTCGTCATCCTGATTGTGGCCCTCGTCGTCATGGTGCTGAAGACCAGGCACCATTGATCTTCGCGAGACCGCTGCTGCTTTGTGTGCCCCACTGCCAGGCCCTCGAGCACGCCAAAACGCCCCCGCCGCCCTAGGCGACGGGGGCTCAGTACGGGCGCGGACCGGGTCAGTGGACGAAGAACACGACCACCGCGGCGACCAGGCCACCCACCCCGCCGACGTGTAGACGTCCACCCGCCGGCCGGGGAAGGCGTCCTCGACGACCGCGATCCACTGCTTCACCCAGACGAGGATCTGCGCCGAGCTGCGCCCGGTGCGGCCCGCCACGGTGCCCACGGCGCGTCCCGCCCAGGGGTACACGCAACCCCACAGCTGTTGGCACATACCGGGCAGGCTGGAACCTCAGCAGAGCCCGCCGGCCGAAGACGACGATCAGAGTGACCCACTCACCGACACGGCGGGAGCCGCGGCTGCTCTCCCACAGCACAGGAGATCAGCACCGAACCGGCCGTTCTTCAGGTCATCGGTCAGCCGGTCGAAGTCGTCGCGGTTCGTGCGCGCGTACCGGGATGCCGAGCCCTGGTCTTGGTACGGCCGGCCAAGGGCGACGCCTTCGCGTTCAGCGGTGCGGGTGTTGTCGTCACGCTGCTCCGGGATACTCCGTTCGCCTTTCGCCGAGACCCGCACGTACTCGCGACCGGTCATCCCTGCCAAGCTGTGCACCGTGTCGCCCTCCCCAGAATCAGACCTCGAGTCTGCACCTACCGGGCAAGGTAGAAGGCCCCCTGTTCCGGGGCGGCCGGCCTGCCTTCCGGCTCTCTTTGGCCTCGCGGCTCTCCTCTTCCTGCTGATCACCTGGCAGGTCTCCGTCCATGGCCCGCTCCTGCGGCTGGACGAGCGGCTGAGCGGGACCCTGACCCACCCCGGCCGGCTCTCCGAGTTCCTCTCCGCCCTGGGCGACGTCTCCATCGCCCTGCCCGTGCTCGCGGGCGTCCTGATCGGCATCGCCTGGCACGACCGGCTGGAAGGCACGGACCGGTGGTGGCTGCCGCCCGCGGCGGCGGCCGGCACGATGGTGGCCGTCCCGGCGCTCGTCGTCCCGCTCAAGGCGCTGATCGCCCGGCCGGGCCCACCGGTCATGGGCCCGGCCACGGGCTTCTACCCCTCGGGGCACACGGCCACGGCGGCGATCGCCTACGGCTCGGCCACCCTGCTGCTGTGGCCCCGGCTGTGCACACCGCAGGCCCGCCTCGGACTCCTCGGCGTCTGCCTCTGCCTGAATCTCGGCGTGGCCTTCGGCCTGGTGCGCCGTGGCTACCACTGGCCGCTGGACGTGCTGGCCAGCTGGTGCCTGTGCACGGTGCTGCTCTCCTTGCTGTGGGGCGTGCTCAGCCGAAGTAGCCGTCGAACGTCCGCTGGAACTCCCAGCTCCCGAAGCGGTCCCAGTTGACCGACCACGTCATCAGGCCGCGCAGGGCGGGCCAGGTGCCGTGGGTCGGGTACGAGCCGCAGTTGGTCTTCTTCGTCAGGCAGTCCAGCGCCTTGGTGACCTCCGACGGGGCGACGTAGCCGTTGCCCGCGTTCGTGGACGCCGGCATGCCGATCGCCACCTGGTCGGGCCGCAGCGGCGGGAAGACCTTGCTCGTGTCCCCCGCCACCGGGAAGCCGGTGAGCAGCATGTCGGTCATCGCGATGTGGAAGTCGGCCCCGCCCATGGAGTGGTACTGGTTGTCGAGGCCCATGATCGGGCCCGAGTTGTAGTCCTGGACGTGGAGCAGGGTGAGGTCGTCCCGCAGGGCGTTGATGACCGGGAGGTAGGCCCCGCACCTCGGGTCCTGGCCGCCCCACTTGCCCGTGCCGTAGTACTGGTAGCCCATCTGCACGAAGAAGGTCTCCGGGGCCATCGAGAGGACGAACTTCGATCCGTATCTGGCCTTCAGACTCTTCAGGGCGGAGATGAGGTTGACGATCACCGGTGTCGTCGGGTTCCTGAAGTCGGTGTCGTTGGCGTCCAGGGACAGCGAGTGGCCCTCGAAGTCGATGTCCACGCCGTCGAGGCCGTAGGTGTCGATGATCTTCGAGACCGAGGAGACGAAGGTGTCCCGGGCCGCCGTGGTCGTCAGCTGCACCTGGCCGTTCTGCCCGCCGATCGAGATCAGCACCTTCTTGCCGGCCGCCTGCTTGGCCTTGACGGCCGCCTTGAAGTCGGCGTCGCTCTCCACGTTCGGGCACTCGGTCACCGGGCAGCGGGTGAACCGGACGTCGCCCGAGGTGGCCGAGGTCGGCTCCCCGAAGGCGAGGTCGATGACGTCCCAGCTGTCGGGGACGTCCGCGAGGCGCGTGTACCCGGATCCGTTGGCGAAGCTCGCGTGGAGGTAGCCGATCAGGGCGTGCGCCGGGAGGTCCGTGGAGCCGCCCGATCCGGCGGAGGTCGTCGCGCTCACCGCGGCCGACTTCGCGGACTCGCCCGCGTCGTTCACGGCCGCCACCTGGAAGCTGTAGGCGGTGGAGGGCGACAGTCCGGTGACCGTGGCCGAGGTGCCGCTCACCGTCTGGACTTCGGCGCCGTCGCGGTAGACGGCATAACCCGTCGCGCCGGTCACCGCCGACCAGGACAGGGCCACGCTGGAGGACGTGACGGTGCCGGTCCGCAGACCGGTCGGCGCGGCGGGCGGCTGCCCGGCAGCGGTGCCCGGTCCGACCAGCGAGATGTCGTCGGCGTAGTAGGCGCCGGTGCCGTACCAGCCGTGTGTGTAGATCGTGACCTTCGTCGTGGACGCGCCGGTGCGGAAGGTGGTCGTCAGCTGCTGCCAGTCGGCCGCCGACGGGGTCCAGGTGGAGACATCTGTGGTGCCCGTGCCGTTCGCACCGAGGTAGACGTAGGAGCCCCGGACATAGCCGCTGAGCGTGTACTGGGAGTCCGGCTGGACCGTCACCGTCTGGGTGCACTGGGCGTTGTCGCTGCCGGCCGGGGTCGCCTGCAGCGCCGAACCGCCGCCGTGCACCGGGGAGCCGACCGTGGTGCCGGCGGTGCAGGTCCAGCCGTCGAGGCCGGCCTCGAAACCGCCGTTGCGCGCGAGATCCGCGTCGGCGGCGCCGGCATCGGTCGCGAGCGCGGTCAGGCCGGGTACGGCCAGGGCGACGGCCGTACCCACGGCGAGCAGGCGATGGCGGACGAAAGGTCTGGTGCGATCCACAAGTGCCTCCGGGCATGGGGGAATTGGAGGGTGGAGCGCGCCCAACTTGGTCCAGACCAATTCGGTTGTCAAGAGGCTTGGCATGTACCCGCTGCCGCCCGGGGGCCCCTGGGGTCCGCGAGGAGGTGGTCCGGCCTCAGCTATCGAAGCCGAGGCCCAGCCTGTCCATCGTCTTCAGCCAGAGGTTGCGCCGTCCGCCCTGTGCGTCGGCGCGGGCCAGTGACCACTTGGTGAGCGCGATGCCCGTCCAGGCGAACGGCTCGGGCGGGAACGGCAGCGGCTTCTTCCGGACCATCTCCAGCTCGGTTCGCTCCGTGCGCTCCCCCGCCAGCAGGTCGAGCATCACGTCCGCGCCGAAGCGGGTGGCGCCGACGCCCAGGCCTGTGAAGCCGGCCGCGTAGGCCACCTTCCCCTGGTGCGCCGTCCCGAAGAACGCCGAGAAGCGCGAGCAGGTGTCGATCGCGCCGCCCCACGCATGGGTGAAGCGGACGCCCTCCAGCTGCGGGAAGCAGGTGAAGAAGTGCTCCGCGAGCTTGGCGTAGGTCTCCGGGCGGTCGTCGTACTCGGCCCGCACCCGCTTGCCGTAGGGGTAGACCGCGTCGTAGCCGCCCCACAGGATGCGGTTGTCGGCCGAGAGCCGGAAGTAGTGGAACTGGTTCGCCGAGTCCCCGAGTCCCTGACGGTTCTTCCAGCCGATCGACGCGAGCTGCTCGTCGCTGAGCGTCTCGGTCATCAGGGCGTAGTCGTAGACCGGGACGGTGTAGGACCGCACACGCCGCACCAGGTTCGGAAAGATGTTCGTGCCGAGCGCCACCTTGCGGGCGCGTACCCGGCCGTACGGGGTCCGGACGGCCATACCGGCGCCGTACGGCTTCAGGGTGAGCGCGGGCGTGTGCTCGTAGACCCGGACGCCGAGCGCGAGGCAGGCCCGCTTGAGGCCCCAGGCGAGCTTGGCCGGGTGCACCAGGGCCACGCCCCGGCGGTCGTGCAGACCGGCGAGGAAGGTCGGCGAGTCGACTTGTTCCCTTACCGCCTCCGCGTCCAGGAACTCCGTGTCCCCGGCAAGGCCACGGCGTTCCATCTCCTCGTACCAGTCGCGCAGTTCCCACGCCTGGTACGTCTCGGTCGCCACGTCGATCTCGCCGGTGCGCTCGAACTCGCAGTCCAGGGAGTGCCGGGCGACCGCCTTCTCGATCTCGTCGAGATTGCGGGCGCCCAGCTCCTGGAGTCGGTGGATCTCGTCGGGCCAGCGGGTCAGACCGTTGGCCAGGCCGTGGGTGAGGGAGGCGGCGCAGAAGCCGCCGTTGCGGCCCGAGGCGGCCCAGCCCACCTCGCGGCCTTCCAGCAGCACCACGTCCCGCCGCGGGTCGCGCTCCTTGGCGATGAGCGCGGTCCACAGTCCGCTGTAGCCGCCGCCGACGACCAGCAGATCGCAGGTCTCGGTGCCGGTCAGGGCGGGCTCGGGGTGGGGCTTGCCGGGGTCGTCCAGCCAGTAGGGAACCGGCTGGGCTTCGGAAAGAGACTTGGTCCAACGGGTCATGGCGCTTGGGGCCATGATGTCAACTCCCTACGCGTGCATTACGCCTTCCGGCGATTCCGGCGATTACCGATGACCATGGAGGACAGGACGAACAGCACGGCGATGATGAACATGGTCGTGCCGATCACATTGATCTGGACGGGCGTTCCGCGCTGGGCCGAGCCCCACACGAACATGGGGAAGGTGACGGTCGAGCCCGCGTTGAAATTGGTGATGATGAAATCGTCGAAGGAGAGCGCGAAGGCCAGCAGCGCGCCCGCGGCGATTCCGGGTGCCGCGATCGGCAGGGTGACCCGCAGGAAGGTCTGGAACGGGCCCGCGTACAGGTCCTGTGCGGCCTGCTCCAGCCTCGGGTCCATCGACATGACACGCGCCTTGACGGCCGTCACGACGAAGCTGAGGCAGAACATGATGTGCGCGATCAGGATCGTCCAGAAGCCGAGTTGCGCACCCAGGTTGAGGAACAGGGTGAGGAGCGAGGCCGCCATGACGACCTCGGGCATCGCCATGGGCAGGAAGATCAGCGAGTTCACGCTGCCGCGGGCGCGGAACCGGTAGCGGACCAGCGCGAAGGCGATCATCGTGCCGAGGATCGTGGCGCCGATCGTCGCCCAGACCGCGATCTGGAGGCTGACCGACAGCGAGCCGCACATGTCGGCGACGCCGCAGGGGTCCTTCCAGGCGTCCAGCGAGAACTGCTGCCATTCGTAATTGAAGCGCCCCTTCGGTTTGTTGAAGGAGAACACCGTGACGATGACGTTCGGCAGCAGGAGATATCCGAGTGTCAGCAGTCCCGCGAGGATGACGAGATTGCGCTTGAGCCAGTTGACGAAGGCCATTTAAACCAGATCCTCCGTGCCGGACCTGCGGATGTAGACCGTGACCATGACGAGGATCGCGGCCATCAGGATGAACGAGAGCGCCGCGGCCGTCGGATAGTCGAGGATCCGCAGGAACTGTGTCTGGATGACGTTGCCGACCATGCGGGTGTCGGTGGAACCGAGCAGGTCGGCGTTGACGAAGTCGCCGGCCGCCGGGATGAAGGTCAGCAGCGTGCCGGAGACCACGCCCGGCATCGACAGCGGGAAGGTGACCTTCCGGAACGTCGTGAACGGCTTGGCGTACAGATCCCCCGCGGCCTCGTGGAGGCGTCCGTCGATGCGCTCCAGCGAGGTGTACAGCGGCAGGATCATGAACGGCAGGAAGTTGTACGTCAGACCGCAGACCACCGCGAGTGGCGTCGCCAGGACCCGGTCGCCCTGGGTCCAGCCGAGCCAGTTGGTGACGTCGAGCACGTGCAGCGTGCCGAGCGCGCCGACCACCGGCCCGTTGTCGGCCAGGATGGTCTTCCAGGCGAGCGTGCGGATCAGGAAGCTGGTGAAGAACGGCGCGATCACCAGGATCATGATCAGGTTCCGCCAGCGGCCCGCGCGGAACGCGATGAGGTACGCGAGCGGGTAGCCGAGCACGAGGCACAGCAGGGTCGCGGCGGCGGCGTAGAGGACCGAGCGCAGGAACTGCGGCCAGTACGTGGACAGCGCGTCCCAGTAGGTCGCGAAGTGCCAGGTGACCTTGTAGCCCTGCTCCAGGGAGCCCGTCTGCACGGATGTCGAGGCCTGGTAGACCATCGGCAGTGCGAAGAAGATCAGCAGCCACAGGATGCCGGGCAGCAGCAGCCAGTACGGAGTCAAGCGGCCTCGCTTGCGCGGGGGCTTCGCCTCCAGGGCGGTGGGCGCGAGAGGTGGCGGCGCCTCGGTGACAGCGGCCATCAGGCAGCCTCCTCCTCGACGGACTCCACACCGGCGTCGATGTCCTGCGCCGCGTCCAGCCCGAAGGTGTGCGCCGGGTTCCAGTGCAGGACGACCTCGGCGCCGGGCACCAGACGGGGATCGCGGTCGATGTTCTGGACGTACACCTCGAACTCGGGGCAGACGGGGCTGTCGATCACGTACTGCGTGGAGACGCCGATGAAGCTGGAATCGGCGATCTTGCCGGTGATGCGGTTGCGGCCGTCGGGGACTTCGCCCGCGTCGTCGGCGTGGGTCAGGGATATCTTCTCCGGGCGCACGCCGACCAGCACCTTGCCGCCCGCCGTCGCCGGCGCGGAACAGCGCGCCTCGGGAAGGGTGAGCTTGCCGCCGCCGGCCTTGAGGACGATCTCCGCGCCGTTCCGGGAGTCGACTTCGGCCTCGATCAGGTTCGACGTGCCCAGGAAGTTGGCGACGAACGTGGTCTGCGGGTTCTCGTACAGGTCGCTGGGTGAGCCGAGTTGCTCGACGCTGCCCGCGTTCATCACGGCGACGGTGTCGGCCATCGTCATGGCCTCCTCCTGGTCGTGCGTGACATGGATGAAGGTGATGCCCACCTCGGTCTGGATGCGCTTGAGTTCGAGCTGCATCTGCCGGCGCAGCTTGAGGTCGAGGGCGCCGAGCGGCTCGTCGAGGAGCAGCACCTTGGGGTGGTTGATGAGCGCGCGGGCCACCGCGACGCGCTGCTGCTGGCCGCCGGAGAGCTGGTGCGGCTTCTTGCGCGCCTGCTCGCCCAGCTGCACCAGCTCCAGCATGTCCTCGACCTGCTTCTTCACCGACTTGATGCCGCGCCGGCGCAGGCCGAAGGCGACGTTCTCGAAGATGTCGAGATGTGGGAAGAGGGCGTAGGACTGGAAGACGGTGTTCACCGGCCGCTTGTACGGCGGCAGATGCGTGACCTCCTGGTCGCCGAGGCGGACCGTACCGGAGGAAGGTTCCTCCAGACCGGCGATCATGCGCAGGGTGGTGGTCTTGCCGCACCCGGAGGCGCCGAGCAGGGCGAAGAAGGAGCCCTGCGGCACGGTCAGGTCCAGCGGGTGGACGGCCGTGAAGGAGCCGTACGTCTTGCTGATCCCGGAGAGGCGGACGTCGCCGCTGTTGTCTGTCGTCATCGTGGTTACGCCCCTGTCAGCTTCGCGAACTTCTCTTCATAGGCCGTCTCTTCCTTCTGCGTCAGCGAGCGGAAGGGGTGCGACTTCGCGGCCATGGCCTTGTCGGGAAGGATCAGCGGATTGTGCGCCGCGTTCTCGTCGATCTTCTCGAGATAGGGCTTCACCCCGTCGACCGGGCTCACGTAGTTGACGTAACCGGCGAGGGCGGCGGCCTGGTCGGGCTGGTAGTAGAAGTCGATCAGCCGCTCGGCGTTCGCCTTGTGACGGGCCCTGTTCGGGACCAGCATGTTGTCGGTCGACGTCATGTAGCCGCTTGCCGGGATGATGTAGTCGATGTCCGGGCTGTCCGCCTGGAGCTGGACGATGTCACCTCCCCAGGCCACACAGGCGGCCAGGTCTCCCTTGGTGAGGTCGGACGTGTAGTCGTTGCCGGTGAACCGGCGTATCTGGCCCTTGTCGATGGCCTTCTGCAGACGGGCGATCACCGCGTCGAAGTCGTCGTCGGTGAACTTCGCCGGGTCCTTGCCCATGTCGAGCAGGGTCATGCCGATGCTGTCGCGCATCTCCGACAGGAAGCCGACCCGGCCCCGGAGTTTCGGGTTGTCGAGCAGATCGGAGATCGACTTGACCTCGACACCGTCGAGCGCCTTCTTGTTGAAGGCGATGACGGTCGAGATGCCCTGCCAGGGATAGGAGTAGGCGCGGCCCGGGTCCCAGTCGGGGGTGCGGAACTGGCTCGACAGGTTGGCGAAGGCGTGCGGAAGGTTCTCCGCGTCCAGTTTCTGCACCCATCCCAGGCGGATCAGCCGGGCGGCCAGCCAGTCGGTGAGGACGATGAGATCGCGGCCGGTGTCCTGGCCCGCGGCGAGCTGCGGCTTGATCTTGCCGAAGAACTCGTTGTTGTCGTTGATGTCCTCGGTGTACTTGACCTGGATGCCGGTCTGCTTGGCGAAGGCCTCGAGCGTCGGGTGGTTCTTGCCGCTGTCGTCGACGTCGATGTACTCCGGCCAGTTGGAGAAGTTGACGACCTTCTCCTTCGCCGAGTGGTCCTCGGTCGTGGTGCCGCCCTGTGTCTTGCCGGCCGCGGGGATACCGCAGCCGCTCAGCGCCCCGAGGCCGCCCAGTGCGAGCGCGCCGCCCGCGGAGGCGCGCAGCAGCGAACGGCGGGTCAGGGAGGCCCTGCCATTGCGGAAGCTGCGCCGCATAGCGGCCAGTTGGACCGGGGTCAGGCGGTCGGGCTCGTACTGCTCCATGCGCGTGGTGCCCTTTCGGGAGGGTGAACGGCCGCGGGTCGGGCGGCCTGTGTGCTAGCGGTCCCCGAAGATCGTGCGGTGCCAGTCCTTCTCGGCCACCGCGGTGTTGTCGAACATGACGTGCTTGATCTGGGTGTACTCCTCGAAGGAGTACATGGACATGTCCTTTCCGAAGCCCGATGCGCGGTAGCCCCCGTGGGGCATCTCGCTGATGATCGGGATGTGGTCGTTGACCCACACGCACCCGGCCTTGATCTCACGGGTGGCGCGGTTCGCCCGGTACACGTCCCGGCTCCAGGCGGACGCGGCGAGGCCGTATGGGGTGTCGTTCGCGAGCCGGATGCCGTCGTCGTCGCTGTCGAAGGGCAGGACGACGAGGACGGGCCCGAAGATCTCGGACTGGACGATCTCGCTGTCCTGCGCTGCGTCCGCGACAAGGGTGGGCCGGTAGTAGGCGCCGTCCTTGAGGTCCCCGTCGGGGGCCTCACCGCCGGTGACCACGCGCGCGTAGGCACGCGCCCGGTCGACGAAACCGGCGACGCGGTCGCGCTGGACGTGCGAGATCAGGGGGCCGAGATCGGTGCCCGGGGCGAACGGGTCGCCGAGCCGGACGGTCTCCATGAGGGCGGCGGTCCGCCGCACGAACTCCTCATAGAGGGGACGTTGCACGTACGCGCGCGTGGCGGCCGTACAGTCCTGGCCGGTGTTGATGAGCGATCCCGCGACCGCGCCCTGGACCGCGGCCTCGAGGTCCGCGTCGTCGAAGACGAGGAAGGGCGCCTTGCCGCCGAGTTCCAGATGGAGCCGTTTGACGGTGGCGGTGGCGATCTCGGCGACGCGCTTGCCGACGGCGGTGGAGCCGGTGAAGGAGGTCATGGCCACATCGGGATGACCGACGAGGCGCTCGCCCGCCTCCTTTCCGGTGCCCGTGACGATGTTGATCACACCGTCCGGGATCCCGGCCGCGGTGGCGGCCTCGGCGAACAGCAGCGAGGTCAGCGGGGTGAGCTCGGCGGGCTTCAGCACGATGGTGTTGCCCGCGGCGATCGCCGGGAGGATCTTCCAGGCGGCCATCTGGAGCGGGTAGTTCCAGGGCGCGATGGAGCCGATGACGCCGATGGGCTCGCGGCGTACATAGGAGGTGTGGTCGCCGGAGTACTCACCTGCCGACTGCCCCTGGAGGTGCCGGGCGGCGCCGGCGAAGAAAGCGGTGTTGTCGATCGTGCCGGGCACGTCGAACTCCCGCGTCAGCTTCAGGGGCTTGCCGCACTGGAGGGACTCGAAGCGGGCGAACTCCTCCGCGCGGTCGGCGAGAACGGCGGCGAAGCGGTGCAGCGCGTCGGAGCGCTCACCCGGCGTGGCGGCCGACCAGCCGGGAAAGGCGGCACGGGCGGCGGCGACGGCGCGGTCGACGTCCTGCGGGCCGGCCGTCTCGTATCGGTAGACCTCGGCGCCCGTCGACGGGTCGACGACCGCGTGCCGGTTGCCCGACGTGCCCTTGGCAGCACTGCCCGCGATGTACTGCGCGCCGTCCGCGAAGCGCTCCTGTACGGCCGCCTGTGTCCGGGTGCGGATGTCGCCGTCGCCGGCGTTGCCCGGGTTGTACATGTCGCTCTCCTCCGCCGCCGGCCCGCGTCCCACGGGGTCTGGCGTAGCTTCGGCTCGATTTGAGTGCCGATCCTGACAGAGCAAGTGCACTCCAACAAGTGATTCCGTTGTTGCCTTTTGGTTACGCGACGGAATCTGTCGACCAGGGTGTCGACTCCGCCCGATATAGGGAGGACGGAGTGTCAGTGGTGGCTGCCAGACTCACGTGCATGGGGAGGATCAATACTTTGGAGGCCCTGGTCAGCGAGGTCCGGACCGGGGCGAGGGTCAAATACCTGCACTTCTGGGGTCATCGCCCGCGCCCGGACGGACAGCTCGGGGCCGGCTGTCTGAGCCAGTGGTGGCCGTTCCCGTTCACCGTGGACGGCGTGCGGTACGCGACGGCGGAGCACTGGATGATGGCGTCGAAGGCGCGGCTGTTCGGTGACTTGGAGGCCGAGCGGATGGCCGTCGAGGCACGGAACCCGGCGCTCGCCAAGAAGGCGGGGCGGCTGGTGCGCGGCTTCGACGGGACGACATGGGAGCGCGAGCGGTTCGGGATCGTGGTCGAGGGCAGCGTCCACAAGTTCGCCGCGGACCCCGGTCTACGGGCCTTTCTGCTGGGCACGGGCAACCGGGTGCTCGTCGAGGCGAGTCCGGTGGACAGGATCTGGGGCATCGGACTCGCGGCGGACGACGAACGGGCGGCGGACCCGGAGCGCTGGCGGGGACTCAATCTGCTGGGTTTCGCGCTGATGGAGGCCCGGGAGCGGCTCGGCGCGTCCTGACGGCGCCGGGCCGCCGGGTCCACGGGCCGTCGGCTCCGGGGCGCCCGGGCGGGGACGCCGCCCGGACATGATTCGTCCGATCCGCACAAATATGGGCGGGTTGGCGGCAGATACGGCCGACGGTGCCGCTACGGAAGCCCGTGCGTCACGAAGGACGTCGAGTAGCCGTCGTCCGTGCTGCTCCAAGGGTCGTCGCCGCTGTCCGGAGCGGTGATGTAGACGATGAGCATCAGGATCCCGAGGACGACTCCGACCGCTCCGCAGATGAGTCCGGCGAGGGACATCCCGCCGTTCGTCGCCTCCCCGCGGCGTGCCTTGCGGCGGCCGACGATGCCGAAGATCACGGCGAGCACACCGATGACGGCGGCCACCGGTCCGAGGCAGAACACGACCACCGAGATGATGCCCAGCACGAGCGAGGCGGTGCCCATGCCGTTGCTCGGTACGGGCACCAGTCCGGGCCAGCCGTAGCCGGGGCCCTGAGGTCCGTACGGCATGCCGTACCCCGGGTAGCCGGGGTACTGGGGGTAGCCGTACGACAGCTGCCCGGGTCCCTCGGGTCCTATGGGCGGTGGTGGCACGGCCTGGGCGGCGGGCGGCGCGAAGGGGTTTCCGGCGGCACCGGGAGACGGAGGAGCGAACGGGTTGCCCGCGGACGGGGCCGCAGGCGTGGGGCCGGGGCTCGGCGGGGCGAACGGGTTGCTCCAGGCCGGGTGAGCGGGAGCGCCCGGTGTTCCGGAGCCGGGAGGGGAGACGACCGTGGGCTGGTCGTGCACGGAGGGGGCGCCGCCGGAGACAACGGTGTCCCGGGGGGCGGCGGGGGTTCCGGCCGCCGGATCGGCGGGGCTCGCGAAGGGCGCCCGGTCGGCGGGCGACGTCCAGGATCCGGACTCCGGGCCTGCGGCGGGCTTGTCGAGCGGGACCTTGGGCGCCTGGACGGCGGCGGCACCCGGCGGTATTCGCCCGCCGGACTCGGTGCCGGACGCCTGCGCGGCCGGGACGCCCCCGGCGGCCGGCGTGCCCGGTGACCCGTCCGTCCCGTCGCCCGGCCGATCCCATGGGCCCGGGACGGCGTCCTGCGGCGTTCCCGGCGCCTGCGCGTCGTCGGACATGCGTGAGGTCCCCCCTCTGTCGTACGTTCCGTCATGCTACGGCCCGCGCCTGCCCGGCGTGACCCGCGCCCTACGATGATCCCTGAGTCATCGATCAGCCGATCATCCGCGTCCCGCCCGAGCCCGTGCCGGGGCGCCGTTCCCGGGGAGGAACCCTTGAGCGCCTACCACGACGCGCCCGCCGTGCGGGATCCGCACGCCTTCATCGCCGGACTGCCGAAGGCCGAACTGCATGTGCACCACGTCGGCTCCGCCTCCCCCCGCATCGTCTCGGAACTGGCGGCCCGCCACCCCGACTCCAAGGTGCCCACGGACCCCGAGGCCCTCGCCGACTACTTCACCTTCACCGACTTCGCGCACTTCATCGAGGTCTATCTGTCCGTCGTCGACCTGATCCGGACCCCCGAGGACGTCCGCCTGCTGACGTACGAGGTCGCCCGCGACATGGCCCGGCAGCAGGTGCGCTACGCGGAGCTCACCATCACCCCCTTCTCGTCCACCCGCCGCGGCATCGACGAGCGCGCCTTCATGGAGGCGATCGAGGACGCCCGCAAGGCGGCGGAGGCCGAGTTCGGCACCGTGCTGCGCTGGTGTTTCGACATCCCCGGCGAGGCGGGACTGGAATCCGCGGAGGAGACGGCCCGGCTCGCCACCGACGACAGGCTGCGTCCCGAGGGGCTGGTCTCCTTCGGGCTCGGCGGACCCGAGATCGGTGTCCCCCGGCCGCAGTTCAAGCCGTACTTCGACCGGGCCATCGCCGCCGGACTGCGGTCCGTGCCGCACGCGGGCGAGACGACCGGCCCCGAGACGGTCTGGGACGCGCTGAACGAGCTGCGTGCCGAGCGGATCGGACACGGCACGAGTTCCGCCCGCGACCCGAAGCTGCTCGCCCACCTCGCCGAGCACCGCATCGCGCTGGAGGTCTGCCCGACCTCCAACATCGCGACGCGGGCGGTCCGCACGCTGGACGAGCACCCCATAAAGGAGTTCATGAACGCGGGTGTCCTCGTCACCGTCAACTCGGACGACCCGCCGATGTTCGGTACCGACCTCAACAACGAGTACGCGGTCGCCGCGCGGCTGCTGGACCTGGACGAGCGGGGTCTGGCCGGCCTCGCCCAGAACGCGGTGGAGGCGTCCTTCCTGGACGAAGCCGGCAAGGCGAAGCTGGCCGCCGAGATCGACGCCTACACCACGGCGTGGCTCGCCCCCTGACACCACGGGCCGTCCGGACCCCCGGGGACCCGGCTCGCGGCTCTCCACCTTCACAATGGGCCCATGCGCACCGTGACTGCCGTCGCCCACCGCGGCGACCCCTACCGTCATCGCGAGAACACGCTGGCATCGCTGCGCTCCGCCGTCCGGCGGGGCGCGGACGCGGTGGAGATCGATGTACGGCTGACGCGGGACGGCGTCCCGGTGCTGCTGCACGACGGAACACTGAAACGGCTGTGGGAGCAGGACCGCCCGCTCGCCGCGCTCTCCTCGGACGAGGTCCGGGGACTGACGGCGGGCGGGGTGCCGACACTGGCGGACGCGCTGGCGGCCACCGACGGCACCCGGGTCATGATCGACGTGCCGGGCCACCCCTCGCTGAGGGAGGTGCGCCGGATCGTGGACGCCGTCCGGCAGTGCGGCGCCGAGGAGCGGGTGTACTACTCCGCGGGAGCGCAGACCATGCTCGCGGTCCGTGCCGCCGACCCCTCCGCGGAGATCGCGCTGACCTGGACGACCCTGGCTCCGCCACGTCCCGGCCTGCTCGACGCGGTGCGTCCGCGCTGGCTCAACTACCGCTTCAGCCTGATCGATCGCGATCTCGCGGCCCGAGTCCACCGGGGCGGCCATCTGCTGTCCGTGTGGACTCCCGACACCCGCCGCTCGATGCGGCGCCTGCTCGACCTGGGCGTCGACTCGATCACCACGAACCGCGTCGACCAGCTGTGCGCACTGCGCGGGCTCTGAGGCGGACACCGGATCAGGACCGACACCGGGCGAGGCGCCGGCGTGGCTCGGCGCGCCGTTCGTACGGAAGAAGTACCTCGGTGCGGCGTCAGGCGGCCAGGGCAGCGCGCTCACGAGCCACGCGTACGGCCTCGGACAGACTGGCGATGTCGTACGCGCCCTGGTGTCTGCGCCCGTTGACGAAGAAGGTGGGCGTCCCCGCCACATCGCTGAGGTCCGCCGACTCGACGTCCTCGGCCACGCGTACCGCGCCGGCGTGAGCACGCATGTCCCGTTCGAAGCGGACCGCGTCGAGCCCGATGTCCGTGGCGTAGCGCGACAGGTCGTCGAAGTCCAGGGCCCCCTGATGAGCGAGCAGCAGATCGTTCATCTCCCAGAAACGCCCCTGCAGAGCGGCCGCTTCAGCGGCCTCGGAGGCGATCTGGGCGTGCCCGTGGACGTCGGTCAGCGGGAGGTGCCGCCACACGTACCGCACGTCCCCGAAGTCCCCGAGCAGTTCGCGCACCACGCTTTCCGCCTGCCCGCAGTACGGGCACTCGTAATCGCCGTACTCGACGACGGTCACCGGCGCGTCGCGCGGGCCACGGACGTGGTCGCGGTAGGGGTCGACGGGCACCGCCAGATCGACGATCGTCTCCGACTTCCCGAGCAGCGCCCGCATCCGAAGGGGGCGCGGCAGCATCTGTATGGCTGCGGTGACGAGCCGGCTGACCACAAAGGAGCCGAGGACGGCGCTCAGGATGCCGATCTTCGCGTCCTCGAGTCGCAGGCCGGCGAAGGCGCGGGTGGCGATGAGCAGGGAGACGGTGAACCCCACTCCCGCCAGGGTCCCGCCCGTGAGGACGGAGCCCCAGCCGACCGGGACCCGGATCCGTCCGCGGCTCACCGCCGTCACCAGCGCCGCGGCCCCCACGATGCCGATCGGTTTGCCGAGGAGGTAGCCGAGGAGGATGCCCAGGGTGACCGGTGAGGTGAACGCCCGTCCCAGCTGGTCGAGACCGATCGGCATGCCGACGTTGGCCAGGGCGAAGAGCGGTACGACGACGTAGCTGGTCCATGGGTGGAACATGCGCTGAAGCCGCTCGTTCGGGGAGATGGCCGCGGCGATACCGGCGCGCACGGTGCGTTCCAGTTCCGGCGTCGGCTGCTCGCGGAACAGCCGGAACAGTCCGGTGATGCGTTCCAGTTCGGTGCGCGCCGCCGGGTAGGCGTATGTCAGCAGGCCCATGGCCAGTCCGATGACCACGGGGTCCACGCCCGACTCCAGCAGGGCGACCCATGCGATCAGCGCCAGCAGCGCGTACACGGCGGAGTGGCGGACGCCGAGCGACCGGACGAGCAGAACGACGGCGAAGGTGCCGGCGGCGACCAGCAGCGACGGCATGTTGAGGCGACCGCTGTAGGCGATGACGATGACACCGAGGGCCAGGAAGTCGTCGACCACGGTGAGGGTCAGGATGAAGACCCGCAGCCCGGGGGGCATGTGGCGGCCGACGACGGCGAGCATGCCGAGGGCGAAGGCGGTGTCGGTGGACATCGCGGTGCCCCAGCCCTGCGTCGTCGCGTGGCCGGCGTTGAACGCGAGGTAGACACCGATCGGCACGAGCATGCCGCTCACGCCTGCCGCGAGCGACAGCGCCAGACGTGTGCGGTCACGCAGCTCGCCCATGTCGAACTCGCGGCGCGCCTCCAGGCCGACGACGAAGAAGAACAGCGCCATCAGTCCGCTGTTCACCCACTCGCGCAGCGGAAGCGACACCCCGTACGGGCCCACCCGGAGGGACAGATGAGTCCGCCAGAACTCCTCGTAGTCCGGGAAGGCGGCATTGGCCCAGACGAGTGCCGCGAGCGCCGCCGCCACCAGGACGGCCGCGCTGCCGGTCTCGGTGTGCAGGAAGTCGCGCAGCGGGGAGCGCTGGTTCTTGCCGCAGGCGCTCTGCAACGTGTAGTCGCCGGCTTGGAAGGACATACTCGGACACTCACTCGACGGTCGGCACCGGGCACGGACGGATCCGAGGCCTCCCCCGGCCGCACCGGACGGCCGGGGTGACCACCCCGCCTCTCGTGGGACCGCGCGGTGGCATCGTCATCCACCGGTGGTCAGCACCATGCGGAAGCGCGCAGCCCCGGACAGCATACGTGCGAAGGCGTCGTTGACCTCCTCGAGCGGCATCGTCTCGACCATCGGCCGTACCCCGGTGCGCGCACTGAAGGCCATGGTCTCCTCGACCTCCCGCGCCGTGCCCGACGGATGCCCGCTCAGGGACTTGCTGCCCCCGATGAGCTGCGTCGGCGTCACCTTGAGCAGCTCGTTCGTCACCCCGATCACGACCAGTTGCCCGCGCGGGGCGAGCCCGTCGATCGTCGCCGACATGGCGTCGGAGTTCGCCGCGGTGCCGAGGACGACCTTGGCGCCCCCGAGGTCCTTCAGCACCTGCGCGGGATCGGAGGACAAGCTGTCGATGTAATGGTCCGCGCCCAGATGCCTGGCCAGATCCTCCTTGTCCCGGCCGCGGGCGATCGCCACGGTCTCGAAGCCCATCCTGGTGGCGTACTGGATGCCCAGATGCCCGAGGCCGCCCACGCCGAGGACGGCGACGAGGTCCCCGGCACGGGCCACGCTGCTGCGCAGCCCCATGAAGGAGGTGACGCCCGCGCACCCGAGTGGGGCGGCGTCGACCGCGGAGAGACCCTCGGGGATGCGCGCCAGCGCCTCGACGGGCACCACGATGTGGGTGGCGTATCCGCCGTCGTAGGACAGGCCCGGCACCTTCAGATTGACGCAGCTGATGAAGTCGCCCTGGCGGCAGGGGCGGCAGTGGCCGCACTGACCGCCGAACCAGCCCACCTCCACCCGGGCGCCGACTCCCCAGCCGACCACCCGCTCACCCACCGCGTCGATCCTGCCCGCCACCTCGTGCCCGGGCACGAGCGGGAAGTGGATGGCCGGAGAGGGGGTCTGCACGAACACCGCATCCGTGTGGCAGACACCGACGGCCTCCACGGCGATACGCACGTGCCCAGGCCCCGGCTCCGGCAGTTCCCGCTCGACGATCTCGAAACTCCCCCGGGGCTCGGCCACCTGGGCGACTCGCATCACGGACATGGCTTCTCGGCTCCTTGCTGTAGGGCGCGAACCGGACATTCGCTCATCAATCATTCCGTTGTCGCACCGGGCGGCTCCGCAGACGCGCGGCACGGTGACCGCCCCGGAAGCGGGCACCCGGTCCGGTCGTGCCCGCGGCAGCGGTCCGCTCGAAGCGACCGCTCCTTTGGCTCAGCCTTCGCGCCAGCCCAGCTTGATGAGCAGGTTCTTCGCCTCCTCCACGACGGCCGCCTCGGCGACCACGTCATAGCGGGCGGCCACGATCTGGCTGCGGGAGGCGAAGTCGTGGCGGCCTCCGGTCAGGGCGTGGCCGACGAAACCGAAGAGGGCACCGAAGATCGCGCCCCAGAACAATCCGCTCACCATCAGCAGCAGGACGTCATGGTTGCCCGCGGCGAACAGCGACAGAAGCAGACCGATGAGCAGTCCGAACCAGGCGCCCGAGCCCGCGCCCGCCAAGGCCGCCCGGCCGCGGGTGAGACGGCCGAGCACCGTCTCCACCATCCGCAGGTCCGAACCGATGATCGCGGTGCGCTCCACCGGAAACTTGCTGTCGGAGAGGAAGTCGACCGCGCGCTGGGCCTGCTGATAGGTCGGATACGAGGCGACCACCGGCCGGTCGACCGGTGCCATGGGCGGTTGCTGCGCCATCGAAGGACTCCCTTCGTCGCCGTCCCGGTCTGCGGTCCGCTGCGACCGGTAGCCGCCGCAGCGCCCGGGTCACCTCTGTCCGAGCGGTCGCCCGTCGTTGCGCAGAACGTCCAGACGGCGGCGGTACTCGTCCTCGCCGATCTCTCCGCGCGCGAAGCGCTCGGCGAGCAGCCGCTCGGGAGCAGGCCCGTCCGGCGCGGTGACATCCGGCGCCCCGCTGCCCTCGGATCGCAGCAGGGCCCGGACGAACAGGGCACCGGCGCTGGTGATCAGCGCCCAGAAGAGGATCGCGGCCGCCGACATGGCGAACCAGCCCCATCCGCCGAGGTTGTGGCCATACCAGAACACCACGGATGTTCACTCCCTCATCCGGACCCTGTGGTCAAACCGTACCCAGGTACAGCGATTCAGGCGCGGCGAGGCAGGCCCGCGAGGGCACCCGCGGCACCGGGCACGGCCCGCCGCCTACCGCGGGGTACGGCCGTCGAGTGAGGCGGGGGCCCCGGTCCTTCCCGCCGACGGCTCGGATCGCGCCGACGTCCGTGTCGCCGACGGCTCGCGGGTCGGGACCGCCGAGCTGCTCGGGCGGCGGGAGCCGCCGTCCTGCGGCCCGCCGGTCGGAGTGGGGCTGACGCGCGGGGGCGACGCCGACGGAGTGGGGTTCGCCGACGTGGCTGGCGGCTCCGACGGGGCGTGACGCTGCGCGGGGCCGGTCGCGGGCGGCGGGGCCAGGGGCACCGTCGGGGACGCGGGTGCCTCGGATGCCGTCAGGCGGAGCGGCAACGCGACGAGGACGGCGACGGCCACGGACGCGCCCGCCCCGGCCGCGGCGCGGAGCAGCCGGCGGCGCGCTGCGGCGCGGCGGATCGCCTCGAACCGGCCGGGGGGCGGGCCGAGGTGCTCGGGAGCGGGGCGCAGGATCACCGCGAGGGGGTCCTCGGATCCGTGCTCCGGGTCGTCGTCAAAGCGTGTGGTCAAGGCTTCTCCTCAGGTGGACGCGGAGCAGTTCGCGGGCCGCGTGGAGATCGGCCTTGACGGTTCCTTCCTTGCGCCCGGTCAGCACGGACACCTCCCGGATCGGCATGTCGGCGTAGTAGTGCAGCAGGATCGGGACCCGCAGTCGTTCGGGCAGCGACTGCACGAGCAGACGCACCGAAGGGTCCGCCTGTTCGCTGTGAGGGTGGACGGCGGCTTCCGAGGTGGCGCGGCGCATGGCTCTGCGCTCGCGCTCCATTTTGCGCCAGTGGTCCCGGACGAGGTTGGCCGCGGTGACGTAGAGGAAACCGCGGGGCTCCTCCACGGACGTCCAGCGGGCCCAGAGCCGGGTGAACGCCTCCGAGGCGATCTCGTGGGCCGTCTCGTCGTCGTCGACGAGACGGCGGCACCAGCCGGCGAGGCGTGGATAGAGGACGGCGAACAGCTCGGACGCCGCCTTGTCACGGGACCGTTTCAACGCTCTCCATGGTCGTGAGGGCACTCGTAGAGAAGGATGCCGGGCCGTCGGCGTACGTTCCGTGGGCCCGGCATCCCGGATGGCGGTCCTCCCCGCTCATGGGGTCCCTTCGCTCGAGCGAAGCCGAGGGTGAGGGATGAGCCCGGAGGGCGCCGGGAGGGTCAGGGGGTCGAGGAGGTCAGCGCGGCGAAGACGATCACGTTGTCGAGGTATCCGTCGCCGGTGCGGGGTCCGCCGCACGTGATCAGCCGCAGCTCCGGACGGTCCACGTCCCCGTAGACGTCGTTCGCCGGGAAGTCCGCCTTGGCGACCGTCCGTACGGCACTGACGGTGAACACCGCCGCCGTGCCGTTCTCCAGGCGCACCACGATCCGGTCGTCCCGGCGCAGCCGCGCGAGCCGGCGGAAGACCCCGGCCCCGTAGACGCCGACCGTGACATGGCCGAGGATGACCGACGGTCCCACCTCACCCGGCGTCGGCGAGTGCTGGTACCAGCCCGCCCGGTCGTGTGCCGTGACGGGGGGCACCTGCACGGTGCCGTCCGGCGCCAGCCCCAGGGGCATGACGGAGGAGTCGACCCCGATGGCCGGGATCCGCAGCCTGATTGGGACCGAACGGCCCAGGGGCTGCACCGCTTTCGCGGATGCCGGCGAGGACGGCGGCCTGCTTCCGGAGCGTGCGGCCGTGGCCTGGTGAGCCGGGTGGCCACCGCAGCCCACGAGCAGCGAGGCCAGCGCCGCAGTGGCGAATGCGCGCCTGGAGAGCGGGGTCATGCCCCGGTCGCCCGCCGGCGGCGTACGACGAAGACCGCCGCACCCCCGGCGACGAGCACCGCGGCAGCGCCGCCGCCGATCAGACCGTCCGTGGCCCCGGACGGCGAGGAGTCGGCCACCACGCCGGTGTCGGGTGCGCCCGACGGCACGACGGAGACCTGGCCCCGGGCCGGTGCCGGGCTCGACGCGCGGCTGGGTACGGCGCTGGGGGCCCGGGTGGGTTCGGCGCTGGGGGCGGCGCTCGACGCCCGGGTCGGGACGGGGCTGGGGGTCGCGGTCGCCCCGTCGGCGAACGCGGGCACGGTGCCCGCCAGCACTGCGGTGCACGCAAGTGCCATGGAGCTGAGGACAGTTCGGCGCATGGAATCGCTCTCTTTCGTCGGCCCGCCCGGTACTCGGTGGGCTGGGTCACGGGTCGAGCGAAGAGACGAGGCAGCGACGGAGCAGGTTGTAAAGAGATGGCAAAGCCCGAGCGTCACTCGCGTGCTCACCACGACGATCGGCTGCGGCAGGGACGCCGGGAAGCCCAACTCGCCTACCGCGCGCACCTCGTGCGCACGCATGCGCCCATACGCCTGCACCGGCACCGTCCGCGCCGAGACGGCCGACGGCCGGGTGTGCGGCATGGAGCAGCCACCCGCGGTCGTCCAGCCGCCCGCCGACGACAGCGGGCCGGCCGTCGCCGAGACAACGCCGACGACCGCCTAGGAAAACCGAGAAGGCCGGTGAACGACTTCAGTCCGAGCCGGGCGGCGCTGCCTCACCGAGGCCGTCGTCCAGCTCCGCGCCCATCAGGCGAAGCGTTTCCTCAGCCTTCTTCCGCGGCGACTTCGGCCCGGTCACCGACATGGCCGCTCTGGCCAACTCGGCCCTCAACTGGTCGAATGCCAACTCCCCCGACAGATCCCGCAACCTGCGACTTCTGCTCATACTGGTTCAACGGTCCAGCGCACCGCCCGTCACCGCAATACCGCCGAATGGGGTACCCCACCGACCGTCAACGGCCGTGCCACGAAAGCGTGAAGGCTCTTACGGCTGCCGCTCGAACACTTTCGGGCCCCACTCCGCGGCGGAGGCGGTGTGAATCGACTCCGTGCCACGACATGAACCACATGTCCCTTACTGTGGCTTTTGCGTAGAGCCCTGCGCGGACGGGATGGGGTGGGGGACGTGGCGTTCGCGGAGTCGGCCGGCGGCGACGGGCCCCTGGCCCTTCCCAAGTCGGCCCCGGAGTCCGGACAACGGTCCCTGGCACCTCTGCTGGCGGTGTGCGCCGGCTACTTCATGGTGATCCTCGACGTGACGATCATCAACGTCGCCGTTCCGGTGGTCGGCCGGGAACTGTCGGCCTCGCTCACCGGCATCCAGTGGATCACGGACGGATACACCATGGTCTTCGCCGGATTGCTGATGACCGGTGGTGCGCTGGGCGACCGGCTCGGCAACCGCCGGGTCTTCTGCTGGGGCGTGGTGGTGTTCACCGTCGCCTCGGCCGCGTGCGCGTTCGCGCCGAGCGCTTCCTTCCTGGTAGAGGCCCGGCTGGTGGAGGGGCTCGGCGCCGCGCTGATCGTGCCCGGTTCCCTGGCCCTGCTCCAGCAGGCCTACCCCGCCCCGGCCGCACGCTCGCGCGCCTTCGGACTGTGGGGGTCGATGGCGGGCATCGCGGCCTCCGCCGGGCCGTTGCTGGGCGGGCTGCTTGTCTCCACCGTGGGCTGGCGGTGGGTCTTCCTCATCAACCTGCCTGTCGGCGTCGCGTGTCTGCTGCTGACGCTGCGCCATGTGACGCCCTCGCCCCGGCGCACCACCCGGGCTCCGGACTGGCCCGCGCAGTGCGCGGTCGTGGCGGCGGTGGCGCTGCTGACCGCCGCGCTCAACGAGGCCGGGCGGCGCGGCTGGACCGATCCCGCCGTTCTCGCCGGACTGGGCCTGGCCGTCGCGGCCGCCGCGGCATTCGCGGTGCGCGAGCGGCTGGCCAGGGCTCCCGCCCTGCCGCCGGGCCTGCTGCGCTCGCGTGCGATGAGCGGCGGAGCCGTCATCGGCCTGCTGTTCAACTTCGGCTTCTACGGCATGGTGTTCACCGCCAGCCTCGACTTCCAGCGCCGGCGCGGCTTCAGCGCCCTCGAAACGGGGGCCGCACTGTTCCCGGCGGTGGCGATGACCATGTTCGCATCGGTCCTGTCCGGGCGGCTCGCCCGTCGTACCGGCGACCGTCCGCTGGTGGTCTGCGGCATGCTGCTCGCCGCCCTGGGACTCGCCGGCTGGGCCGCGGCAGGAGCCACTCCCGCCTATCCGCTGCTGGTGGCTCCGATGATGGCCGCGGGGTTCGGTACCTCCTTCGCCCTCACCGGCTCGACCACCACCGTGATGGGTGCGGCGCCCGCGGCGTACTCGGGGGCCGCCTCGGGCCTGTTCAACACCACCCGCCAGATCGGCAGCGCCACCGGTGTGGCCCTCGGGGGCAGCCTGCTCGCCACGGGCGCCGACTACAGCGAGGGGCTGCGCATCAGCATGGTGATCGGCGCGCTCGCCTATCTGACGGCCGGGGGCCTCGCGTGGCGGTGCGTGCCGGCGAAGTCCGGTCATCCGCAGGGCGCTTGAGACAGTCGAGCAGGTTCGAGCGGTCTTCGCCTCCGACGGGGAGGAGGCGTTCCTCGAGGGCCCGTGCCCGCCGGGAGCCGCCTTCGCGGAACCGGGACGTCAATCGGCCGGCTCGGGAGGCCAGTTGTCCCGCGGCCGGAGAAACGCCGCGGCCCCGGACGGAACAACTCCCGTCCGGGGCCGCTCGGTCGGCGTCGCCTGTTACGCGTCCAGCGACGTCATCACGTGCTTGATCCGCGTGTAGTCGTCGAAGCCGTAGGCCGACAGGTCCTTGCCGTAACCGGACTTCTTGAAGCCGCCGTGCGGCATCTCGGCGACCAGCGGGATGTGCGTGTTGATCCACACGCAGCCGAAGTCGAGGGCCTTGGACATACGCATGGCGCGCGCGTGGTCCTTGGTCCACACCGAGGACGCGAGGGCGTACTCGACGCCGTTCGCGTACTCGATCGCCTGGTCCTCGTCCGTGAAGGACTGGACGGTGATGACCGGGCCGAAGACCTCGTTCTGGATGATCTCGTCGTCCTGCTGGAGGCCCGAGACGACGGTCGGCGCGTAGAAGTAGCCCTGGTCGCCGACCCGGTGGCCACCGGCCTGGACCTTGGCGTGCGCAGGCAGGCGCTCGATGAAGCCGGAGACCTGCTTGAGCTGGTTCGGGTTGTTCAGCGGCCCGTACAGCACGTCCTCGTCGTCCGGCCGGCCCGTCTTCGTCTCGGACGCGGCCTTGGCCAGCGCGGCCACGAACTCGTCGTGGATGGACTCGTGGACGAGGACGCGGGTGGCGGCCGTGCAGTCCTGGCCGGCGTTGAAGAAGCCGGCCACCGAGATGTCCTCGACGGCCTTGGCGATGTCGGTGTCCTCGAAGACGACGACCGGAGCCTTGCCGCCGAGCTCGAGGTGGACGCGCTTGACGTCCTTGGACGCGGACTCGGCGACCTGCATGCCCGCGCGGACCGAGCCGGTGATGGACGCCATCGCCGGGGTGGGGTGCTCGACCATCATGCGGCCGGTCTCGCGGTCGCCGGTGATGACGTTGAAGACGCCCTTGGGCAGGACCGAGCCGATGATGTCGGCGATCAGCACCGTGGAGGCCGGGGTGGTGTCCGACGGCTTCAGGACGACCGTGTTGCCCGCCGCGATCGCCGGGGCGAACTTCCACACGGCCATCATCATCGGGTAGTTCCACGGCGCCACCTGGGCGCAGACACCGACCGGCTCGCGGCGCACGATCGAGGTCATCCCCTCCATGTACTCGCCGGCCGAGCGGCCCTCGAGCATGCGGGCGGCACCCGCGAAGAAGCGGATCTGGTCGACCATCGGCGGGATCTCCTCGGAGCGGGTCAGGCCGATCGGCTTGCCCGTGTTCTCCACCTCCGCCGCGATCAGTTCCTCGGCGCGCTCCTCGAACGCGTCGGCGACCTTGAGCAGGGCCTTCTGGCGCTCCGCGGGGGTCGTGTCGCGCCAGGCCGGGAAGGCAGCGGCGGCGGCCGCCATCGCGGCGTCGACGTCCGCCTGACCCGACAGCGGGGCGGTCGCGTACGCCTCGCCGGTCGCAGGATTGACCACCTCGGTGGTCCGTCCGTCGGCGGCGTCACGGAATTCGCCGTCGATGTAATTGCGCAGACGACGCAGCTCGGTGCTCACTGCCGGCCCTCCAAGTTCGGTGTCCAATCGCTGAGACACCCACCCTAGTCCGTGCACCCACGTTTTCAACAGCCCCGATCCCGTCGTGGCTGCGAAATCCGCAGGGTTCCATCACAGAAACAACGAATTTCATCGATCCAGCCTTGCGGAACTATCGAGACGTCGTGCACAGTGAGGTCGTGGCCAGTCGAAGCGCAGACCAGAGGGACTCCCGCGAGTCCAGGAACGGCGGCACCCAGCTGGATGCCGTCTCCCTCGCCATCATCGAGCAGCTCCAGGAGGACGGCCGCCGGCCGTACGCCGCGATCGGCAAGGCGGTCGGCCTGTCCGAGGCGGCCGTGCGCCAGCGCGTCCAGAAGCTGCTCGACCAGGGCGTGATGCAGATCGTCGCTGTCACGGACCCGCTCACCGTGGGCTTCCGGCGGCAGGCGATGGTCGGGATCAACGTCGAGGGCGACTTGGAGTCCGTCGCCGATGCGCTGACCGCCATGTCCGAATGCGAGTACGTCGTGATGACGGCAGGCTCCTTCGACCTGATGGTGGAGGTCGTCTGCGAGGACGACGACCACCTTCTGAACGTCATCAACAAACGCATCCGGGCTCTCCCCGGAGTGCGCTCCACCGAGAGCTTCGTCTACCTCAAGCTCAAGAAGCAGACCTACATGTGGGGAACCCGATAGCCGTGAGCAGCAAGGACCTCAGCAAGACCGCGTACGACCACCTGTGGATGCACTTCACCCGCATGTCCTCGTACGAGAACGCGCCCGTCCCCACCATCGTCCGGGGTGAGGGCACCTACATCTACGACGACAAGGGCAAGCGTTACCTCGACGGTCTCGCCGGTCTGTTCGTGGTCCAGGCGGGCCACGGTCGCACCGAGCTGGCGGAGACGGCGTTCAAGCAGGCGCAGGAACTGGCGTTCTTCCCGGTGTGGTCGTACGCCCACCCGAAGGCCGTGGAGCTGGCGGAACGTCTCGCCGACCACGCGCCCGGGGACCTGAACAAGGTCTTCTTCACCACCGGCGGCGGCGAGGCCGTCGAGACCGCCTGGAAGCTCGCCAAGCAGTACTTCAAGCTGGTCGGCAAGCCCACCAAGTACAAGGTCATCTCGCGCGCGGTCGCCTACCACGGCACCCCGCAGGGCGCCCTGTCCATCACCGGCCTGCCGGGCCTGAAGGCCCCCTTCGAGCCGCTGGTCCCCGGCGCGCACAAGGTCCCGAACACCAACATCTACCGCGCCCCGATCTTCGGTGACGACCCCGAGGCCTTCGGCCGCTGGGCCGCCGACCAGATCGAGCAGCAGATCCTCTTCGAGGGCCCGGACACGGTCGCCGCGGTCTTCCTGGAGCCGGTGCAGAACGCCGGCGGCTGCTTCCCCCCGCCGCCCGGGTACTTCCAGCGGGTCCGCGAGATCTGCGACCAGTACGACGTGCTGCTCGTGTCGGACGAGGTCATCTGCGCCTTCGGCCGCCTCGGCACGATGTTCGCCTGCGACAAGTTCGACTACGTCCCGGACATGATCACCTGCGCCAAGGGCATGACCTCGGGCTACTCCCCGATAGGCGCCTGCATCATCTCCGACCGCCTGGCCGAGCCGTTCTACAAGGGCGACAACACCTTCCTGCACGGCTACACCTTCGGCGGCCACCCGGTCTCCGCGGCCGTGGGCCTCGCCAACCTCGACCTGTTCGAGCGCGAGGGCCTCAACCAGCACGTGCTCGACAACGAGTCCGCGTTCCTGTCGACCCTGCAGAAGCTGCACGACCTGCCGATCGTCGGCGACGTCCGCGGCAACGGCTTCTTCTACGGCATCGAACTGGTCAAGGACAAGGCGACCAAGGAGTCCTTCAACGAGGAGGAGACCGAGCGCGTCCTGTACGGCTTCCTCTCCAAGGCGCTGTTCGACAACGGTCTGTACTGCCGTGCCGACGACCGCGGTGACCCGGTCGTCCAGCTCGCCCCGCCGCTGATCTCCAACCAGGAGACGTTCGACGAGATCGAGCAGATCCTGCGAGCGACGCTGACGGAGGCGTGGACCAAGCTCTGAGTCGCCCGAGGTTCCGATCATCCTTCTGGATGATCAAACAACGGCCCCGTGCCGCCCGTTGGAGTGAGAAACGGCGGTCCGGGGCCGTTGCTGTCCGCAGCTCCCGGCGCAGTCTGCCTAGCGTGCGATGTGACCGATCGCTTCTGCCTTCGTTCCCCCGAACGGGTCCCCCGGACGGGGATCGGCACGGGACAACGGATCTGAACCGAGGTGTACGCGATGGTGGCCCCGCCGGACAACGACGTGCTCTGGGCACAATCCCTGTACTTCCAGCACAACGGCTCACCCGCGCTCTGCGGTGTCTCCCTGGGCGTACGCGAGGGCGAGGTCCTCGCCGTCACGGGCCCGCGCGGCAGCGGCAAGACGACCCTGCTCCAGTGCCTGGCGGGGTTGCTCCCCGTCCAGCGGGGCGAGGTGTGGTTCAACAGCACACCTGTGCACACCATGCGAGCGATGAAGCGGGAACGGCTGCGCCGCGACCGGTTCGGCTGGATCGATCCGGCGCCGCTGCTGCTGCCCGAACTGAACGCATGGGAGAACGCGGCCCTCCCCCTGATGCTCCGCGGCACCAGCCGCCGCCGGGCCAAGACCACCGCCCTGGAGTGGCTGGAGCGCCTCGACGTCGGGGACTGCGCCCGCAAGCGCCCGTGCGAGCTGGCCCAGGCCGAGCGGCAGCGGATCGCCGTCGCACGGGCGCTCGCCGCGTGCCCGACGGTGCTCTTCGCGGACGAACCGACCGCCTCCCTGCACCAGGCCGACGGCGTCCAGGTCCTGCGCACGCTCACCGCCGCGGCCCGCTCGCACGGCATCACGATCATCCTTGCCGCGCACCCGGCGGACGCCGCGGTCGTCGCCGACCGCACAGTACCCCTGCTGGACGGACGGCAAGTGAAGACCGTTCATCTGCCCCCTGTGCCCGAGGAAGGCCGGGCGCCGTGCTCACTCTCCGTCTAGCCCGCGGGGCGCACCCGCTGATCCTGCTGCGCCGGTTCCTGGTCGCGGCGGCCTCGGCGGGCACCGGCTTCCTGCTGCTGTGCACGCTGGGGTACGCCATGGGGCACCCGGAGGCGTCGGCCGTTTCCGTGCTGCGGCTCATCTGGTGCCTCGCGCCGATGGCCGCCACGGTGTACTTCGCGGTCGCCGTCGCCCGCACGGACCCGGGGACCCGGCCGCGCTCGGGTCTCGCCGCCATCGGCCTGGGACCGGTCCGGCTGATGGGCCTCTCCATGGCGACCACGGCACTGTCGACCGTGTTCGGCTCGCTGCTGGCACTGCTGGTCTTCCTGCATCTGCGCGGCGATCTGACGGGAATGCCGTTCGACGGCACGGCCTCCGGGTTCCTCGCCGCCGACCAGTCCCTGCCGGTGCCCGCTGTGCTCACGCTCCTCTCGGTGGTCCCGATCACGGCGTCCCTGGCGAGCGCACTCGCCCTGCGCCCTCGGGGCGGACGGCCGCAGCGCAAGAAGCGGGCGGGCCGCGGCACACCGAGCGCCGACGAGGCCGAGAACACTCCGGACGCGCAGTCACCCGGCCTTCCTGACGAGGCAGCCGCGCCCGTATTGCCGCCCCCTCCCCGGCCCGCCCCGGGCGGCCTCCCCTGGGGGGTGGCCGCGCTCGCCGCGGGACTCGCCGTGGAGACCCGCGCCGGCGGCACCGACCATGCACCGGGGCTCCACCTGCCCGGCGGTCTCGCGGACGGGCCCGCCGGGGTGCTGGCCGGCTGGGCGCTGACGGCGCTGGGGCTGGCCCTGGCCGGGCCTGCACTCGCCCATCTCTGCGGCTGGATGCTGCAGTCCGCGCGCCCTGGTGCCATGCGGCTGCTCGCCGGGCGCGGCCTGCAGGAGGAGGCCCGTCGGATCGGGCGGCCGCTCGGGGTGGTGTGCGCGGTGGCATCAGGGGCGTACGCGATGGTGGCGATGTACACCGGCGCACGCCCCGCGTTCGGGCCGCTCACCACGCTGGGCGCGGTGCTCGTGGTCGGCTGCGCGCTCGCGACGCTGGCCATGGCCGCGGTGCAGGCCAAGCAGGAGCGCGCCGACACGGTCGCGGCGCTGGTGCGGCTGGGCGCTCCGGCCAGGGTGCTGCGCACCGCGGCACTGCTGCGCACGGGCACTCTGGTCGCGGTGTTCGTGCCGGTGACCTGGGCGGTGGCGGAGATCGCGGCGATGCCGCTGGCGCGCTGAGAGCTGGTGAGAAGGACGCCGCCGGCCTGCTGAGAAGGACGCCGCGGACCCTGCTGGAAGGTCGCCGCCTGGGAGCCGCGACCTCGGCTCGCCTGGGAAATACGCCCCGACCCGCTCGCGAGACGGGCGCCGGTCCGCTCGGGAAATACGCGCCGCTCGGAAGACCGGCGCGGGACCCCTCGAGGGGCGGCCGCCGGCCCGCTTGGAAAAAGCCGTGAAGTTCCTCCCGTGCCACCGATGAGTTCTTCCTCGGTCCGTGGTCCATCTCTGCGTACGGACCACCTCACCGCCGGGAGGCACCGCTCATGTACCAGCAGATGATCTTCGTGAACCTGCCCGTCGCCGACGTCGACGCGTCGAAGAAGTTCTTCACGGAGCTCGGCTACACGATCAATCCGCAGTTCACCACGGACGACTGCGCCTGCGTCGTCATCAGCGACACCATCATCGCGATGCTGCTGGGCCGGCAGCGCTACGCCGACTTCACCGAGAAGGAGATCGCGGACGCCACCAAGACCAGCGAGGTGCTGCTCTGTCTGAGCGCCGAAAGCCGCGAGAAGGTCGACGAGCTCGTCGACCGGGCCCTCGGGGCCGGTGGCACGGGCAGCCGGGAGGCGATCGACCACGGCTACATGTACGGCCGTGCCTTCGACGACCCGGACGGCCACACCTGGGAGGTCATGTGGATGGACCCGGCGGCCGTTCAGGGCTGAACCGCCGCCCCTGAACGGGGTCGCCGCGGCGGGGGGTTGAGCTCTCTGAGCGGGTTTCAAACACGCCAATGGTTAACGACCCGGCAAAGTCGACCGTCATGCCGGACATCGCCGTTGACAGCACTTAGTCGCCGCTTATAAACAGGTGAGCCTCTTGGGGGCGCTGTTGTTGCTGCAACGCCCCTCAAACCCCCCGCAGTTGCGCATCCCGTGAAGGGCAATCGTGTCCAAATCCTCCCGCACCGCGCGTACGGTGCGCATTCTTGGCGTCGCCTCCGCAACCGCTGTGCTCGCGCTCGGCGCAGCCGGCAACGCGCTCGCCTGCAACATCAGTGAGTTCTCCGCCGATGCGAAGTGCGACGGCGACAAGGGCGTCATCGTCGTCACCGACAAGGACTTCTCCGGCACCCCGGCGACCGTGACCGTGTTCCTCGAGAACAACGGCGCCGACGACCACCAGGTCGGCTCGCAGGAGGTCAAGGGCTCCCGCGAAGGCACCACCATCACCTTCGCCGAGGACTGGAAGCCGAACGCCACCTACCGCGTCCACGTCACCGCCGGGAAGAACCTGGTCGACGAGGACATCAAGCCGAACCTGACCACCCCGTCCACCGCCTGCAAGACCTCCGAGACGACGCCGCCGGCCTCGGAGACCCCGCAGCCCTCCACCACTCCGTCCCCGTCCGACAGCCCGTCGGCGTCGGCGTCGGAGAGCACGGCCCCCACCACCACCGGGGACAACTCGCCCTCGCCCGCGGCCGGCACGTCGAACCTCGCCGAGACCGGTGCCAGCTCCAGCACGCCCATGATCGCCGGTATCGCCGGCGGCCTGGTCGTCATAGGCGGTGGCGCGGTGTTCTTCGGCATGCGCCGTCGCGGCGCGTCGAAGGCCGGCTGACGCCTTCAGGCCCGTAACCCGTAAGCAGGACGGCCCGCCCCTTCCCGGGGCGGGCCGTCGTGCGTAGCGGGGCGAGCCATCGCACCCACCGGGGCGGGATCTCAGCCCGGCTGTGCACCGGAAGCGCCGCCCAGCACCACGACCTCGGCGGCGTCGAACACGACCCCGACCTCGTCCCCGGGGTCCGGCGCCGCCCGCAGCGGGCACGCCGCCTCCAGCGCGGGGCCCTCCGCGGGCCGCAGTCGCACCGCGACATGGGTGCCGCGGAAGGTGCGTGCGGCCACGGTGCAGCGCAGGCCTTCGGACGCGTCCACGAGCCGTACGCCCGCGGGCCGCACGAGCAGGGTGCCGCGCCCCTGCGGGGAGCCCTCCGGGACGGGCACCTTGCCCCAGGGAGTGTCCGCGGCGTCCTGGGCGACCGTCGCCTCCACCACGTTGTCGAAGCCGAGGAAACGTGCCACGAACTCGTCCGCGGGCCGCTGCCACACCGCAAGTGGCGTACCCGACTGGGCGATCCTTCCGTCGCGCATCACGACGACCCGGTCGGCGAGCGCGAAGGCCTCGCCCTGGTCGTGGGTGACGGCGAGCACGGTCGTGCCCAACCGGCCGAACAGCTCACGGAGTTCCACGACCAGGCGCTCGCGCAGCGACCGGTCGAGCTGGCCCAGCGGTTCGTCCAGCATCAGCAGCCGGGGCCGAGGGGCGAGCGCCCGGGCGAGCGCGACACGCTGCTGCTCGCCGCCGGAGAGCGAGCCGACGGCCCGGCGCGCGGCCCCGGGCAGTCCGACGAGATCGAGCAGCTCCCGTACGCGGGCCTGCTGTTCGGAGCGTGCCGCCCCGTGCATCCGGAGCCCGAAGGCGACGTTGCCGCCGACGTCCCGCTGCGGGAAGAGCTGGTGGTCCTGGAACATCAGGCCGACGCCGCGCCGGTGAGCGGGAACGCCGTCCAGATTCCGGCCGTCGAGGAACACCCGTCCGGAGTCGAGGGACTGCAGACCCGCCACGGTCCGCAGCAGCGTCGACTTGCCGCTGCCGCTCGGCCCGAGCACGCACACGATCTCGTGCTCGGCGACATCCAGGCCTACCGCGTCGAGCGCGGCGCGTCCCGCGAAGCGCACGGTCGCCGTCTCGAGTCTGAGCATGGTCAGAACTCCCCCGTCCGATCGGTCCGCAGCCTCTCCAGGACCAGCAGCGCCACCGCGCACACCACCATCAGAATCGTCGAAAGAGCCATTGCCTGGCCGTAGTTGAGGTCACCGGGCCGTCCTAGCAGCCGCGCCACCGCGACCGGCAGCGTCGGGTTGTCCGGCCGGGCGATGAACACCGTCGCCCCGAACTCGCCCAGCGACACGGCGAACGCGAACCCGGCCGCGACCAGCAGTGCGCGCCGCACGATCGGCAGGTCGACCTCGCGCCACACCCGCCACGGCGACGCGCCGAGCACGGCGGCCGCCTCCCGCAGCCGTGCGTCCACGGCCCGCAGCACCGGCAGCATGGTCCGCACGACGAAGGGGGCACCCACCAGCGCCTGGGCGAGCGGCACCAGGACCCAGGAACCGCGCAGGTCCAGCGGTGGCTTGTCCAGGGCGATCAGGAAACCGAAGCCGACGGTCACGGCGGACACGCCGAGCGGCAGCATCAGCAGCGCGTCGAATCCCCGTACGAGCCGGCCCGCGTCCCTGCGGGCGAGGGCCGCGGCGGCGAGCGAGCCGATCAGCACGGCGATGCCGGTGGCCGCGACGGCGTACTGCAACGAGGTGCCGATCGCGTGGATCGGCGCCACCAGGAAGGTGCCGCCGTCGTCGTGGGTCAGCGCCTCGTAGTACGCGAACCCCGGCGCGTCCAGGGACCGCCCGACGAGGACGGCGAGCGGCAGCACGAGCAGGACGGCGACCGTGGCGAGGACCGAGCCGAGCAGTGCCCACTCCCCCGCCCCGCGCGGTCTGCGCGCCGTGCGGGACGCGTCGACCAGGCGCAGCGTGCTCTCCCGGCGGCGCACGGTCCAGGCGTGCAGGACGAGGATCGCCCCCACCGCCAGAAACTGGACGAGCGTCAGCACGGCGGCCGTGGACAGATCGAAGATCTCCGAGGTCTGCCGGTAGATCTCGACCTCCAGCGTCGAGAACGTGGGACCGCCGAGGATCTGCACCACGCCGAACGAGGTGAAGGTGAACAGGAACACCATCAGGGCGGCGGCCGCGACGGCCGGGCCCAGCGCGGGCAGTGTCACCTTCCGCCACGCCGCGAGACGGGAGGCGCCGAGCATGCGCGCCGCCTCCTCCTGCCGCGGGTCCAGCTGTGCCCACAGCGCGCCGACGGTCCGGACCACCACCGCGTAGTTGAAGAACACGTGGGCGAGCAGGATGGCCCACACGGTCGTGTCGAACCGCAGCCCCCACAGATCGTCGAGCAGACCGCCGCGGCCGACGAGCGCCAGGAAGGCCGTACCGACGACGACGGTCGGCAGCACGAACGGGACGGTGACGACCGCGCGCAGCACCTGCTTGCCCGGGAAGTCGTAGCGCGCGAAGACATATGCGCCTGGGAGCGCGACCAGCAGCGTGAGGGCGGTGGAGGCGAGCGCCTGCCAGGTCGTGAACCACAGGACATGCCGGATGTCGGGCTGGGCGAGCACGTCCACGAGGCGTCCGAGCTGCCACACTCCGTCGACGCGCAGACCGCGGGCGACGATCGCGGCGACGGGGTAGGCGAAGAAGACCGCGAAGAACGCGACGGGCAGGGCCATCAGCCCGAGCCGCGCCACGCTCCCCCGCCTCCCGCGCCTCCTCCGAGCCCCTGCGGCCGACGCGCCTGCTTCCGCGTCCGCCTCCCGGGCTACTTCAGTACGAGCGAGGTCCACGACTTCACCCACTGGTCGCGGTTGGTGGCGATCCTGCCCGGGGCCATGGTCTCGGGGCTCTTGGCCGCGGGGCCGTACTCGGTGAACTCGGCGGGCACCTTCGCACCCTGGACCACCGGGTAGACGAACATGTTGAGCGGCATGTCCTCCTGGAACCGCCTGCTGATCAGGAAGTCGATGAACGCCTTCGCGCCCTTGCTGTTGTGCGCGTTGCTCAGCAGGCCCGCGAACTCGATCTGACGGAAGCAGGTGCCCGTCGCGACACCGGTCGGCGCGGTCTTGGGCCGCGGCTGGGCGTAGACGACCTCGGCGGGCGGCGACGATGCGTACGAGACGACGAGCGGCCGGTCGCCGCCCGCCTTGCGGCCTCCGGCGGAACCGGAGAACTCCTGGTCGTACGCCTGCTCCCAGCCGTCGACCACCTTCACTCCGTTGTCCTTGAGCTTCTTCCAGTAGCTCTGCCAGCCGGCGGTGTCCCCGTCGCCGTACTTCGCGGCGGTGCCGAGCAGGAAGCCGAGACCCGGCGAGGACGTGGCGGCGTTCTCGGTGACGAGCAGGTTCTTGTACGCGGGCTTGGTGAGGTCGTCGAAGGTGGCCGGCGGGGTGAGATTGTGGTCGGCGAAGTACTTCTTGTCGTAGTTGACGCAGATGTCGCCGTAGTCGATCGGCGTGACCCGGTGCTCGCCCTTGTCGAGCTGGTACTGCGCGCCGACCTGGTCGAGACCCTTGGCCTCGTAGGGCTGGAACAGCCCGTTGTCCACGGCCCGGGACAGCAGCGTGTTGTCGACGCCGAAGAAGACGTCGCCCTGCGGGTTGTCCTTGGTCAGGATCGCCTTGTTGACGGCCTGGCCGGCGTCGCCGTCCTTGAGGACCTTGACGGTGTATCCGGACTCCTTCTCGAAGGCCGAGACGACGCTCTTCGAGGCGGCCCACGAGTCATGGCTGACGAGGGTCACGGTCTTGGAGTCGCCGCCGCTCCCGCTCGCCGAGCCGGACGACCCGCACGCGGACAGCGTGACCATGCCCAGCCCGACGACCACGGCCGCGAACCGCTTGCCGGTGATGCTCACTGAATTCCTCCTGGGTGACCAGGAAGAGACGCGGCCCTGCCCGGGAGCCTCGAAGGGTTCCCGGGCAGGGCGCAACAGCTCGAGTGAAGACCGAACTCCCTACCCAGAATGACCTGGGCGAGGTTCAGAGGGTCTGCGGGCTCTCCCGCACTCTCAGCGCTGTGGCGCTCCCCTGTCGGAATATGAAGATGTAATGACCGGGCTCAGACTACAGCCCTAACGTTCGCTGGCCGCCAGCTGCCCGCACGCCCCGTCGATCTCCTGGCCACGGGTGTCCCGGATCGTCACCGGCACTCCGTGGGCGGCGATCGCCTCGACGAACGCCTTCTCGTCCTCGGGCCGCGACGCGGTCCACTTGGAGCCGGGGGTCGGGTTGAGCGGGATCAGGTTCACGTGCACGGGCTTGCCCTTGAGCAGCCGGCCCAGCAGATCACCGCGCCACGCCTGGTCGTTGATGTCCCGGATGAGGGCGTACTCGATGGACAGCCGGCGCCCGGACTTCTCGACGTACTCGAAACCGGCGTCGAGAACCTCACGGACCTTCCACCGGGTGTTGACGGGGACGAGGGTGTCGCGCAGCTCGTCGTCCGGCGCGTGCAGCGAGACGGCGAGCCGGCACTTGAAGCCCTCGTCGGCGAAGCGGTGGATGGCCGGCACGAGTCCGACGGTCGACACGGTGATGCCGCGCTGAGAGAGCCCGAGCCCGTCCGGAGCGGGGTCCGTGAGGGCGCGGATGGCCGCCATGACGCGCTTGTAGTTGGCGAGGGGCTCGCCCATGCCCATGAAGACGATGTTCGACAGCCGTGTCGGGCCGCCGGGGATCTCGCCGTCGCGCAGTGCCCGCATCCCGTCGACGATCTGGTGCACGATCTCGGCGGTGGACAGGTTGCGGTCGAGGCCCGCCTGGCCGGTGGCGCAGAAGGGGCAGTTCATGCCGCAACCCGCCTGGGAGCTGATGCACATGGTGACCCGGTCGGGATACCGCATGAGCACGGACTCGACGAGGGTTCCGTCGAACAGCCGCCACAGCGTCTTGCGGGTCGTGTCCTCGTCGGTCGACAGATGCCGTACGACCGTCATCAGCTCCGGCAGCAGCGCCTCCTGGAGCCGGGCGCGGGACGAGGCGGGGATGTCGGTCCACTGCTCCGGGTCGTGCGCGTACCGGGTGAAGTAGTGCTGCGAGAGCTGCTTGGCACGGAACGGCTTCTCACCGATCGCGGCGACCGCCTCCTTGCGCTCGGCGGGCGTGAGATCGGCAAGGTGCCGCGGCGGCGTCTTGGCTCCGCGCGGCGCGACGAAAGTGAGTTCTCCGGGCTTAGGCATGGCTTTATCAGTGTCGCAGATCCAATCGGGTGACCTGCGGCTCTCGCTTGCTGCGACTGTCGTTAGTAGTCGTCACCGGCCACCACTGAGCGGCCTCGGACGGCCCAGGGACGGCCCAAGGACGATCACTCGTCGTCTGCCCGCCACTCGTCGAGCCGGACCCTGACCTGGCGGTTGTCGGCGTGCCAGGAGACCTCACCCCTGACGAAGACCCCGAGGGCGGGGAGGTCCATCCCCCCGCGGCATGGCCGTGATCTCCGCCAGCGCTATGACGTCCGGCACACCCTCTTTGTGACAGCTCCAGCTGAGGTGATCTAGAGAGGCATAGGCTGCTGGCTAGCAACGGAGTGGCACTGGCGCTCGGCTGCTCGCCGTCGTATTGTCCGCTGTTCCCCGTGGTTCCCCGCACGATCTGGCACGGGTCTGACACGGACTGGGCAGCGGTGGATTGAACGTTGGCGTTCACGCTTTCCAAGTCTGTTGGTAGCTGTCAGGCTGCATGCGGGGCGGTTCGCCTCTGTTCACCCCTGTCCGGTTGCTAGGCCGACCTGGCCGGCCGATCCCCGACTTTGATGGATCCGCCTCGTCGGTGCCGAGCTTCGTGTCACAGTGCACCCATGCGTGCATTCATCTAAGGCATCGGCAGCCTCGCAGTCCTTGCCGCTTTGTTGTTCGGTGCGGTGGAGGCCATAGCCTTTCTGGCGAGGTACGTGGGGCATCAGGTTTTTCACGGCGTTAACTCCACGGTTGCCGCCGCAGCGGTGACTGCAATGGCGACGGTTCTCGTAACCGTCGCCACGTTGGTTATCGGGCGCTACCTCGAACGCCGCAAAGCTGTTGAAGCAGAGATTCGGGCCAGCAAAATACCCGTTTACACTAGGCTAGTAAGTGGCCTCATGAGAACGGTTATGAATCCCGATTCTTCGAACGCAGATGAGGTGGCGCAGTTCCTGCGGGAAATTACGCCAGATCTGATTACGTGGGCTTCTGACGATGTTCTGCTCGCCTGGTCAAAGTTCAAAAGAGAAGCACAAGTTCTCGCATCCGAGGATACGATATTTAGTTTCGAGGAGCTCCTCACCGCAATTCGCCGAGACTTTGGGCACAGTGGCAGACAGGTACAGTCGGGCGACCTCCTGGCTCTCTTCATCAATGACATCGACGAACAGCTGGCCAGGCGGCGTACTCAGAGGGGGCACCGTGTGAGCACCCCCGAATCGTAGCTGGCCAGATTCGAAGGCTATGCCGACTGCGAGACGGTGCTAGGCGGCGGTTGCCCCAACACGCTTTCCAACTGTGTTGGTAGCTTGCGGAGTGATGTGCAGGGGCGTTCACCTGCGTTCAGGGTTAGCTGTCTGCCGATGCGGGGATGGCTTGAGGCCTCGCCTGAACGGCCGTGAACGGGGCTGAATGAGACGGAAACTGAGACGGCAGCACGTCGCCAGCTTCACGCGGTGGGCAACTCGTCCGCGTGGTCACCCGTGACCAACAGTCGGCGTGCTCGGGAGTGTTCGTTGTACGCATCACGGAAATCCCGGAATTACGCGCGTCGGGCGGTCCAGGGCAGCAGGAACCACAGGCCAGCGAAGATCGCCGTGGTCACGGCCGTGATGGAGATGGCTGCCGTGCGGCCAAGCACGACGTCCATCAGCAGGAAAACGGCGCCGTTGAGCGACAGCATCAGGAGGACCAGGCCGATTTGCGCGAGCCGGGCAGAGAGGGCAACGATGCGTGGCTTCAAACCGCGGTGGAACAGTGCACGGTGCAAGGCGACGGGGCAAGGCTTCGGCGTAGTCGTGTGACGCCTGGTTCGTGGCAATGTGACGGCTTTCTGAATCCCGGCTCCGGACGCTTACGACAGGAACCGGCGAAGTGCCGTGGCGACCTCGGCGCTGTACTCGTCACCTCGTATCAGAAGCTCCCGACCCGCCGCCGAGGAGAAGAAGTCCACATCTGAGCTCTGGACGATTGCGCCATGGCAGGCGAACTCCAGCTCGATGTTCCGCGAGCCGAAGTAGCCTAGGCCGTAAGCTCGGATATCGTTCCTGAGTCGGGACAGATAGCGCCGATGAGTGCCCTCGTCCGGGTCCAGTCTCAGTGAATCGGCGATGACCTCGTCCACATAGGTGGTCATAGCCCGGACTCGGTACACGATGTAGTCCGCACGCTTGGCGTCTAGCGCCATCAGCCCCTCACCCAGCATCAGCAGACCGTTGAGTGCCTCCAGTTGAACCTCCTCGACGAACTCAGGTTCCAGCTCGAATTCGAACAGGGGAGCCTGCAGGACCTCATCCGCCTGACCGCGGACTTCGTGATCCAGGGCTTCGGTGGGCTCTGCGAGCAAGGTCTCGAACATGGAACCGATCAGGTCCGGGGGAACTGCCCAGTCCGCCGGCATATTGACCTCCAGCAACGGCTTCCGCAAGCGGCAGACCGCCATGACGGCCGTCTGGTACTGCTGCCGCCAGTGCATGGATGCGATGCGCGCGGTCCGCGAGTCGTCTCTTTCTCAGTTCATCTCATCTCTCAGTCTGATAGCTCATGACCCCCAGTAGCTGAGCAGGGTTCAGATCACCGTGGGCCGCAGCTCACACATTTCCCCGGACTGCCGGAAGTGCTGTACGGCGACCACGGCGGGGATCGGGGTTTCGGCGCAGCGACACGATGCCCGGTTTGTGATCACCTGAGGCCGAGGAGCGCGAGGGGGCGACGGGGGTCGCGGGCGTTGCGGCGGAGGCCGGCCGAGATGTTCTTCACTCCGGCCGTGCGGAGGGCTCCGATGGCGAGGTTGCGCCAGGTGGCCATTGCGCGGGGTGCGTTGCCGGTCCGTAGCTGGGAGGCGTCCTCGGCGAAGGTAGTGTCGCGGACGTGGTGCAGGGACTCGATCTTCCAGTAGTCGCGGACGAGTTTGGCGAGCTGGGCCGCGGTGGTCTGTTCGGCGGTGAGGCTGGTGACCGCGTAGACGGTCTTGATGGTGGTCTTGCCGGTCTTGCGGTCGGTGCGCCGGCGCTTGATCTGGACAGCTTGGCGAGCTCCGGGGAAGAGGAGGCTGTTCACGGTGGCGACCTTGATCCGGCGGGTCTCGGAGCGACCGTGGCCGATGCCCCGGGTGCGTCCCTGAAGTGGGATGTCGTTCCAGGGAAGGGATTTGAGCTGTCGGCGCAGCTTCTTCTGGTTGCCCTTGGCGATCACGATGTAGTGGGCGCCCCGGCCGATGAGGTAGTCGGCGTGCTCGCGCTGGGTGTGCATCGCGTCGCCAGTGACGACGACTCCGGCCAGGTCGGCGATGGTGTCCAGCAGCGGCTGGAAGCAGGTGATCTCGTTCGTTTTCTCGCCGACGTCCAGCTGGGCCAGGACCAGGCCGGTGGTGTGATCCAGTGCGGCGAGCAGGTGGATCTTGCGGCCCGTCGCTTTGGCCGCGCCGCGCAGGCTTTTGCCGTCCACTGCGAGGCCGCGCAGCCCGGTCGCTTTCGGGCGTCGGTCGGCGAGCCGGCGTCCGATCGCCCGGTCCAGCGCATCGCCGTCGATGCGGGCCAGCAGCCGCCGGACCGTCGTTTCCGCAGGCAGGAACCGCTTCGGGAACAGTGGGTCGAGGCGTATGCCGAGGCGTTCCAGGATGTGCGGCGGGGCGTCGGCGATCCACTCGCTGACTGCCAGCAGAGAGGTCGCCCCCGCCAGAACCGCGCACGCGGTTAGCGCGAGCACGGCAACCAGAGCGTGCCGTACGCCGCGCGGGTCTCGCGGGTCGGGCACCTCAGCCAGCCGCTCCAGCAGGTGCGGAACCTCGTCGGATACGGCCTCGGGATGCTCGCGGAGCTGGTCAAGGGCAGGCGGGATCAGCGATGATGCGTCGACAGGCACGGTCTTCCACTCGGATCATGGGGCGTAGAGAACTCCATGATCTTGGAAGCCGTGCCTGTCACGTTCCGGGACACCGCCGAACTGACAGATCGCTACGAACCGGGCGTCATGCGACTACGCCGACGCCCTGGGCGACGGGGGTAGCGAGAACCGCAGAGGTGACAACGGTCAGCAGCAGCGTGACGACATAGGTACCGCGTTGGAAAGCATTGAACCCTTCTCGGTAACGTCTTGTGACGGTTGGTGATCTTCGTTCAGGTGGTGCGGCCGTGTTCGAGCTGGAGCAGGACGAGGGCGGCCCGGGCGATGCGGGTGGTGGCCGCGGGGTCGAGGCTGACCCGGCGCAGGGCCTTGAAGGTGACCTTCAGCAGGGCGTTGGCGCGTTCGGCGACGGCGTGGACCCTTCGGATCATGGCGTTGAATGTCTGGGCTCGTTCGGTGAGTTCGCCGCCCGGGCTTCTTGACCGGGTGGCGGAAGCCGTCACCCGCGTTCTCGTAGCCGAGGTCGATCAGGGTGGGGATGCCCAGGGCGGCAGCGAGCCGGTTGAGGGCGTCGATGAGGCGTGGGCGCGGGCGCAGGTGACATCGTGCTCGCGGCCGGGCGGACCGGGGAGATCCACAGCGGCCAGCCGTCCGGGGCGGAGATGACCTGTACGTTCCCGCCGTGGTGGCGGTGCTTTCCGGACCACCACAGGTCGGCTCCGTTGGGGGCGGGGGGCGGCGACGCGGTCGGTACGTACGGCGGTGCCGTCCAGGTTGAGGTGCGTGTAGCCGGCCGCCACGGCGCGTTCCAGTACAGTGGATAGGTCCGGGGCATCGTCGGCGAGCACGGTCAGGCCCTCATGCAGGTAACGGTAGGCGGTCGGGACCGAGATGCCGTTGTCGCGGGCGAGTTGGGCGATGCGTGTGCCGTCGACGAACCGGCGCAGGACCAGTACCGCCTGCTTGATCCGACAGAAACTCGACTGCCACCAGGTCCTCCGAAGATCGACAACATCGATCTGCGAAGGCTGCGCCGTACGATCAGCCCTGGTCAAAGCGCCAATCAAGGCTGCGAGGGCTTAGCGCACGATCCGACATGGATGTTCCTCAACCCCCGAAGGGGCCCAAAGTTCCCCTTATGATTCGGGAGTGTTCGACTCAAGACACATCAAGACGTTCCACACCGTGGTCCAGGCCGGCTCCTACTCAGCCGCGGCCTCGGTGCTCGGCTACACGCAACCGGCCGTCACCCAGCAGATGAAGGCGCTGGAGCGCTCGGCCGGCACCGCGCTGTTCGTCCGCATCGGCCGGCGCATGCGACTGACGGAGGCGGGAGAGGCGCTGGCCCGGCACGCCGACACGATTCTCGACAGCATGTCCGTGGCCTGGGAGCAGATAGCGGCGGTGACCCGGCTGGAGACCGGGCGGGTTCGGCTGTGCGCCTTCCCCAGCGCCAACGCCACCTTGATCCCCGAGGCACTGGCGCTGCTCGCGGCCGACCACCCCGGAATACGGGTGGAGTTGCTGGGGGACGAGCCGCCCGAGTCGCTGGAGCGGGTCACCCGCGGCGAGTGCGACATCACCCTCGCCTTCACGTATCCGGGGCTGGAGGAAGCGGTGCCGGACGAGCTGGTCGAGATCCCGCTGCTGGAGGACCAGCTCATGGTGCTCATGCCGGCCGGGCACCGGCTGGCCCGGTCCCGCTCGGTCAGGCTCGGCGATCTGGCGGGCGAACGCTGGATCGCCGGCTGCCTGCGCTGCCGGGTCAACTTCCTCCACGAGTGCGCCGAACTGGGATTCGCTCCCGACATCGCCTTCGCCACCGACGACAACCTGGTGGTGCAGTCGCTGGTCGCCGAGGGGCTGGGCGTTGCGATGATGCCCGGCCTGGTGCTCTCCTTCATGCGGCTGGAGCGGATCACCGGTCGCCCGCTGGACCCCGTCTCCCGCCGCCGGGTCGCGGCGTACGTGCCGCGCGAGCATCTGCGTATCCCGGCCGCGGCCCTGGTGCTCGACGCGCTCAAGACGGTCGCCGCACGGCGCAGCGGCCGCTGACCGGGCCACTCCACGCATAAGCGTTTGCAGGGGTCGGGTGAAGGAACTGTCAGTGGACGTCTGGGCCGGTGCGACCGGACGCTGGCGATATGACCTCCGTGACCGCTCCGGCGTACTCCGCGCCCACCGTCCGCCTGGCCCGCCTCGTACACGAAGTGCGGGAGACGGTCGGCCGCGGTCTGCCCCCCGGTCCCACCGCCCGACTCGTCGGTGAGCGGCTGGCGCCGCACCTCGGGGCCCCCGACCTGCTGCTCGACCGGCACACCGAGGGCGCCCCGGACCACTACCGCCAGCACGTCCTGCACGCCGAGGACGACGGCAGCTTCTCGATCGTCGCCCTGGTCTGGTTGCCGGGCCAGCGCACGTCCATCCACGACCACGTGTCGTGGTGCGTCACGGGCGTGCACCAGGGCGAGGAGCACGAACGCCGGTTCCGGCTGGTCCCCGACGGCGCCGCCTCCCGCCTCGTCCCGACCCAGGAGGTCGTCAACGCCCAGGGCGAGGTCTGCGGCTTCGCGCCGCCCGGCGACATCCACGAGGTGTGGAACGGCGGTGCCGGAATGGCCGTATCGCTGCACATCTACGGGGCCGACATCTCCCGCCTGGGCACCAGTGTGAGGCGGATCTACCGGCTGCCGGTCGGCGAACGGTGAACGGCCGTACCGCGACCGGGACCCCCGTCGGCGTCTCCCATCCGGCGACGCTCCTTGCCCCTGCCGATGCCGCCCCCGCCCCCGGAACCGGCGGCGGGCGCCGCCGCCGGGCCGCCGCGGCCGTTCTCTGCGGTCTGCTGGTGGCCGCCCTCGGCGCCGGCCTGGCATGGACCATGCACCTGCTGCTGCCCGCTGTGCCGGTGCCCACCGCCGCCGTCGTGCTCGGCATGGCTGCCGCCCACCTGCCGGGTCTGCGCGCGACCGTGCGCGGCCGGGCCCGGCCCGGACTGACTCTCGCCGGGAAACGGCTGATGCGCATCGGCATCGTGGTCTTGGGGCTGCAGCTGAGCCTCAAGGACGTGCTCGGCCTCGGCTGGGCCACGGCGGGGATGGTGCTCTGCGTCGTGGCCGCCACGTTCTGGGGCACCACCTGGCTCGGCCGCCGCATGGGCCTGCGCGGCGACCAGCCCCTGCTCATCGCGACCGGCTACTCCATCTGCGGCGCCTCCGCCATCGGTGCGGTGAGTCAGGTCACCAGCAGCGACGAGGAGGACATCGCCGCGTCCGTCGCCCTGGTCACGCTCTGCGGCACCCTCGCCATCGGGGTGCTGCCCCTCCTGCACCACCCCCTCGGACTGGATGACGTCCAGTTCGGCCGCTGGACGGGGGCCAGCGTGCACGACGTCGGTCAGGTCGTCGCGACAGCCCAGACCGCGGGTCCCGCGGCACTCGGCGAGGCCGTGCTCGTCAAGCTGATGCGTGTCGCGCTCCTCGCGCCCCTGGTGGCCACGGTGGCGTACACCCTCCGCAGACAGCGGACGGCGGCGGGGACCGCGGGGTCGCGCGCCGCGGCGTCCGGCCGGCGGACCCCGCTGCTGCCCCTGTTCGTTCTCGGTTTCCTCGCCATGATCGCGGTACGCAGCACCGGAGTTCTTCCGGCTCCCGTACTCGACGCCGCGCAACAGGCCCAGCAACTGCTCCTGGCCATGGCCATGGTGGGGCTGGGCAGCATGGTCAACCTGCCCACCCTGGCGCGGACCGGACCACGGGTGGCGGCAGTCGGCCTGATCTCCTGGATTCTCATTGCCGCCGTTTCCTACGCTGGCGTGCTTTTGACCGTGTAGTGCTGGTCCCGGTTCGTGGTGCCGTTCGTGTTCCGGTCCGGTGACCCTCCGGACCACCGGCACGACCACTGGGGCTCGGTCACCGCGTGTTGCGGTGACCGAGCCCCGGTCGGCAGTCAGGCACCCGGACGCAGACCTACTCCCGTGAGGATCGAGCTGCCCGGTGGGCCGGCCCCGCCCGGACGAACCACCTGGAGATCTCCGAGATGACCACTTCCGTGCAGCTCGACCGCATCAAGAAGCGCTTCGACAGCTGGGATGTGAACGGCGACGGCCGCATCGACCGCTCCGACTGCGAGGCCGAGTCCAAGCGCATCCTGCAGGCCTTGGGCGAGGCTCCCGGCTCCCCGAGGGGCCGCGCGCTGACCGACACCTACCTGGGCATGTGGAACTTCTTCGCCGACAAGGCCGGGATCGACAAGGAAAACGGCCAGCTGACCCCCGAGCAGTTCAACGACATCGTCAAGGAACACGTCCTGGAGAACGGCAGCGCGGACTTCGGAAAGGTCATCAAGCCGACCATCCGGGCCATGATCAAGCTGGCGGACGTGGACGACGACGACCAGATCAGCCCGACCGAGTTCAAGACCTGGCTGAACGCCATGGGGGTCGAGAACATCGACCCGGCCGACGCATTCCGCCAGATGCACGCCAACGGCGACGACCAACTCTCCGCCGACGAGCTGGTTCAGGCCGTCCACGCCTACCACATGGGCGAGATCGACGTGCCGCTCCTCGGGCACTGAGCTGAACCGGAACATGCCGAACACCAGATGGCCCGGAGCCGGGAAGGCCCCCCGCTCCGGGCCACGGCACGTTCCGCAGCCGTCTTTGACGGTCGGGCCTCATCCTTATCAGGTCCTACCTTCTTGATCGGGCTGAGCGAGGCATTCGTAGGGTTCGTTCACCCAGGGGTGTCAGGTGTGGCTGTTATCAGGTTGCCGTCCGTGGCTCGATCGACTTGGCCGCCTGTCGCCCCGCGACGACTCGGCCGCTGATTGGGAGTTGCGAGCAGATCGCTGTGTAGGACAACGCCGGCGAAGTCGTTGCAGGACTACTGTCACGACGATGCTCGGGAGCATAATGAGCCGGATATGGGCCGGAGTGGACGCCGGCAAGACGCACCATCATTGCGTGGTCCTTGACGCCGAGGGCATCGGACTCCTGTCTCGCCGCGTC
>NZ_JBEYXD010000067.1:0-47600 GCF_040644975.1 Streptomyces sp. NPDC046900 | reverse complement strand
CGTTGAGGCTCCCTCGGGCCGAGTCCGTGACGGCAGGGGAAGTTGGTTGTCATGGCGGAGAAGCGTCGCAAGTTCACGGCGGAGTTTCGTGAGGGGCCGGTACGCATCGTGACGGAGACCAGGAAGCCGGTCCCCGAGGTCGCGAAGGACCTGGGGGTCAATGAGACGACCCTGGGGAGCTGGGTCTCGCGGGCGAGCGGGCCGAGAGGTGCTGTCACGTTGACGGGTGCGTGGTCGTCTGAACGCGGACAGGAACCATTGCGTGGCTCCCGGTGAGCGGAACCCCTTCATCGCGCGTTCGCGCTGCCTGGTCGGCTGGTGGGATGCGCTGCTGGGACCAGCCGTCAAAGCTTCCCGACCCGACCGCGACGCTGGCGGCTCGGGAGGGCGGGCGGAACGCCTTTCCGCTTGCGGTAAGCCGGATCCCTCCACCGCCTTCGGCGGTCACGAAGCTGTTGAAGTACTTGAACAGCTCCTGCACCTCGCGCTTGCGGCTGCCGGCGACCTTGCGCATCGTCTTGGTGAACGACTGCGAACCGGTCGCGTGCAGGGCCGGCACCCCCTGCCGATACAACTCACCGAGCAGAGACAGCGCGATCACCCTCTTGCCGGTACCGGGGCCACCGGTGACGACCACGACCTCCTTGTGATCGGACGTCTTCGCGCGACGCACCGCGTTCAGCACCATGCGGTAGGCGACCTGCTGCTCGTCCAGCAGCACGAACTGCTCCCGCTCCTCCTGGGCCGCGACCGCCATCAACTGCTTGGACGGCACCGTCTTCCCCGCCGAAAGCTCGTCGGCGGCGCGGGCGCCCGGCTGCTGGTCGCTGAGTCGGGCCCGCAGGTAGTCGAGGAACTCGCCGCGCTGCTGGCCGGTGAAGAGCTGGCCCCGCTCGTTGTTCTCGACGGCTCGTAGGCCGCTCACGCCGAACTCGGTGACGTTGTGCAGGTAGGCCACACCGTGGACCCGCTCGGGATGCTCGGCCACCGCACCGTTGAGGTACTCGCAGTAGCGGCGTACCTGCTCGATGGGATTGAGGATCAGGGCCGATCGATGTGCAGCTCCTCGCACGGGAGTTACTGACCTCTACAGGGTCGGCCTCTGCTGTCTCGGCGCGGTCACACAGATGGGGCCAAGTTACCTCGGGGCTTCCGTGAGTTGCTGCCACCCCGGAGCGTAGTTGCCGTGCAGAACCAGGGAGGCGGCGCCCACAGCGCCGACTGTGTCTCCGATGAGGCTGGGTTCGATTCTGACGCGGCGGACGACGCGCGCGATGGACGCGCCGTTGACCGCGGCGTCGATCTCCTCGGACAGGATGGGTTCGATTCCCTTGACGGCTTCGCCGCCGAGGATAATGCGGCCGACGTCGAGCAGGTTGACGGCGCTGCGGGAGGCTTGGCCGATCCGCCGAGCGGCCTGGCGCACGGCGTCGGTGGCGGCCGGGTCGCCCTGTCGGACGGCTTGTCGGAGCCGTGTCCAGTCGCTGTGCAGGGACTCGGGGGTGGCGGTGAGTCCGAGACGGGACAGCGTTTGTTCTCCATGGCGTTGGGACAGGTCGGCGAGGATGGCGGCGGGGGAGCAGTAGGTCTCCAGGCAGCCTGTGCCGCCGCAGCTGCAGCTGCGACCTCCGGGTTCGACGACGATATGGCCGAATTCACCCGCATTGCCCGATTCGCCGTGCAGGATGGCGCTGTCCAGGCTGACGCCACCGCCGATGCCGGTGCCGATGTAGATGAACAGGAAGCTGCCGGAGCGTTCCGCGCCCCCAATCCAGCGCTCACCTATGGCGGCGGCGGTGGCGTCCTTGTCCATGGCGACCGGCATGCCTGTCGCCTCCCCGAACATTTTTGCGAGCGGGACCTGACCCCAGCCGGGGAAGTTGGGTGGATCTACGATGGCGCCCCGGGCGCCGTCAATCGGGCCGGGGGTGGCGATGCCGGTCCCGAGGACCCGGGCCGGATCCACTGCGGCTTCCCTGACCAGGTCTTTCACGGTACGTCCGACCTCTTCGACCAGGTCGGCTGGGTCGACCGGCCCCGTGAGCCGAACGTGACTGCTGCGCACCACTTGGCCGGCCAGATCCACCAGGGCGACCACGACGAAGTCCGGGTCGAGGTGCACGCCCACGGCGTAGGCGCCGCACGCGCGCATCGACAGCAGGGTCCTGCGCTTGCCGCCGTCGGAGTAAGAGTGGCCCGACTCTTCGACCAGACCCTCGTTGAGGAGCCGGCGGACGACGTTGGAGATGGTCTGGGCCGTCAGCCCCGTGAGCGGGACGAGTTCGACGCGGCTGATCGGCCCGCGCGAGCGGATCGCGTCCAGGACGACCGTCTGGTTGTACCCCCCGACCCGCGGCAGGTTCGTCCCCCCTGGAATCACTCGTCGTCTCCTCCGTCCGGGGTGACAGGTGCCGCTGGCCTGTCTGGTGTGGTTCGTGTGGCAAGTCTGGTCAGGGGCCGGTGCGGAACCGGTAAGCGGTACAGGCGGAAAGCAGGCCTTGATCGCCGGGCGGCCGCGGGTGCACGTCTTACATCAGGGCCAACCGGACCGTAGCTCATCGGGGCGGCGGCCGCCAGGTATCCACCCCGGCGCACCGCTCAGGGCTTGCATACAAGTATTCAATTCAACCCCAGGTGTTGACTCTATCAATCCATTGGATTTAGCTACCGACACCCGCCCGGCCCCGACGGCCTCCGGCGGCCGGGCGTGCGCCCGAGAGGCGCCCGCGCACGCGTTTCGACACTGTTCCCCACCCGCATCCCACCCCTCCGGAGGATTGCAGTGCGTTCTAGGCTTCTCACCGGCGCGGCCCTCGCCGCCGCCACCGCCCTGGCCATTACGGGTTGCAGTACCTCCTCAGGCAGCAATTCCAAGACGATCAAGGTCGTCTACAAGCAGAATCCGAACAACGGCAACAAGGTCCAGGCGAACTACCTGGCCCCGATGGTCAAGGCGTTCGAGAAGGCCAACCCGGGCACCCACGTCCAACTGGTGCCCGTCACGGCCTCCGACAGCGACTACTTCACCAAGATCGACCTGCTGATGAAGTCCCCGGCCACGGCGCCCGACCTGGTCTACGAGGACACCGCGGTCATCAATTCCGACATCGCTGCCGGCCTGCTCAAGCCGCTGGACTCCTACGTCTCCACGTGGTCGGACTGGGGGCAGTTCGAGGATGTCTCCAAGGGCTCGGTCAAGGGTTTCTCGGACGGCAAGACCTACGGGGTGCCGGACGGCACCGACACCCGCGGGATCTGGTACAACAAGCAGATCTTCGCCAAGGCCGGCATATCGGTTCCGTGGCAGCCCAAGACCTGGGACGACGTGCTGGCCGCCGCGAAGCAGGTCAAGGCCAAGGTCCCCGGCGTCGCCCCGCTGAACCTCTACAGCAGCGTCGCCAGCGGCGAGGCGTCCTCCATGCAGGGCATGGAGATGCTCCTGTACGGCACGCCCGCCGCCCGCGACTCCCAGTACGACTGGACCAAGAAGAAGTGGATGACGGGCAGTCAGGGCTTCAAGGACGCCCTCGACTTCGTCCACAGCGTCTACGGCGGAGGCCTCGGTCCCTCGCTCCAGCAGGCGCTCGGGGCCAACTTCAGCGACACCGTCGGTACGCAACTGCTGCCCCAGGGCAAGCTCGCGATGGACATCGACGGCTCATGGATGCCGAACAACTGGCTGCCGTCCGGCGGCGCGCCGTGGAAGGAGTGGAGCTCGGTGCTGGGTGTGGCGCCGATGCCGACCCAACACGGCCAGGGCAGCGGCAAGATCAGCATGTCGGGCGGCTTCGCCTGGTCCATTCCCGCCAAGGCCAAGAACCCCGACCTGGCCTTCAAGTTCCTCAAGTCCATCCAGACGGAGTCCGCCGCGGCCAAGTGGGACGTCGTGAACGCCCAGATCCCGGTGCGCAAGGACGTGGCCGCCGACCCGGCCTACATCAAGGGCCTGCCGAGCAACAAGTTCTTCACCGATCTGGTCCCCGACACCTTCTACCGGCCCAGCCTGCCCGCGTACAACCAGGTCTCCACCGCCACCCAGAAGGCCATGGAGGCCGTGGCCAGCGGACAGAGCTCGGTCGAGAAGGCCGCGTCCGCGTACGACAACGAGGTCGCGGCCGCCGTCGGTAGTGGCAGCACGGTCAAGGGCTCGTGATGAGTGCGGCAACACAGGCCCCCGGCCGTCGTCCCAGGACGTCGGCCGGGCAGGCCCCGGCCCTCGTGCGGAACATGCTGCGCGGGCTACCCGTACTTCCCTCGGCCGTCCTGCTGCTGGTCTTCATGGCGGGTCCCATCGCCTACTGCATCTACTACGCGTTCACGAACCTCCAGCTCACGGGCGCCTCCACCAGCCAGTTCGTAGCCTTCGACAACTTCAGCCGGGCCTTCGCGGATCCCGACTTCACCAACTCGGTCGTCCTGACCGTGGTGTTCACCGTCGGATCCGCCGTCATCGGGCAGAACACGCTTGGTCTGGCCCTGGCCGTCCTGATGGAGAAGGCCTCCAAGCCGGTCAAGGCGGTGACGAACACGGTCGTCATCGCCGCCTGGGTCCTGCCCGAGGTGGTCTCCGGCTACCTGATGTACGCGTTCTTCTACGACCAGGGCACCCTCGACGCCATCCTCTCGGGTCTGCACCTGCCGCAGCAGGACTGGCTCGTCAATCTGCCGATCCTGGCCGTGTGCCTCGCCAACGTCTGGCGGGGGACGGCGTTCTCGATGATGGTGTACACCGCCGCTCTCAACGACGTCCCGCGGGAGCTGGTCGAGGCCGCCGAGATGGACGGCGCGGGCCCATGGCAGCGGCTGCGGCTGATCACCCTGCCGGTCATCCGCCGCACCATCACGACCAACCTGATGCTGATCACGCTCCAGACCCTCTCGGTCTTCGGGCTGATCTACACCATGACCCGTGGCGGACCGGGCAACAAGAGCGAGACGTTGCCGATCTTCATGTACCGGCAGGCGTTCCAGAACAGCCTCATCGGCTACGGAACGGCCATCGCGCTCGTCCTGCTGGTCGTCGGTGCGCTGTTCTCCGCCATCTACGTCCGGATTCTCAAGCTGGAGGACTCCTGATGGCCCTGACCGACGCCCCCGGCACCCCCGGTGCCGCGTCCACGACGAAGGCGGCCGGCCGGGACACGATGCCCGTCAGGATCCTGCCCGCCTCCGGGCGCGCACGCCGCTCCCGCCTGGGCCGCATCGCCGCCAACACCGTCCTGCTCGCCGTCTCCCTGGTGTACGTCCTGCCGCTGCTGTGGATGGTGCTGGCATCGGTGAACGCCCACGCCACCTTCCAGCTCTCGCTGCCCTCGCCGTTCACGCTCTCCAACTTCGACGCGGTGCTGAACGTGGACACCACGTTCCGGCCCATGCTCAACAGCCTTCTGCTGTGCGGCGGGGGCACCCTGCTGTGCGTTGTGTGCTCGATCCTGGCCGCCTATCCGCTGTCGCGCTACCGGTCGCGGATGCGGCGGCCGTTCCTCTACACGATCCTGTTCTCCACCGGGTTGCCGATCACGGCGGTCATGATCCCCGTGTACAGCATGTTCGTGCAGGTGAACCTCATCGACTCGATCCCGGCCACCACGCTGTTCCTGGCGGCGTCGTCACTTCCGTTCGGCATCTGGCTGATGAAGAGCTTCATGGACGGGGTGCCGATCGTGCTGGAGGAGGCCGCCCGGATCGACGGGGCCAACACCATGCAGGTCCTGTGGCGCGTGGTCCTGCCGCTCATGTGGCCGGGCGTCACCGTGGTGACGATCTTCACCTTCATCGGGATGTGGGGCAACTTCTTCGTCCCCTTCGCACTGCTGCTGTCCCCCGAGAAGCTGCCGGCGTCGATCAGCGTCTTCACCTTCCTCAGTTCCCACTCCTCGAGCCAGTACGGGCAGTTGTCCGCCTTCTCGATCCTCTACTGCATTCCTGTCGTGATGCTCTACCTGCTGCTCGCCCGCAAGCTCGGCGGTGGATTCGCACTCGGCGGAGCCCTCAAGGGCTGATGAGCCGGATCGGGTTCGTTCTGTTCCCGGTCGGTGAGCACGACCAGAACGAGGGAGCCATCAGTCTTTGCCGCGAGGTGATCCAGGAGTAGTTCGTGCACGGCCAGCGGTGACGGCGCGGGGCGAACTCGCCGCGCGCCCGAGCGGCCGGATTCCCGCTGAGCAGCGCGTACAGCACCGCCATGAAGTGCGACTTACCAGATGAACGGAGCATGACCTTGCACGACGAGCGTGAAGTCACAGAGCGGCGCATCGACCGGGTGCTGAACCAGCGCATCCGGCCCGCCGTCCACGCCCGGTCCGTCCCGCTCGACGTCGGGGTGTGGGACGTACCCGGCGAACCCGTCCCGGTCGAAACCGGTTTGGGGGCGACCTACCGGCCCACGCGGATCGGTGAGCCGTGGGGACCCGCGTGGGCCACCCGATGGTTCAAGGTCAGCGGCACCGTTCCCGAGGAGTGGGCCGGACGAACCGTCGAGGCGATCCTGGACCTCGGCTTCGACACCATCTCGCCGGGAATGTCCGCCGAAGGGCTCATCTACCGGCCGGACGGCAGCGCGGTCAAGGCACTCAACCCTCGCAACACGCACGTGCCGATCGCCGCCCCCGCGGCCGGTGGCGAGACGGTCACGTACTTCATCGAGGCCGCCGCCAACCCGCTCATCCTGCCGCCCTGGGGCAACGAGTTCCTCCCCACGCGGGCCGGGGACCGGGCGGCCTGGCTCCTCGACGAGAACGCCCCGACCGGTGAACCCCAGTACGTGCTCAGCCGGATGGACCTCGTCGTCTTCGACGAGGAGGTGTGGGAGCTGGTGCAGGACATCGAGGTCCTGTCCCAGCTGATGCGTGAGCTGCCGCTGGAGTCCCCGCGGCGCTGGCAGATCCTCAAGGCCCTCGACCGCGCGATGGACGTCGTCGACCTGCAGGACATCAGCGGCAGCGCCACCGCCGCCCGCCGGGTTCTGGTCCCGGCTCTGGCCGCGCCCGCGCACGCCAGTGCGCACCGCGTCTCGGCGATCGGACACGCCCACATCGACACCGCGTGGCTGTGGCCCCTGCGCGAGACCGTCCGCAAGGTCGCCCGTACGGTCTCCAACGTCACGGCGCTGATGGACGATCATCCGGAATTCCGCTTCGTGATGTCCCAGGCCCAGCAACTGGCCTGGCTGAAGGAGTCCCGCCCCGAGGTGTATGCCCGAGCGGTGGAGAAGGCCAAGACGGGGCAGTTCCTGCCCACCGGCAGCCTGTGGGTGGAGCCCGACACCAACATCACCGGCGGTGAGTCGCTCGCCCGCCAGTTCGTGCACGCCAAGCGCTTCTACCTAGACGAGTTCGGCGTCGAGACCGAGGAGATGTGGCTGCCCGACACCTTCGGCTACAACGCGGCGCTGCCGCAGTTGATGAAGCTCGCGGGTGTCCGCTGGTTCCTCACCCAGAAGATCTCCTGGAACACCACCAACAAGTTCCCGCACCACACCTTCTGGTGGGAGGGCGTCGACGGCACGCGCATCTTCAGCCACTTCCCGTCCGTCGACACGTACAACAGCGAACTGTCCGGTGCGGAAATCGCCCACACCGTCCGCAACTTCCAGGACAAGGGTGCCGCGAACCGCTCCATGATCCCCTTCGGCTACGGGGACGGCGGTGGCGGCCCCACCCGGGAGATGCTGGCGCGTGCCGCCCGGCTCGCCGACCTGGAGGGCTCTGCCCGGATCGCGATCGAGAAGCCGGCCGACTTCTTCGCCCAGGCCCATGCCGAATACCCCGACGCGCCGGTGTGGGTCGGCGAGCTCTACCTGGAATTCCATCGAGGCACCCTGACGAGCCAGCTCGGCACCAAGCAGGGCAACCGGCGCAGTGAGCATCTGCTGCGCGAGGCAGAGCTGTGGGCCGCGACCGCCGCGGTGCGCAGTGGGGCACCGTACCCGTACGAGGCCCTGGACCGGCTGTGGAAGATCGTGCTGACGCACCAGTTCCACGACATCCTGCCGGGCTCCTCCATCGCCTGGGTCCACCAGGAGGCCGAGCAGACCTACGCCGAGGTCGCCGAAGAGCTGAACGGGCTGATCGACACGGCCCAGCGTGCCCTGGCCGGGCCCGCCTCCGACGACAGCGTGGTGGTGTTCAACGGCGCACCGCACGCCCGCGGCGGCATCGCCGCGTTCGCAGCCGCGCCCCGGGAGGCCGCCGCGGACACCGACGCGGTCGCTCCCTCGGCCGGCGAGGACGCCGGCTTCGTCCTGGACAACGGCCTGGTGCGCATCGCGATCGACGCCCGCGGCCTGGTGACCTCCGCCTACGACCTCGCCGCCGAGCGGGAGGCCCTCGCACCCGGGAGCGTCGCGAACCTGCTCCAGTTGCACCAGGACTTCCCCAATCAGTACGACGCCTGGGACATCGAAGCCTTCTACCGCAACTCGGTGCGCGACCTGACGGACGCGGACGAGGTGTACAGCACCGGCTCGGCCGTGCACGTCGTACGGACCTTCGGAGCCTCACGCATCGAGCAGCGGCTCAGCCTGCGCGCCGGTGCCCGCCGCCTGGACATCGACACGCGCATCGACTGGCACGAGACGGAGAAGCTGCTCAAGGCCGCCTTCCCGCTCGATGTGCGCGCCGACCACTCCAGCGCCGAGATCCCCTTCGGCCATATCCAGCGGCCCACGCACACCAACACCAGCTGGGACGCGGCCAAGTTCGAGATCTGCGCCCACCGTTTCCTGCACGTCGGCGAACGCGGCTGGGGAGCGGCCCTGGTCAACGATTCGACGTACGGCCATGACGTGACCCGCGACATGCGTGCCGACGGTGGTACCACCACCACCGTCCGGCTGTCGCTGGTGCGTGCGGCGCGCTTCCCCGACCCCGAGGCCGACCAGGGCAGCCACCGGCTGCGGTACGCGTTCGTCATCGGCTCGGACATCGCCGACGCGGTGCGCGAGGGCTACCACCTCAACCTGCCCGAGCGGACCCTCCCCGGCACCGCACAGGTCGCTCCGCTCGTCTCCGTGGACAACGAGGCGGTCGTGATCGAGGCGGTCAAGCTCGCCGACGACCTCTCGGGCGATGTCGTCGTCCGGCTCTACGAAGCCCACGGCGGTCGTGCCAGGGCACGGCTGGTCACCGGGTTCGAGCTGGAATCGGCCATTTCCACGGACCTGCTGGAACGCCCGCTGGACGAGCCCGGAGCCTACGAAGTCACAGGCGAGGGGATCCAGTTGGCGCTGCGTCCGTTCCAGATCGTCACCCTGCGGCTCACCGTACGTGGATCGCGGTGAAGCCCACCCTGGTGGCCGGGATCGACATCGGCGGCACCAAGATCGCGGCAGGGATCACCGACATGGCGGGCACCGTTCTCTTCGGCGCCCGCCGCCCCACCCCCGACGCCGACGACGCCGCCGTCGTGATGGATGCCCTGGGTGAGGTGATCGGTGAACTTGCCGCCCGCCCAGAGTGGGCGGCGGTCCGGGCCGTCGGCATCGGCAGCGCCGGACCGCTCGACGGGGCGCGGGGCACGGTGAGCCCCATCAACATTCCCGCCTGGCGTGACTTCCCGCTTGTTGAAGGAGTGCGGTCGCTGGTCGACGATCGTCCAGTCGGCCTCGTCGGTGACGGTGCGGCCATGGCCTCAGGCGAGCACTGGCGCGGTGCCGCCGCCGGGGCCCAGGACGCGGTCTGCCTCGTGGTCTCCACGGGCGTCGGCGGCGGCCTGATCCTCGGCGGCTCCCTGTGCGCCGGGCCCACCGGCAACGCCGGACACATGGGCCACATCATCGCCGAGCCTGACGGCGAGCAATGCCCCTGCGGAGCCAGGGGGTGTGTGGAGACGGCGGCCGCGGGGCCGGCGATCCTGGCGTGGGCGCTGCGTCACGGCTGGCGCCCCCATGATCCGGGGGCTACGACCACGGCGGCGGTTGCCGAAGCCGCACGCGCGGGTGACCCCATCGCCCTCGCGGCCTTCGACCGCGCCGCCAGAGCCGTTGCGGTCGCCGTCGGTGCCGTCGCCAACCTCACCGAGGCCCGGCTCGCCGTCATCGGCGGTGGTGTGGCCCACGCCGGTGACGTCCTGTTCCGCCCGCTCCGTTCGCACATCGACAGGGTCACGCGTCTCAGCTTCGTCCGCGGCGTCACCGTCCGCCCGGCAGCTCTGGGCGAGCAGGCCGGCATCATAGGCGCCGCAGCCCTGGCCCGCGATCTTTAGGGAGACCAGAGCTGCGCTCCCCCCAGGCGCCAAGGAGTGCAGGTTCGGCGACGAGGCGGGCGACACCGCGGGCGGAGAGTCGTCGCAGTCGGCTTCATCCTTACCGTTCCTACGGACTGAGCATGAGTTGCACGGGCTCAGTCGGACGCTCGGAACGGTGTTGGGCGTCCTGGTCTCCCGCGTTCGCGCCGCGTCTGGTCCCAGTGGATCGTGTCCGTGGTCCGGGTATGCGGGGGCGGGTTTCCTCACGCCCTGGGGTGCCGTGTGCGGCCTGGGCGGTCCGATGCTGCTGTCCATCGCTCTGGTGGGCAGGAGGCGGTGCCGTCCGTCGCCGGATGCGGTGCCCGAGGGCGCGCCTGCCGATCGCGATGCTCGCGGCATCGCGACGGGTGGTTTTCCTGGTCTTGCCGGTGGGGGTTTCTGCCAGTGCTGGGCGCCCCACTTGCTGGTGTAGGCCGGGTCGACGGCGATGATGGTGATGCCGAGTTCGGCCGCCATGCTGACGAGCCGGGCCCCTTGCCGAATCCTCGTCCGGGCAGGTCAGGCCGGATGGCGGTACTCGTGGAGAATGCCCGCACCGCATCGTTCTACCGCCTCGACGCCCTGCTGGAACTGATGGGCCCCGGCTGGGGCGACGCCCTCGGCACCGGTGCCTACCGCAAAGCCGCCCTCGCGGTGCTCCAGCACACCGGCGCCGACCCCCACGCCCTCCGCCGCCTGGGCCCCAAACGACTGGCGGCCCTGCTGATCCGCCACAGCCGCGGACAATGGCGCGAAGACCGCGCCGAGAAGATCATGGAAGCGGCCCGCGAAACCCTCCGGCTCTGGCCCGACGGCCTGCTCGACTACGCCGAGCTGGCCGAGGACATCGCCGCCGAGGCCGAACTCGCCGACCATCCGAACTCCGGGACACCGACGGCCGCGAGATCACCGAAGCCGAAGGCCGGACCATCTGTGTCACCCGATACAAGACCGACCGCGCCAAGACGATCATCCGCAGGCGCAGCCAACATCTCAAGGGCACTACGACGAGCCGACGCGATCAGGAGTCGCTCAGCGCTCCAGCCGCCAGCTCGTCTGCCAGCCACTCTACGAACGTCACTCGGAGAACACCACAACGGACTTGACGTCTGTTAGGAACTCATCAATGCCCGCCATATGACCTGTGCGCGCTGCAACACCACGAACCAGAACATGCTCCTGCACACTCACACACGCTCCTGCACATCCGAAAACGACCAGTTCCCCACCCCACCCCGGGCCGGAGATCGGCATTGACGCCGGGGTGAACGTCCCCCTCGCCTTCCTGAGGCTTGCTGAAGGGAGGAGAGCACTTCAAATGAGGGCGCTCTGCGGCTCTTCCGGGGCCTCGTCCGCCTGGACGGGCTTGTAGTAGCGGCCCTTGGTCCCCGCGGTGAATGCGACGTGCAGGATGGGGCCGAGCAGCATCGAGATGAACGACGCGTAGTACACCGGGTACACGCCGCCGATGCCCAGCGCGCCGACCACTACCGCCAGTCCGAGCGAGGCCAGACCGCAGGGGTTCCAGGATCGCACCTCGTGCGGCTCGAACTCGATGTTCTCCGACCGGCCGAGCTTCATCCAGCGGCGGCACACGAAGTAGTCGGCGAGGATGATCAGCACCCAGGTGTTGGTGAGGACACCCGTGATCGCCAGGAATGTCCCCAGGTGGTTGATGACGTTGAATGCGTAGAAGACCACGCCCAAAATCCACACCAGGTACGTCCAGTACTGGCGGCCAGGGCGGAAGTTGGCGGCGACGTCGAATCCGGACGAGAGCGCGATGGAGCCGCCGTACAGGTTCATGACGTTGATGCGGATCTGGGTGATGACAGCGAAGACGACACCCACACCGCCCATGAGGGACACGAACATGAAGCCCGGGTCCTGGGCGTTGGACTGCGCGTTCGGTCCGTGCAGTTCGGTCAGCAGCGTGATGCCGATGAAGGCGCCCAGGAAGATCACGGCGAACATCGGGATGAGCTCACCGAGCATGATGGTGGCGGTGCCGCGGTAGCGGATGTTGCGGGAGGCGAAACGCCCGTAGTCGGTCGCCATCAGGCCCTGGAAGATCATCTGGCCGTTGGCGAGGCTGAACGCGCTCCACATCGCCACGCTGCCCGTGGCGCCGGTGGCATGCCAGCCGTCCACGCTGACCGGGGTGTGCTCCGTGAACATCTTGTACAGGCCCCAGCCGAGCAGGATCAGGAACACCGGGAAGCCCCAGGACTGGAGGAACGACATGGCGTGCATGCCGCGTCGGACCACCAGCAGGGTGACCAGGCCCACCACGGCGAAGATGCCGATGCCGGCGATGGAGTTGATGTCGACCTTGAAATACTCCGCGATCGCGTGCGAGACGATCGTTCCTTCGAAGAGGAAGTAGAAGACGTAGTTGATGGCGTAGATGAACGAGGTGACTGCCGCGCCCCGACTGCCGAAACCGAGACCCCGGCTGAGCAGGTTCTGCGACAGGCCTTCCCGGCTTGCCATGCGCATGGTGAGCATGCCGATCAGCACGGAGCCGATGAAGAAGTACGCGATCGGGCCGAGCATCCCGGGCCATCCCACGAGGAATGCCTGCTGGGCACCGAAGGAGAAGAAGAACATCGCGGTGGCGTTGCCGAGAAGCACGAGGCTGATGGCGGGTATGGGCCACCGCAGATTTGCCGGGACGCGGTTGATTGCGAAGCTCTCGATCTGGTCGTCGATCGATGTCGCCGGTCCTCTGAATTTTGCCAGTACGCTCATGGTGCACCTTTCCTCGGGCATGGGTGACCGTAGGGGCATCCGGGGTGCCGTTCTGGTCCCACCTCACGTCCGTCTGGTCACGCTCCGGCTATGGCGACCGGCTTCCCGATGGGGCGGGGACCGTCCCACACGAGGTGGAGATTGCCGAGCGTGCGATAGACGTGAAGACTCATCTCGTTGTCGACCAGTTCGGCCGACGGGTGGTACTGCTGAATGGTGCCGACGAACCTGTTGAGAACGCCGTTCTCCTTCCAGGCCTCGTGGTCCACCGCGATGTGGGGTGGCAGGAAGTTGCGCCGCAGACAGCGCCGTGTGGCGCTCTCGATCACCTTTGAGTCGACACCGGGGAATTCCAGCTGAGCCACCCGGACCGCTTCGTCCGGGAAAGCATGGGCGTACTGGCAGGCTTTTTCCAGCGCGGTGATCACCGATTTGTGCTGTGCGGGCTTTTCCTGCACGGTGCCACGCCGGGTGGCAAGAGCCGACAGCAGATACGGGCCGAAATAGGTGGAGAAGTCGAAGACCTCGCGTAGGCCCTGCGACATGGCCACGTCCGCCTGCGGCGGAAAGGCGAGGCAGATGTCGGCCTGCCCCGCCAGGACGCGAGCCGGTTCGGTGCCGATCGGCACCTGGAGGCCGCGGTAGGAAGACTCGGGGCCCGCCTGGTAAAGGAACTGAAGGTAGCGCAGCAGGGCCCACTGCGAGTCGGGCTGGGGTTGGGTGGCGACGGTGCGCCCGGCGACGGTGCGCGTGCTGAAAACACGTGGGTCGTCGGTTGCCTCCACCTCCGAGTCCGCGGCCAGCGCCAGGATGGCCTGCCCGTTGCAGATGCTGCCGACCACGACCGCATCCCCGATCCCTTGTTCGAAAGCGCGGACGGTGAACACCGGATCGTGGACGGAATAGTCGGCGACTCCTGCCTCCACCGCGGACCAGGCCTCGGTGCCTCCGCCGGCGGTGGTGATCTCGACTCGCACGCCTTCGTCTGCGAAGAAACCGACGTCATGGGCGATGTACAGCGGCAGATACAGCAGCGAGTGGTACGCCTGGGCGATCCGTACCGCCGCTTGCGGCGTCTCCTCGGCCACGGGGGGCCCGGGAGGCGCGTCGGCGGGGGCGGGCTCGGTGCCGGCCAGCAGCGCCGTGATCGACGCCGAGGGCAGGCCCAGCATCAGTGACTCGCCGATGAACGCCCGCTGGGTCAGGTCACCGCGCTGGTAGCGCTCCACCAGCGCGTCGAGCGCGCGCCCGGTGGTGACCGGAAGCCTGCGGCGTCGGACCAGCCCGCGGGCCCGTTCCCTTATGTCGTCCTCGTTGAGCCCCGGGTCGGACCGGTCCCCGACCCGGTAGACCAGGTCCGCCTGCAAGCGGTCGAGGACCGCGACCGGGCGCAGCAGAATCGTTCCGTCACTCTGGAGGACGACCTCGATCACGTCACCCTCGTGCAGTTCGGCCGCACGGCGCACCGGCATGGGAAGAGTGACCTGCCCATTGCTGCGGATGTGAACGGTTTCCGGACGGTCCATGGCACCTTCAAGTGAAATTCTTGAGATCTCAGATCCGACACTCTGGCCGGTAGCATGCATACATCACATCGGCTTGTCAAGGCTTCTCCGGCCGTGACAGAACGCCTCTCAGCCGGACAGTTGCGCGACGAGGTGGTCGAGGACCTCCAGTGCCTGCTGCGCGCAGGACTCGGTGTAGTCGGCCAGGAAGTCCGCCATCGCCGTGTGATCGCTTTGCTCACGCAACACGAGCGCGTCCTTCTCCACCTGCGGGAGTTCGGCCGCCCACTGCCGTTCCAGGGCGTCGAACGCCCGCCGCACCACGGGCTGGTTCTCGTTGAAGCTCCACGCCTGCTCGCCGCCCTTGACCAGATCGAGCAGCCGACGGAAGCGCCACCAGTAGGACCCTTCGTCATACGTGTCCACCGACGCGTGCTCGGCAGGACACTCCCGGACGCCGGCCGTCCCCGCCGCAGAAAAGATTCCAGGTACCCTCCCGGCGTCCACGAACACCGGCACGTACACACCGGTGCACGGCGTCACCGGCGTCCACCACAGGTGAGCCAGCCCCTCCCCGCTCTTCGGCAGCACGAACACCGCCGAGCCGGCAGTGTTGCCCCAGGTGAAGTCCGACGGGTGGGAGTGCATGCACAGGCTCAGGAAGTCGGGCACCGCCGCGTTGAAGTACGGGCCGCCCAGGAAGGTGTCCTCGTAGTGGTCGCGCAGCACCCGCTGGGCCTGGCCGAGCCCCACCCCACCGGCACCCACCGCCTCGCCGAGCAGTTGGCGTGAGCGCTGGAGCCGGATGTGCGACAACTGCAGCGGCGTACCAGCGTCGACATAGGCGCGCGCGAAGTCGAACGATCGCCCCGGCGCTGACTCCCACCAGCCGGAGTCCACCGCGTGTTCCACCAGATCGCCGCTGGCGCGGTCCCACTGGGTGCGGATGGTCGGCTGGTTGGAGATGGCGTACGTCCCCGTGGTGACCTGTTTCGCCACCCAGCGGTGACCGCTGGTCTCCAGCACCCACGCTTCCTGGGCGTCAGCGATGAGGAAGGAGTTGTCATAGCCACCCGTGACCGGCGGCTGCCCCACGACACCGGAGCCCCACTGCCCGTAGCGCTCCACCAGCGAGCAGATGACGTCGAGCGCCTCCCGGGCCGTGCGGCCCCGCTCCAGACCCAGGCGCAGCAGCTCCATGCCGAGGATGCCGCCGTCCCGGTCGGCGCCGCCCTTGACCGCGGAAACCGTGGCGGCCCAGTCCCTGGTGAACAGGGCCTCATTGCCGATGGCCACACCCCATTCGTTCAGGCCCTCTTCGTGTCCCCAGCACCAGTAGGGCGAACCGCCCAGGTGCGCGTAGGACTCCTCGACGTCGTCAATCTCGACGTGGGCCAGCCGCAGGGTGGCACCCGCCTGCGCGGTGCGGCGCGACAGGAAGCGCAGGGGTTGTGTGTCGGACACAGGGCGGTCGCTGTTCTTGGCCAGCAGGACGTGCCCTCCGGGCACGCTGTCGGCCATGGCCACGAAGGTGTCGCAGCTCCATGGAAGCACGGTGATTTCTCCCACTTCGGCTAGATCTGGCCGTCGGCTCGTTGGCGGATTTGAGATCTCAGGATCACGCCAAGTGGCAAATTTGTCGACAGATGCTTCCGCGGCCTCCCTCCACAGCCCGCCCCGCCGCCGGAAATCGCGGGCTTTTGATCGAGAGTCGCCGAGCATTGCCCACGAGTACGAACATGGGCGTGACCTGCACGAACGACGTTTTCGGCGAGGACAAGGTCACGGGCGGAACGCCATACGGTCGGACGTTGTGCCTGCCAGAAATTATGTCCGTCCTGGTCAGACACCCCATGTGGTCAAGCGGCATGGGGGTGCGCATGGTGCGACCAAGCGGTCACTCGCGGTAGAGGGTTCGGGTCTTGAGGCATCCGTGGAGGATGCACGACGAGGCGGTTGCCGACCTAGCGGCAAGCGGCGTTGTATCAGGCCTCGCGCGCGGGTTGTTTGTCGTAGTAGCGGCGGGCGCCGGGCGAGGCCCGCAAGGCGGAGACGCCTGGGTCCGCGGGGCGGCGGCGAGCCGGTTGCTGCACACGAAGCGGGCCCGGACGGTGTGGCTCTTGCCGGAAGTTCGGGTGATGGGGCTCGCGCCGGCGTAATTCTTCCGGGCCTTGGCGGAAGCGTAGCGGGTAGGGTCGTCCCCGAACTCGGCGAGCCCCGGACGCCGGTGATCTCCGTGATGCCGGGCATCGAAAGGTAGTTCTCAGCGTCCGGGGGCGCGGGACGCGGGCGAGTGGTGGCCGGATGCCGGCGGAGGGGTCGCGATGGTTGACCCGGCGCCCCGCACAACGCATCGCCCTGGGCGGCATCCCCGCATCCTCGTGGCTTTCCGCCGCTGCCAGGGTTTGCTGCTGTCCCCGTGTGGAAGATCAGAACCCTTGCTTGTTCCGATAAGTGGGGGAGGGCGCAGGTGATGCGTTGGGTGCGCGCAGCGGGAGCAGGGTCGGCGTCCACTGTCCCCGGGCGGCCAGGTCTGCCTCCTGGCGGCTTGCCGGGGTGCGGGCAAGTGCCAGCACGGCCAGGTCGTCTTGGCGTTCGCCGTCGGTCCACTGCGAGACACTTCGGACGAGAGCGTCGACGATGTCCTTGGGGTGCGCGCCGGTGCGTCGGGTCAGCGTTGCTGTGGGGTCGTAGAAGGTCCCGTGCCGGTTGCGGGCCTCGAGTACGCCGTCGGTGAGCATCAGGACGGTGGCGTCAGGAGGCAGAGGGAAGATGTCCGGGGTGCTGTCCTGAGCGGCCTCGGGCAGGCCGGTGCCGAGCGGCGGATCGGGTGTTGTCGGCTCCAACTGCGTGACCTTTCCCGGGTGCAGAAGGTATGGCGCGGGGTGACCCATGGAGAGCACCGTGACGGTGTCACCGCTGGCCGGGATTTCGGCAAGCAAGGCCGTGGTGTAGTACTCGGCGCTTTGTTCGTCGGCGTGGCAGTCTCGCTCGAGTGCGTGATCCAGACGTTGCGCTAGCACTCCAAGGTCGGGAGCGGACTCTGCGGCCTCGCGGAAGGCGCCCAGGACGGCGGAGACGGCGGGTACGGCGCGCAGGCCTTTACCGACAACGTCGCCCACGATGGCGCGCAGCCCGAAGGGTGTCTCCTGGACCGCGTAAAGGTCACCGCCGATTCTGGCTTCCGTCTGAGCGGGCTCATATCGGGCGGCGACGCTGAAGGATCCGACGCGGTCGGGTGGTGAGGGCAAGACGGCGCGCTGTGCCGCTTCCGCGATGTCGCGGGCCACAGTCAGGCGGCCGCGCTGCCGAGACAGCAGGTGGCCGACCCACAGGCCGATGAGGCCGATCAGCCCGACCACACCCAAGTCCACCAGAGTCGCGGGCAGGGGACGACCGATCCACAGATCGACGGCAACACCGGCGAGGCATGCCGCAGCAGCGACACCGATGCATGTGCGGATACGCATGACGACGCACCCCACAAGGGGGGCCGCGGCCAGCAAGGGCAAACCCATATACGGCTCGGGAGCGAAGAGATCTGCCGCCATGCCGCCGAGGATCAAGAACGCGGGAAGCAGACGGGCAATTTTGATAGCGGTGGGATCCACGTTGGCGGCGGGAGCGGGGGGCATGAGGCGTCACTTCCTCTGGTGGGCGGACGACAGGGAGGCAGGTAGGCAGAATGGCTGGTGCCTTCAGGACGCGCAGCCTGCCGGTGGGCATGGTGCCCTCGGCACCGCTGCGTGGGTGTTGCCCAGGCTTCCGAGTGACGTGACGTGAGGGGAGTGCTCGCCTGGGCGAACGAATCGGTCGCTGAGCGGTTCGGTAAGGAAAGCGGTCCGCTCGGTTCGCCTCTGCTATGCCTCTGATCTGCTGGTCACTGTCTAAGTCACAGTGCCTGCTGCCTGTTTCATATGTGTTTCTTCCTTATCAACATAATTATGCTGATTTTTCAAGTTTAGCGGGGTTTGCATCTCGGGTTGGTCGGACCCGCACATCGCCTCGGGCAAGGCGCCGGTATGAAGAGCTTTGGCGTGTGTTGGGTGACCGATATGTTGTCTATGGGATGCGGCGGATGGCAGGAGGGCTACGTCGTCGAGATGGTCGACGTCGTGACAGGCTCACCAGTTGGATTAGCGAACTGTAGTGAACCTGTGGCAGAGTGCTACGCGCACGCCCGGCGCCCAGGCGACGTGGGCACCCTCCTCGGTCGGGTCTTGCGGCTTGGTCGACCAGCGTCCGCAGGGACATGCCACGCGGGCTGGCGGCTCCTGTCGTTCAGTACCAGGGCACGAAGGCGATTGGCTCCCAAGGCTGACCAACGCTCAGGCTCGCTAAGCCAATCAGAGACGCTTCGAGCGCGCGTCTGCCGTGGATTCGATGCTTGCCCTCTCTTGTGTGCCTTGAGCGGTCAGTGCTCCGGCTCGTGCCAGGCCGGTGTCGAGCGGCAGGGTGGGGCCTTCGACCAGTCCATCGGTGACCATGACGAGGGTGGTGCCTTCGGCGAGGGGAAAGGTTTCCTGGGGGTAGGCGGCGGCGGGGAGGACACCCAGGTTGGGGCCGACCGGCAGTTCCCGGATGCCGTGGGTGCCGCTACGCCGAGCTCACAGGAGAGGGACGTGGCCGGCGGTTGCGCCGGTGACGGTGGCGTTGTGCGGATCGAAGCGCAAGATGGTGCAGCTGGCGACGGATGCAGCGGCCATGGCCGCGAAGAGCTCGTTGGTCAGGGTCAGGACACCATTCCTGACTTTGTTCAATCGATCCCAGACGCGCGGTTCGCGGCCGTAGCGTCGAGGGTGCCGGTTGGCACGGGCTCGACCTGTTCCTTGCCGCCCACGGGCTGGCTCGTCCTTAGCGTGCCGCCGCCGGCCGGCACCCACGCGGTGTGGCTCGACAGAGGCATGAACATCATGGTGACGCTGTGACTTCAAGTCAGGATGCCCGCCGCATTCCCTTCCCTGTCTCAGCGAGTGCGAGGTCAGCCTGTGATTCTGATCGGCGTCGACCCCCACAAGGCGTCCCACCCCGCCGTGGCCGTCAACGCCGGCGCCTTCCGCCAGCTGATGCGCTGGTGCGTGGCCCGAACGCCGCTTCGCCGTCGAAGGCGCCCGCGGCCTGGGTCGCACCCTGGCCCAGCAACTGGCCGCGGCGGGCGAGAACGTGGTCGACGTGCCGTCCATGCTGTCCGCCCGGGCCCGACGTCCGGGCGGGGCTTCGAGCCCGCACGGGGTCGCGCGTCCGCGGGGGGACGGATGTTCATGCACGCGATGCCGTGTTGAACGGCCATCTCGCGAGTGGGTCACGCAGGCTGTCGGTGGCGGCCGCGACGCTGTCCGCCATGGATGAGCTGGAGTTCATGCACGGCCGTGTCGACGGGGCCGACCACGACGATGCCGGACCGCGGCAGGGGCGCACCTACGTGGAGCTGGTGGCCGGCCCGCTGGATGGTCTGCTCCTGGACGTCACGGACTGGCCCGACCACGCTCGAGCCGAAGACGTCGCCCTTCATACGGAGATAGGCCAGTACGGGTCGGGCGGCCACGCCCTGTACTCCCCGAGACCGGTGGACCGGCGCCGGTTCGACTGGTGCGGAGACACCCCCTGACCGTCACCGTGGCCGGCCCGACCACAGGCCTGGCCGTGCATGGTCAGCGCCCTGAGTCACGGAGGGCACCCGTGGCCGCGATGCGTCATGGGTGACCGGCTATCAGCTGGACGACCTCAAGGAGAAGCTGGCGACGCCGGGGGCTAGCTGCTTCTCGTACGGTGTGCCTGAAGGCGGAGTGCGGCCGTTGGTGCGGCCTCGTCGTCACCGCCGCCGCGCTGATCCTCAGCGTGGTCATGCCGATCCTGCTGCTCGTCCCGATCAACAGTGCCGGGCCAAGACGTGGACCGCCGACGGCCTGCCCGCCGACTGGAAGCAGCAGATGAACGGCTGGTACCGCTTCCACTACGTCGGCGTCTCCGTCATCATCGCCGCCTTCGCCCTGATGGTCGCCGCCCTCGCCTGAGCCCGTGGGCCGAGACCGCGCAGGTGGCGCCCTCGTGCAGTCACTGCTCGACACTCACCGCTCCAGAAAAGCGCCCTACGTGGACTCGGTAGCGCTGCTCTTTGAAGCTGGTGCCATCTATAGACCTCGCAGGTTGGCGAGGAGGGTGCGGCGTGGATGCTCGTCTACAGCCAGATGCACTCATCGATCACGATCTGGGGGTCGGCTGTGCGGGGGGTGAAGACGTATCGCAGCCATCCCCTGCCATGATCGAAGTAGATGATGTGGGCTCCGCCGGGGCGGGTGGACTGGACGGGTTCGACGCTCATTCCGGCGGGCAGGTCCGCGGCTTTGTCGATGCCCCGGAAGTAGGGGTCCTTCGCGGTGACGAGTTCGGCGCGGGCCGCGTCGACCAGGGAGCGGGTCTGTAGGGGCAGGGCGTTCCTGTTGTCTTCGGCTTCTTTCGTCCAGTCGGCCTGCCACGGAGGGCCCATGAACTCGGCTGTCACTGGCCGGGTTCCGCCTTGCTCGCCTCGCGGCGCAGGCGTCCGGCCTCTTCAACAAGGCCCTTGGCGTGGGCGTTGTCGGTGGCGTGCGCGGCCTCGTCCTCCAGGCGGTGAACCTTGGCCTGCAGCTGAGGATCCCTGGCGAGCGCGAATTCGGCCCACCACCGGGCCATGAAGGCGGGGAGGGGTGCCAGGTCGTAGGTGTCGGCGATCTTCTCGCGCCAATTGCGGTCGAAGTCCGGCAGGAGCTTGGGCGTGTGCTCTGCGATGGCAGCGCGCAGCGCTTTGGGGGTGCGTTCGGGCATGGGAGGGATGGGTCCCCGCATGCCGACTGTGGCGGCTGTCATTGGTTGAGTCCTTTCATGACGACAGCGGGTCAGGCGGCTACGGGTACGGACGTGGGGCCCGTGGCCCCGTGGGGTGTGCCGGAGGCAGCAGCGAGCGCCTCGCGCTGTGCCGTCGTGACCATGCGGGCGTAGGGGTGGATGTCGCCGCGGGCGTAGGCGTGGAGCAGGATCTCGCAGAGCGCGGACATGGAGCGGACGTTGTCCTTTGTGCGTTGCCTGTCGGCGCCGTTCCATACCGCGTGGGACGCGAAGACGCTGCGTCCGCGCCGGTTCCCTGCGTGCCCATCGGTGGTGGTGTGGGGCAGAGGGAGGGTTCCTGCGGCGTACTCGGTGAGGGCGCGGCTCATGATCCAGATGAGAGGCAGGCCCTCGGACTTGGCGCGGGCTCCGGCGGCGTCCCATACGCCTTTGGCGATGTTGGGGGCGCGCTCACTCTCGCCTACTGCAGGCATGTGTGGCTCCCGTTGTCGCGGTTGCAGTTCTACCTATTGAAACGGTACTACGGATCGGATCGGTATGCCATCGAGGCACCTCCGTTCGTTGATCTTGCGGGGGTATCCCCGGCTTCAGCCGGGGAGGGAAACTCGTGCGGCCGCCGACGATCTCCAGCATGTTCGTGGTGGCCGTGCGACGTTAGGGCACGAGGGGCGCGCTAGCCTCGCGGAGGAGAGTGGAGGAGGCGCTCATGCGGGTGGTTGTCGTTGGCGCGGGATTCGGCGGGATCGCGGCGGCGATAGAACTCGGGCGGTACGGGTTCGATGATCTGGAGATACTGGAGGCCGCGCCCGAACCGGGCGGCACCTGGTACTTCAACCGTTACCCGGGCGCGGCCTGCGATGTGCCTAGCCATCTGTACTCCTACTCCTACGCCCAGCGCTCGGAGTGGTCCCGAGTCTGCTCCCCGGGCGACGAGATCCTGGAGTATATGCGCGCGGTAGTCGCGGAGTTCGGCGTCGAGCGGCTGATCACCCCGGGCACCAGGGTTACCGCCTGCCGCTGGGAGGAGCGCTCCCGCACCTGGAAGGTCTCCGTCGAGGACACTGACGGATGTCCCGGCGCCACCCGCACCGCCGACGCCGTGGTGATGGCCACCGGGCAGCTCCACCAGCCGGCCCTGCCCAGGATCCCCGACCTGGACTGCTTCTCCGGCCACAGCTTCCACTCCGCACGCTGGGACCATGGCTACGACCTGCGCGGAAAGCGGGTCGCGGTGATCGGCACGGGGGCCAGCGCGACCCAGTTCGTCCCCGAGATCGCCGACCAAGTTGCGGGCCTGACGGTCTTTCAACGCACACCGAACTGGTATCTGCCGCGGATCAACCGCTCCTATGCGCGCCCGGTGCACGAGCTCTTCCGACGTGTCCCCGTGACGCGGAGCCTGTGGCGCAGCCTGATCGCCTGCTACGCAGGGTCATTGACGGTCGCCATCCGCCACCCGCGCACTGCGGGCCGACTCGGCGGGGCGCTCTCCGCCGCATTCATGCGCAGGCAGCTGCGCGATCCCGAGGTGCGCCGCAGTGCTCTGCCGGACTACCAGTTCGGCTGCAAGCGCGTCCTGTTCAGCTCCACATTCCTGCCCACCCTGCAGCGCGAGAACGTGGAGCTGGTGACCGAGTCGATCGTCCGGATGCGGCCGGAAGGCCCCCAGACCGCGGACGGCCGGGTGCACCCGGTGGACTGCGTCATCTACGGCACTGGCTTCCGCACCAACGACTTCGTGTTGCCAACGGAGGTCACCGGCACCAGCGGTCGCACGCTCAGCGAGGCCTGGTCCGGCGGCCCGCACGCCCATCTGGGCATCACAGTCCCCAGGTTCCCCAACCTCTTCCTGATGTACGGGCCCAACACCAACACTTCCGGGGGCTCGATCATCTTCTATTTGGAGGCCCAGGCCGGCTATCTGCGCCAGGCACTCCAGTGGGTCCAGCACAACGGCGCGGCCGCGATCGAGGTGCGTCCGGAGGTCGAGGCCGCCGGGGACCGCGCATTGCAGGCCCGATTCGCGGGGACAGCGTGGACCCGCTGCGACTCCTGGTACCGCGACGGCACAGGCCGAATAGTCGCCAACTGGCCCGGCTATATGCGGGAGTACAGGAAGCGCACCCAGGTGCTGGACCCTGAGGAGTACAGGCTCATCAGCTCGGATTGAGCCTCGATCCACCGAGTTGATGTGGGGGCTTCGCGATTCGCGCCGCTCCACCAGCGAGCAGATGACGTCGAGCGCCTCCCGGGCCGTGCGGCCCCGCTCCAGACCCAGGCGCAGCAGCTCCATGCCGAGGATGCCGCCGTCCCGGTCGGCGCCGCCCTTGACCGCGGAGACCGTGGCCCTGCTTCGCCGCAGAGGACGGCGTGCGGATGCTTCGTCCGAAGGCAGCCCAGGTCATTGCGGCCGCGGGCGAGGCGATGTGCATGCCCGAGATGCATCGGCCCATCGTCGCCCGTCTGTTGGCCGGCGAGCTTCCGCCGGTTCGTTCGTGAGCACGCTCGGCGCCGCCGGTGCTCGAACACCTGCAGCGATCGCGTGCGCGCCTCCGGCACCAGCGCCGCCTCGAGGGCCAGCGACACTCGAGGCGGCGATTCCTGGGGGAGGCTAGACCGTGGGATGGCGGTTGAGTGCCCCGCTGGCCTGGCGGTTACCGGATATCAGACGGCTGTGCGACCGCCGTCTACGGGCAGCACCACGCCCTGGACGAAGCTCGCCGCGTCGCTGACCAGGTAGGCAATCGCGTCGGCGATCTCCTTGGCGGAGGCGGTTCGTCGGGCGGGCGCCTGGGCGGCGAGGGCGTCGAGGCCGTCGCCCATGCCGGCCGAGCCCTCTGTGCGGGTCGGGCCGGGTTCAACGGCGTTGACTCGCACCCCATGCGGGCCGAACTCGGCGGCCCACGCCTTGGTGAGCAGGTTCAGCGCGGCCTTGCTCGACCCGTACAACGCCATGCCAGGGACGCCGTACTCGGCGACCATGGTGCTGACGTTCACGATCGCTCCCCGCCCATGTGCGGCCATCGCCGGGGCCAGGGCCGCCACCAGGTGGAACGGCGCCTTCACGTTCAGGGCGTAGACGGCGTCCATGTCACTGTCCGGCGTCTGATCCGTCGGACCGAACGGGAAGGCGCCCGCGTTGTTGACCAGGATGTCCACACGGCCGCCGCCCAGGTCGCCGGCTTCCCGCGCCAGTTGCCGCACCGACTCCGCCTTGCCCAGATCGGCTGTGAGGGAGTCGGCCTTGCCTCCCCGGTCACGGATGGCGGCGACGACCGCCTCACCGCGGGAGCGGTCACGCCCCGTGACCAGCACATGTGCGCCGCGCTCCGCAAGCAGCGCTGCGGTGGCGGCGCCGATGCCGCTGGTCGCTCCGGTCACCAGGGCCACGCGTCCGGCCAGATCAAAAGAGCTCATGAGTTCGTCCTTCGTATCGGAAATGAGAGCGCAATCGGGTGCGGCCATGCCGCTTCCGTTGCCCGTCTCCTCGTTCGTCAGCTGACGTGATCGAGAGCAAATGTTCATTTCCTGGGATTCCGTCTCGGCCATTGGCGATTGCGATGGCCGCCATTAGCTCGACGGTGTTTAGGCGGCCGGGGTCCTGGCGGGATGCGCAGCACCGCCAAGGACCGTTCAAGGTGTGTGCCGTCCAAGGCGGCGCTTGCTGAACTCTCCGGAGTGTTGTCGGGGTGACGTGTACTGATCCATGCGGTGGGCCGGTGATATGCGGTACGCGCAGGGTGGCGGACTGACCGCGGAGCGAGCGGTTTCGCGAGCGGATCTGGTAGGAGGCGGGCGAGCGGTTCACTCGCGGTGAGAAGACCGCAGTGATCGCCAAGGATCTGCGGGTGAGTGAGCGGTCGGTGGAACGCTGGCGGCGTGCATGGCGGGGGTGGGATTGGCGCCCTCGTCTCGCCGGGGCCGCCCAAGCTTCCCAAGCCGTCCGATGGCCAGTTCGCCGAGGTAGAGAAGGAGCTGGCCCGCGGAGCCGCGTACCCGCAAGGGTGGCCGCTACGACGTCGTCGCCCACCCCGACGCCGGACATCCTGCTGAAGCCCGCCGCCCGGGAGACCGACCGCATCTGGGATGCCTACTCAAAGTGGATCCGTCTACACGCCCGTCGGTGTGCACCAGGTCGCCGGCCCGGACATCAACGGCGTCCACCTGTCCGCCCTGAAGAGCTACCTGCCGATCGGGCAGCTGGAACACGACACGGCTGGTGTCCACGACCGTGGCGCCCCCGGGGTCCACCTGATCACCTCGCCCGCCTGGTAGCACGACGGCTGCCTGCCAATCCGCTCGGCGACCACACGAACCCGGTCCGCTGTAGGTCACCGAGCCGCCCTGGTACTGCTGCGCCTGCCCGGGCCGACGTACGGGCCTGTGCTCCGGTCGGCTCAGCTGATAAGAGCTGGTTCGCGTCCCGTCTCGTGCCTGAAGATTCTCGGTGTGGCAGACACGGAACCCACCGAAGAAGAGACACCGGACGGGCTGCTGGGCTGGTGCCTGGTGGCCAACGTGGCGCAGGAAACCGCGCGCGGCGAGAGCGGTCTCGACATCCAGCGTGGCACAAAGCACTTCCCGGTAGGCGCCCTGCTGTGGATCCCGCCCATGCGCTGGGACCCTGGCTGGGGTCGCTGGCATGCGGTCGGGCGGCACAGAGGCAACGGCCGCCGGTACGTCAACATGGTCGTGCGCGCGGATGACCTGGAGAACTTCCGGGTCAAGGGTGTCTACAGCGAAGGTCTCGTCCGAAGCCTCAACGGCTACGATCACGACCCGGCCGCCCCGCGGACCCTGCAGAACCCGTGGACTCGCGAGCGGGCCCAGAGCTGGGCGGACGGCCGGAACCAACTCCGGGAGGGCATCGTTATCGACGGCCAGCGTCACCCGCGGATCTCCGTTCCCAACCCTCCGCCGGCAGAGCTCCAGGTCGGCGGCGAAATCCTGCACCTCGCCCAGTACGGCACCAGGGGACCCCACTACAGTCGCATGCCCCCTCCCGTGGAATGGGTCCCCGAGACCTGAGACGTGGCGTTCGAACGTGTGGGCGGGGAAGCTGACGCCGCTGGTGGGGAATTACGTGACGTTCCACAGCAAGGCCGCTGGTCACCTCATGGATGTCCGGGGTCCATGCCATGATCCGGCCTCATGAGTGACCATTCGCTTTCACCCGCTTGGCTGGCCTCGTGGACAGACAGAGTCTGGGGGACCCTCACGGCAATGACCGGCGAGTTCGAGCGTCGGCACGGCTTTCCCCCTGGCACCAACGAGGTCCGGCCGGCCAACCGCGACGATCAAACCGCGGCTCGCGCGCTTGCCCAAGCGAGCCTCATCTCGGCCGACCTGGTCACCTTCTACGACAGCATCGGCGACGTCACCTGGGCGGACATCGGCAACGGCTACTTCCTCGATTCGGCAAGTGACGTCCTTGTGCGACTCCAGGAGTACGGCGCTGTCGACGTCGGCGCGGACCAGAAGGTCCACGGACTGGTCATCGGCTCAAATGGCGGCGGCCTGTCCTACGTCGCGGGCCCTGACGGGTCGGTTCATCGGACACGGACGGCGTCGCTGGACGAACCGGAGCTCGACAAGGTAGCCGACGACCTGCGGCAGTTTCTGGAACTGCTGGAGCGATCCCTGACGCGGTTCGTCGCCGATGGCGAGCCGGGATCTCTGTAGGTCAGCCGGCGAGGCCCATTCTGTTAGCTGTTGTAAGGCGGCTCCCCACCTGTCCGGCTCGGAGAATGGTCAGTCGATACAGAACTCGTTGCCCTCGATGTCCAGCATCGGGATGCACGCATCATTGCCGTCGTACAGCGTTCGCACGTGTACCGCGCCGAGCGGGACCAGTCGCGCACATTCGGCCTCGAGTGCGGCGAGGCGCTCTTTACCCACGAGTCCGGTGCCGACCCGCACATCAAGGTGCCCCCGGTTCTTGACGGCCTTCCCTTCGGGGACGCGCTGGAAGTACAGTCGCGGGCCCACTCCTGAGGGATCTATGCAGGCGAACCATGAATCCCGCTGCTCAGGTGGCTGTGAACGATTGAAATCGTCCCACGTGGCAAACCCCTCCGGTGGCGGCGGTACGACGTACCCCAACACCTCGCACCAGAAGCGCGCGAGGCGCTCAGGTTCTGCGCAGTCAAAGGTGACTTGAAACTTCTTGATCGCCGACATCGGCACCATAGCAAGGGGATTCCGCCGCTCATATCCTCCGGCGGATCCACCCGCCACCCGTCGCGCCCTGGGCCACCTTGTAGACCAAGTGATCAAACCGGACAGTCCACGAGAACGACGCGACGTGGCAGCGGAGGGCCCCAGTGGTCCTCAGGATCCAGTCCTGACCAACCCCCCTCGTGCCATGATCAGTTGCGGGTCAACCCTCAGCTAGAAGCACTCGTTGATGCCCCTATAGAATCTCACCCTGCTTCCGCTCGTAGTGACGATATCGGCGCTCGTGGCCACCACGACTTGCTTGGAGTTGTTCACCAGGATGGAATCGGCCTCCTCTGCCCGACTTGCGGGGTTAGTTTTGTCCCCCGCCCTGACGCCCGGCCCATTTCTGCTAGCGCCGACGGCGATGCCGGTGACCGACTTCCTCAGTGTGTAAGAACTGGAACTGCTTTGGATTACATCGTTGTATGTGTCGCGCGCCACGACTTGCCTTGCGGTGAGCTTTACCGTGAATGTGCCGATGAGCGGGAAGTCTCGAACGACTGTGGATTGACAAAGGCCTTCGGTCTTTGACTCCTTGAGGCCCGAGACCAGGACGGGAACCAGAGGCGCAAGCGCGACCAGGAGTTCGGCGCGGCTTTGGATGCCGGCACGTGCCACCGCGCGCAAGATCGGCTGACGGCAAGGGGCTCGGCTTGCGGGCCTGCGGTGTGGTGTCTGCCCGGGCCTGGCTCACGGCAGATGGCAACCAGCCTCACTGGACAGCCTTCAGCGCGGCTCAGCCACCCGTGGTGTCCCATTTCCAACGACCGCAGGTGTCGCCGATGTACCAGGGTTTGTCGACGCAGACCCGGTACTTGATGCTCTGCCCCGTTGTGAAATGACGCCAGTAGTCCGAGTGTGTGCCGCAGCCCCCGGAGTTCGGAATGGTTCGTCGACTGGCTCCAGCCCTTTGATACTGCGCATAGACGGAGTGTCCGTCGCACTGGGTGTCGGAGACCCGGAAGTCGAAGTAATAGTGGTTCGGCCCAGTCCGGAAGAAATTCACTCGACCCGCTTCGGCCTGACGGTCATAGACCGAAGCCTGTCCCGTAGCGGATGCCGGTGTCACAGCGGCAACCGAGGCGATGGCAGCGGCAATCACTGTTACACCTGCACGTCCTAACCTGCGTAGATGCACCGCCGATGTCCTTTGCTGTGGCGAAGGGAGGCCCATACAACGCCAACGTCCCGTGGTTGAACCGGACACCACAAGAGTCAATTCGGCCAACAAGTGAAGACTTGCGCCTATTGGGGTGGGGCCGGCTCGTGTGCCAGCTGCAGGTCAGGCGGCCCCGCTCGCAGCGGGCCCGCACTGACGCGGGCGCCCACGCTGCTGCAGGTGCGCGTCGAGGCCGAGTACGCCAGGATGGCTCGCTCGTCGTTCACTCCGGCGCATCAGGCATCCAGGCACAGGCCAAAGCCCGGCCGGCTCGGGCCACTTCCTCACTGGTCTTCCGTCTGCGCGCCGGCGCCGCCGGGCTGTCCGCCCGTGTCCTATCGAGCGGTGCGGTTGCCGGCCGAGATGATTCGGTTCCGGCCGGGGAAAGGCCGGCCGTCGTCTCCGGCCGTTGCGCCCGTGAGGAGTTCGACCATGGAGCCCCGGAGGGGGCGCCGGCGGTCGAGACCTGCCGCTGGACCAGCTTTCGACGGCCTCGTCCGTGACGGCGAGCGCATCTGGCTGTCCGGGTGCGGCCCATGTGCTGTGGCTGCGGGGCCAGATACTGCCCTTCGGGCAGCTCACTGTGTCCCTGTCCTGCCGTGGGGGCAGTACGGTCGAGACCTGTGCGATGCGGGCCTGCGTGAAGAAGTCCGCGGCGGCAATGCGCGGGGAGTGCGGCGCTCTGGCGCGTACCGCTTCTCGATCTCGGCGCGCAGCAGGACCTGCCTCGTTGGTCTGCTTCGGCAGGAGCACGTCTGTTACTGCCGCCTGGGGTTGGGGCAGCGTCGAGCGGATCGAGGAAGCGTGGCAGGTTCTGGGTGAGGGCCGGGGTCCGTCTGCTTCGTGCCGGGTGGGGTGGGTGGGCCGGCGTCGGTGTCGATGAGTTGGCCGGTGTGGCGGTCTCGGGTTTGACGGGGCCGGGTTGCCTGGTGAGTGTTGTGTTGGTGCGCCTTACGGGGCGGCTTCTTCCAGGTCGGCTGCAGAATCGGCGGTGGCGAGCAGGGCGTGGACTGCGGCCAGGTCGGGGAGTGAGGGGCTTGCTCCGGGGCGGGTGGTGGCCAGGGCTCCGGCGGCCATGGCGCGTTGGAGGGCGGTGTCGGTGTCCAGGCCGGCGGCGAGGGCTGCGCCGAGTGCGCCGGTGAAGGCGTCGCCGGCCGCGGTGGTGTCGACGGGGGTGACGGGGAAGGCGGGGTGGTGCCGGACTGCGTGTGCGGTGACGGAGATGGCCCCGGCTGCGCCGAGGGTGATCAGTGCGTGGCGTACGCCTCGGTCGAGGAACCAGTGGGCGGCTTGTTCGGCGGTGTGGGGGCCGTCCACGGTGATGCCGGTCAGGGCGGTGGCCTCGCTCTCGTTGGGGGTGACGATGTCCACGTGCGCCCAGATGTCGTCGGGCAGCGGCTGTGCGGGTGCCGGGTCGAGGACGACGGTGTACCCGGCGTCGGTCCCTGCCTGGGCGGCGTGGCGGGTGACCTCGGCGGGGACCTCCAGTTGGAGCAGCATGACGCGCGTGTGATTGCGGGTTTTGGCGATGCTGGCGTCGACCATGTCGGGTGTGAGGGCGGTGTTGGCCAGTGGAGTGATGACGATGTCGTTCTCACCGGAGGCGTCGACGCGGATGTGGGCGACACCGGTGCGGTCGGGGACGGTGCGGATCTCGGAGGTCTGTACCCCGTGTGCGCGCAGGCCCTCCAGTGCGAGGTCGCGGAAGAGGTCCTGTCCGACGCAGCCGACCATCCAGGTGGGTGCGCCCGCCCGGGCGGCGGCGACCGCCTGGTTGGCCCCCTTGCCGCCGAGGACGAGGGTGACGTCGTCCCCCAGCACCGTTTCGCCGGGTTGGGGCAGCCGCCGACTGAACGCGGTGACGTCCGCGGTGATGCTGCCGACGACGAGAACACCGGTCCGGGGCATCGCGGTCCTCCTGCTGTTGTGGGCATGAGCGGGGGCACGGCCACGTGGCTGTGCCCTGCGCAGTTGTGCTGGTGCCTTGGTGTGGTGGGGCCTGGTCGGATCCCGTCCGGTCCCGGTGCCGGGCTGGTAGCGCGGCGCCCGGGTGGCGGGCTTGTTCGGGTCCGGCATTCCACGGCGGTAAGGCCGGTACGAGGCTGCTTTGTTGGTGGTTGCGGGCTATGCTCCGCCGACGGCGAATCGTCTGGTGATGGGCCGTTCCAGTGCGCTGATGGCCGTGTAGAAGAGCACGGACACGACCACGATCACGACGGATTCGGTCCACAGTGCATCGAAACGCGACCCTGCGTAGTCCTGGACGATCATCGAGCCGATTCCCTGCCCTGTCGCCAGCCATTCGGCCAGGGTTGCTCCGGCGAGTGCGCCGGGGACGCCGGTGCGGGCGGAGGCGAAGAAGGCCGGGAGGGCGTAGAGGATGCGCACCTTGCGGGTGGCCAGGGTGTCCGATCCGCCCAGCGAGCGGACGACGTCTGTGGCCAGGGCGGGGGCGGAGCGGAGCCCGACGACGACGTTGATGAGGGTGGGGAAGAACGTCACGATCGAGACGATGACGGTTACCCCGGTCAGTCCCCGCCCGAAGACGAGCGCCAGCAGGGGTGTCATCGCGACCAGCGGAACGGATCGCAGCGCGATCGCGACCGGCATGACGGCGCGTTCGAAGGTCTTGGAGGTGACGATGAGCAGAGCGGTGAGCGACGCCGCCAGGGTTCCGAACAGGTATCCCGCTCCGGCGTCGGTCAGGGTGATCTTCAGCCCGCTCCACAGTGACGCCCGGTTTTCGGATGCCTCGGGGCTGGAGGTGATGAACCGCAGCACGTCCAGGGGTGTCTTGGCGAAGTAGGCGTTGAGGTCGAATGCCGCGATCAGCGCGTACCAGCAGGCGATCACGATGGCGATGGATCCGGCGACGCCGAGGACGGGGATCGTCACCGCGGCCCACATCCGGCGAGGGGGCGGGGGCGGTTGGGAGACGGTCACGAGGGTGACGTCGTGGGCGGCCCACGGTGTCATAAGGCGTCCGATGACTCCGAAGACCAGGTATGCGAGACCGGCGAGGGCTGACATGACCAGTGCCACGGCCCAGGTCCGTGGCACCTGGAAGGAGGACTGGGCCTGGACGAGCATGACGCCGAGGCCTTGGCTTGCCCCGAGGTACTCGCCGATGATCGCGCCGAGCAGTGCCGCGGGCGCCGCGATCCTGAGTGCTCCGAACAGGCTCGGCAGCATGGCGAAGAAGCGGATCTTGAACATCGCCTGCCACTGGCTGCCGCCCAGGGACCGCACGACCTGCAGTGAGGCGGGGTCGGCGGAACGTAGTCCGAGCACCACCGCGATCAAGGTGGTGAAGAACACCGACAGCGCGGCCAGTGTCTGCTTGGGCGCGTCTCCCGGGAGCACGACGACCAGGATCGGGGCGATGGCGACCAGCGGGACGCAGAAACTGGCTACCGCGATCCGCAGCAGCAGACGCTCGACCCAGGGCACTTGGACGAACACGACGCCCAGTGCGAGTGCGGCGCCGTTGCCGACCAGGAACCCGACGCCGGCCACCGACAGCGTCGAGGAGACGTTGGGACCGTAGACCGGCAGGTCGTCCAGGAAGGCATGGATGACGGCCCACGGTGTGGGCACCACTCGCAGGCCGGTGAAGCTGACGGCCAGCAGTGTCCACAGCGCCACGATCACGGCGGCGGGCGCCAGCCGCAGCAGCGCGGACCTAAGGCCTGCCACCGTGACGGGTTCGGGGGCCCCGCTCATCGCGGCTCCCGGGTGGACTCGCCGTACAGGCCGGCCGAGAGGTGGTCGCACAGCTCGTGGAAGCGCGGCGAGCGCATAATATCCGCAGTGCGCGGGCGCTCGAGTTCGATGTCGAGCACCTCGACGACGCGACCGGGCCGGGCCGCCATCAGTACGACCCGGTCGGCGAGGAAGACGGCCTCGTTGATCGAGTGGGTGACCAGCAGTGTGGTGATGGCCCGTTCCTGCCAGATACGCTGAAGCTCCAGGTTGAGCCTGTGCCGGGTGACCTCGTCGAGGGCACCGAACGGCTCGTCGAGCATGAGGACGTCGGGTTCGAGGGCCAATGCCCGTGCCAGTGCGACGCGTTGGCGCATCCCGCCGGACAGTTGAGCGGGGCGGGCCTTCTCGAAGCCCTTCAGGCCGACGAGTGAGATCAGGTCGGCGATGGCCGCCTTGTCGGTGGGCCGGCCCGCGACCTCGTAGGCCATGGCGATGTTCGCGCTCACGTTGCGCCAGGGCAGCAGGGCGGCGTCCTGGAAGGCGACCCCGATGCGGTGCTGTCTGCGCACCGCGTCCGGAGCGCTGCCGTCCAGGGTTGCGGCGCCGCTGGTGGGGCCATCGAGTCCGGCGAATATCTTGAGCAGGGTCGACTTCCCGCACCCCGAGGGCCCAAGGAGTGCGGTGAACTCGCCGTGTCGGGTGGCGAGGTCGACGTTGGAGAGGGCGACCACTTCGCCCTGCTTGGTGGCGAACGTTCGGCCCAGGCCCTCGGCCATGAGGCCGCGCCGGGTGCCGGTGGTGCCCTGGCTCGGGACGGCGGTGGTCATGCCTGCCACTTTCCGGAGGCGAGCAGCTCCTTGATCCGGTCGAGGTACTGGTGATCGCGGTCGGGGAGTTCGTTCTCGACATGGGAGTGAGTGGTCCAGAAGTCCTGGACCGTGCGGCCCATCTCCTGGCCCCGCCGTGTGTGCACGTCCAGGGCCCAGTCGGGGAAATCGGGGCGCTTGCCCGCGTTGACGTCGTGGACGGTGAGGTTGGCCAACTCGTCGGTGGTGCGGTCCTTGGTGCGTCCGGTGAGGAAGCGGACGGCGTGGACGGCGAAGAGCCATCGGTCGCCGAAGCTGCGGTCCAGGCGCTGGTGCATCTGGTAGAGCGAGTTGATCACGATCGGCTCCTGGAAGCTGCCGTCGCCGGTGTCCTCGCAGCTGATCACCGACAACCGCATCCACAGGTGCTCTTCGAGCTCGGCACTGGTCTCGTACATCTCCCGCGCCACCAGCAGCGCGTTGTCGAGCAGCCCGCGCCGGATCGACTTCTGCAGCGCGGCGATCAGTTCATCGGCCGGGAACCCGTGCACGCTGGTGACGCGGGTCCACGGGTCTTTCGAGTGGTGAGCAGGCATGACTCGGCTTTCGTTGTGATGGGGCGGAGGGTGAGCGCGGCCCGGCGTCAGTCGACCGGCTTGGCGTCCGCGATGAGCGAGGTGTCGAAGAGCTGGTCCGCGGTGATGCGGATGCCCAGCAGGTTCAGGGTGGCGATATTGGCCTTCACGGTGGCATCGCTGATCGAGAGGAGGCCGTTGCGCTTGGTCTCGTCGCTCTGAACCAGGCCGAGGTAGGTCTTGGCGCCGAGTTTTTGCTGCGTGAGGTCGAGGTGCTGGTTCTTGCCGTACTTGTCCACGACGAGTTGTGTGGCGGCGTCGGTGTTGTCCAGAGCCTTGCGCCAGCCCTGGGCAAGAGCGGAGATGATCTTGACGACGGCGGCCCTCTTGGCGGGGTCGGCCAGGGTCTTGTCGCTCACCACGAGGGCGTCGGCGACGACGTTGTAGCCGTAGTCGCTCAACGGGAAGACCTTGGTCTTCACGCCCTGGGAGGCCAACGTGATCGGCTGGTTGTTGAGGAACGACGTGAAGGCGTCGCACTGGCCCGTCACCAGCGGTGACGGGTCGAAGTCCGCAGTGACGAACTTGACCTTGGCCATATCGATCTTGTTGGCCTTCAGGACCGTCTTCATCGTCTCCAGGCCGCTGGTCTGAATGCACAGCCGCTTGCCCTCAAGATCTTTGAGGGTGTTGACGGGCGCCTTGGCAAGCGACATGACGCTGGTCGGGTTGGTCTGCAGGGTGGCTGCCACGATCTTGATCGGCGCCCCCGCGATGATCGCCTTGGCCGCGATGTCGGCCGAGGTGAGGCCCACCAGGGCCTTGCCGCTCACGACCAGCGGCTCCACGGTGACGCTCGGCCCGCCCGGCGCGACGGTGACGTTGACTTTCTTGTCCTTGAAGTAGCCGGAATCCAGGGCCGTGTACGGCCCCATGTTCTCGACGTTGGCAATCCACCCCAGTTGCAGCGTCGCGTCCTTGGAGCCGGCAGCGGCGGACGAGTCGCCCCCGCAACCGGACAGGAGACTGACAGAGGCGACGGCAACCACCGAGGCGAGAACGCGGATGCACCGCGTACGGGCGTGACGGGACAGACGACGTGAAAGCATGATATGTCCTCATGGCGACAAGCGGGCGTCGTTGAGACGCCAGTGACGAATCCATGCCGACCCCACTGCCGTCCAGTCACGGACGGGCGCATGAGTGCAACAGTGACGTCGAGCGCGGCACACGGAAACCTGAAGAAACAGGCCCGAAAAAGGAGGTGTGCTAAAACCGCCTCGAAGGCCAGATGGGCACGAGGACGGTGCGGCTATCGATTCAGATCAGACCCGCGGGCGCGCGTGAGTTGGAACGCCGCCACGTTTCACCGAGGAGCCAAGGGCTGACGCTAAGCATCGCAGGCCTCCTCGATTCATCGCTCCACGACAGCGCCCGATGCGCTGCCGGGGGAAACAGTAAGCATTCCCGCCTGCTGCGCGCCATCCCCTCCAGGCACCAATTTAGAGAAATGCACGGCGCTTGCCCGGCAGGGGCGAACCTTGGCGACGTCATCCGTTGCCGAGACCGTACTCAGGTCTCAACATTCCGGGCATTGCGGCCCGGAAGGTCCGTCACATCACCACAGCGTGAGGGCTTCGGCTTGAGTACGGTCTCTCGTTTCTGTCTGCCGCTGGTGCGGCAGGGCTGCGCCACCTGCCCGCCCTGCCCGTCCTGTCCGCGCCGGGTGGCGGGGACGGGTGGTGCGGGTCTTCTGGTCGGCTCCACCAGGCTTCGGCGCTGATGCGCCCTGGTCTGCGGCCACTGTGGTACCCGTTACTGCCCTCGCCGCAAGGGCGGGGAGGTTGCGTGCTGCGTTCTCGTCCCGGTCTGTGACGAGTGGGCCTGCGACCTGGTGCTTGCCCCCTGTCGGCTAAGGCATGGGCCCGAGGTTGCCTTCAAGGACGGTCTGGATGATTTGGGGCCGGTGCCAGAGGGCCAGGATTTCGTTGGCGATGGCCACGATGGGCAGGGGGTCGTGGTTGCCGTGCACATGGATGGCGGCGGCCGACAGGCTGCGCGGGACGGCTCCGGCGTCGAGGAGGACGCGCCATTCCTCCGGGCCGAGTTCCAGGAACTCCAGTGTGGTGAGCTCGGCGATCTCCAGAGGATCGGTGAGCGTGCCGGGGTAGGCGGTAAGGGTTCGCAGGCGGGGTAGCTCGGTGACCGGGGCGAGGCTGAGTGGCTCGGCGTCCCATACGCCGATGGACAGGACCTCCAAGCCGGGGTGTGCGGTGGCCTCGATGTTTGGCGGGCTCACCAGTTGGAGTAGCGAAGCGTAGTGAGCCTGTGGCAGGGTGCTGCGCGCACGCCCGGCGTCCGGGCGACGTCGGGCACCCTCCTCGGTCGGGTCTTGCGGCCCGATCGACCAGCGTCCGCAGGGACGTGCCACGCGGGCCGGCGGCTCCTGTCGTTCAGTACCAGGGCACGAAGGCGATTGACTCCCAAGGCTGAGCAACGCTCAGGCGCGCTAAGCCAATCAGAGACGCTTCGAATATTGACGCGGGCCACGGCCGGCGGCTGGTCCCCGCCAAAGCCGCCACGTCGCTTACTGCGCTGGTTCATCACCAGGTCGGTGAGCGAGTCGGAGACCAGGCAGGCGCCGATGTCCTCCTCGTGGCTGAGGATGATGACCTGCCCGACGTGTCCGCGCGGGCCGGGTGTCAGATCGAGGGCCAGCCGGTCGCCACCGCACTTGTCCCCGAAGGCGATCCAGCCGGGTGAGCCAACCAGGCCCTGCACCGCGGCGTCGGGCGGGGTGACGACCGCTTCCATCGCCGCGAACTTCGAACGACAGTGGCGGGACGACGCGTCGGCGATGTACAGGTCGTCCAACGCGAAGAGCTCGCAGCCGACCGCCATGCATTCACGTTCTGCTGCCTGGTCGTCGTCGCCCCAGTCCTCCCACCGTGCCCGTGTCACCCGGTAGAGCACCTTGAGTTCCTCGGGCAGGGTGACGCCGAGCCGCGCTTCCGCAGCGGCGATCTCCGCCTCCGTCGCACCGATGGCGCCGGGCAACCGCTCACGGAGCGTCCGCTCCAGCAACGCCGGATCCGCCGAAGGGGCCGGCACCGCCCCAGGCACCGGGTCGGGAAGACAGAGCCAGGGCTGGGCAACGGCGCCCTCAACCAGGATGAGCGACCCCGGTGCGGGGTGCCGATGCCGGGCTCCACGGCCGGGCTGGGCCCGAGCAGGCGGAGTGCGGTCTTGCCGGCCGGCGATATCTCCGCTGTGAACGAGACGTCGTCGACACCGGCGTCCGCGAGCGCGTGACGCACCCGCTCCACCGCCTCCATCTCGTCTCGCATGTCCTCGGCCTGGGCGGCCCGACCGGGCGGGGGTAGCCGTCGCCGCAGGGGCAGGCTCCAGCCCTGCCGGCCGATGCGTCCCGCCACGCGGATGGACGGGGCAGCCTGCTCCTTCGCACCGCTGTCCCGCAGAAGCCGCAGCACGGGCTCCCAGGTCACGAAGTCGTGCACCGAGGGCAAGCGAGAATTCTGATCAACCAGGCGCAGACCGTACGCGGGTCCACTGACACCGAAGGCAGGGAGTTGCCCGGGCCGTCGGCCTGGCCGGCACGAACGGCGCAAGCCGGCCGGATCGAGCCTGAGCGGCGCTCGTGGGGAAGGGCCGCGGACCGGGCGACCGAGCACCGTCATGACCGGGCAGAGCGGCCCGGGTTCACCGCCGCGAACGTTGGTGCGCCCGCCCGCTCGTGACGACAGCCCGGCGGGGCCGCACCGCACCGGTCGGCGCCGCTGCCCGCGCCGGGCCGGCCCTGTGATGAAGGAGAGCAGCCATGACCGATGCACCGCCCGCCTGCCCCACTCGGCCGTCGACGGCTGACGGCCCAACCGGGCCCTCCGGCGAACTCCCGGCCGCCTACGCGCCCGATGTCCTTCATGAGGCAGTGGAAGCTGTGATCGTGGCGGATCGCAGCGGTGTCATCCGGAGATGGAACCCGAGTGCTGCCCGGATGTTCGGCTACTCCGCCGAGGAAGCCATGGGCCGGCCGGTGGACCTGATCGTTCCTCAGGAGCTCCGCGCGGCCCACCGGGGCGGATACCGGCACGCTGTGCCCCGGGGCGTGATGGCCGAGCTGGGCGACCTCGCGGCGGCACCGGCGGCGCGCAGGGATGGCACGCGCCTGTCCGTCGAGTTCCACGCCACGCTCCTGCACGATGACCGCGGGCATGTATACGGTGTGGCCGCCGTCCTGCGGGACGTCACCGCTGGACCTCCGGTTCTTCGCTGGACGTGCCCGTCGGGCCGGCGAGGGACGGTGCGGTGGCCTTCCACTGCCGCAGCAGGCTGTTGACCGCCTGACGGCCGGCGCGGTTGGAGCCGACGGTGGACTGGGAGGGTCCGAAGCCGACCAGGTGCACGCGTGGTTCGTCGGCCACCTGGGTGCCGCGCATGGTGATTCCGCCGAGCTCGTTGCGCAGCCGCAGGGGCTCCAGGTGCGCCAGGGCGGCTTTGAAACCCGTGGCCCACACGATGGCGTCGAGGGCCGTGAAGGAACCGTCCGCCTCGCGGACGCCGTCGGGTTCGATGGCCGTGAACATGGGACGGCGCCGCAGTGCCCCGCGTTCCTTTGCCGCCAGCGCGTAGGGAGTCCAGGCCAGGTGGGTGTAGGAGACGACGCTGCCGGTGGGCCTGCCCGCTTCGACGTCGGCGGCGACCTTGGCGACGATCTCACGGCCGGCGACCTCGCGCTCGAACTGGCCCTCGCGGAAGATGGGTTCGCGACGCGTGTACCAGAACGTGGTGGCCACCCGTGAGATCTCCTCCAGTTGCTGCAGTGCCGAGATGCCGCCGCCGACGACGGCGACCCGCAGGCCGGCGAACCGGTCGGCCGAGACGTAGTCATGGGTGTGCACCTGGATGCCGGTGAAGCTCTCCTGCCCCGGGTAGTGGGGTCGGACGGGGTTGGTCCAGGTGCCGGTGGCGTTGATGACCGCCCGGGTGGTCCACGTCCCCGCGCTGGACTCCACCACCAGCTCTCCGTCGGGCCGGTCGTCCACGGTCCGTACGGAGGTGACGGTCACCGGACGCAGGATCGGCAGGTCGGTCGCCTCCTCGAAAGCGGCGAAATAGCGCGGCACCGCCATGCGACTGGGCTCGTCGGGGTCGACGGGTGGTTGCGGGAAGTCGGGCAGGTCGAAGATGCCGTTCACGGTCCCCATCCGCAGCGACTCCCAGCGGTGCTGCCACGCCCCGCCGGCCGCCGGTTCGGCATCGAGTACCACGAAGGTCTTCTCGTTGCCGGGGCCGTGCGGGCCGGTCAGGGCGCTGGCGAAGCCGCGCCGCTTGAGGTGGTAGCCGGCCGAGAGCCCCGACTGTCCGCCTCCTATAACCACCACCGTCGCGCGTCGGCCTGCTCGCTCGTATTGCGCCAGTCCCCTTTCCGGGGCGGGTGCGTCAACGTACATCGGTCCGGTCACCATCGTGAGGGCGTGCGCTTGCGCCGGTGGCGAGTCGCATGAGGTCGGTGGTGAAGTCGACGCCGTCCAGGGACCGCTCGGCCCGTGTGGCGTTACCGCCGAACTGGTGGTCGTAGCTACTCCAGTTGCTGTCGGCGATTCTCCGGCCGGCTCCGCTGCGCAGCATGACGGAGAGCTCGTGTGCGGCTCGGGCGATGCGCTTGCCGAGGTCACTCGACGCCCAGTCCTCGGGTGCGGCGTACAGGGAGGTGGGCACCGGGATGGTGCGCAGGAAAGCGAACAGCGGCCGGAGCTGGTCGTCGACGACCATGGCGTGTCGTGTGCTTTGGCCCGTCGCGGCGAGGACGACGGGTTTGGCGATGAGCAGGTCGTTGTCGATCAGGTCGGCGAACGACTTGAACAGGCCGCTGATCCCCGCCTTGTAAACCGGTGTGGCGGCGATGATCGCGTCGGCCCGGGCGAGCAGTTCCATGGCCGACTGCACCTTCGGGCCCAGGATGCCGGAGACGATGCTCTGTGCGGTGTCCGTGGCGAGAGGACCGAGATCGAGCGAGCGCACGGTGGCTGTCGTGCCCGACGCCCCGAGGGTGTCGATTGTCTTTTGGGCTATGCGGTCGGCGAGCAGCCGGGTCGAGGACGGATCGCTGACGCCGGCGTTGACGACGGCGATCGTCACCGAGGTCGCGGCGGGGGTGAGGTCGTTCATGTGGTGTCCCTCGCGGGTGCTTTCGTGTGGTGGGCGGCGGTGGCCGGGGCCGCGGCGAGAAGTGCGCGGCCCAACTCGCGTAGCGTCTGCAGTTGTTCGCGAGTCAGAGCCCTCGTCATCGCGGTCGTGACGTGCCGGGCGTGTGCGCGGCCGAGGCGCCGTTGCACTTCACGGCCTTCGGCGGTGAGAACGATGCGGCAGGCGCGAGCGTCGTCGGGATCGGGCCGCCGTTCGACGAGCCCCCGCTTCTCCAGGCGGGCGACGAGGCGGGACACCCCTGCCTGGGTGAGCAGGGCGTCGTCGATCAGGTCGGTGATCCGCAAGCCGTCCCTCGCTCCGGCCAGCGCGTAGAGCACGCCGTACTCGCGCGGCGGGAAGCCACCCCAGTCGCCCTCGTACTCGAACTCGCGGGCGAGGGTCGCCTGGGCCCTAAACATCGCCTCCCAGGCCTCGTTCGCCAGTCGGCTGACGCCGGTCATCACAACGCCGCCGGGAAGCTGGCCTCGACGGCCGGGTCACTGTCCTGGTACGGCGAGGTGCCCGACAGGTTGTCGCCTCGGTTCGGGTTCGGGCGCGGCTGACGCGGCTCGGCATCGCCGTACTTCGCCTTGATGAGGGAAGCGTGCGTCGGGGCGTTGGGGACGCCGGGCTTACGGCGGGCCGCCATCTCCTTGCGCAGCACCGGCACCACCTCGGTGCCCAGCAGTTCGACCTGCTCCAGCGCCATGTCGAGGGGCAGGCCGAGGGCGTCGACGGAGAAGAGTTGGCGCTGGTAGTCCCCAAAGCCCTCCTGGAAGGTGAGGACCTTCTCGATCACTTCCTGTGGGCTGCCGACGGTCAGCGGCGTGCCCGCCATGTAGTCCTCCAGCTTCGAGCCGCGGAAGACCGGATAGTTCTCGAAGTAGGGCCGGTAGGTGTTGACCGCGTCCTGGGAGCGCTTGGCGACGAACGCCTGGCCGCCCAGTCCGACGATGGCCTGCTCGGCGGTGCCGTGGCCGTAGTGCTCATACCGTCGCCGGTAGAGTTCGACGATCGGCTTGAAGTGGAAGTTCGGGGCCAGGATGTGGTTGGCGAAGAACCCGTTGCCGTAGTACGCCGCCTGTTCGGCGGTCTCCGGGCTGCGGATCGAGCCGTGCCACACGAACGGCGGGACGTCGTCCAGCGGGCGCGGGGTGGCGGTGAAGCCCTGCAGCGGGGTGCGGAACTGTCCTTCCCAGTCGACCACGTCCTCTCGCCACAGCCGGTGGAGCAGGTTGTAGTTCTCCAGGGCAAGGGGGACGCCCTGGCGGATGTCCTTGCCGAACCACGGATAGACCGGCACGGTGTTCCCGCGGCCGAGCATCAGGTCCAGCCGCCCCTTGGCGACGTGCTGCACCATCGCGTAGTCCTCGGCGATCTTCACCGGGTCATTGGTCGTGATCAGGGTCACCGCGGTGCTCAGGATGACCCGCTCCGTCAGCGCCGCGATGTGGGCGAGCAGCGCCGGCGGCGAGGACATCACGAACGGTGGATTGTGGTGCTCGCCCAGCGCGAAGACGTCGAGGCCCACCTCGTCGGCCCGCCGGGCGATCTTGATCAGGTTGGCGATCCGCTCCGCCTCGCTCTGGGTGTGTCCCGTGGTCGGGTCGGGCGAGATGTCACCGACCCCGAAGATTCCGAACTGCATGTTGCGCTCCCTGTTGATACATGACTTCGCATGCAAATCAACAACATGACTGGGCATGTATTCCCCTGGAGTCGACCAGCGGCGCTGTGATCCCCGGCATAGCCCGTAGGGCGACTCGGGCGCCGACGGTGGCCACCTGGCGGGACGGCCCGGATCGGCAGCGCAGCGGCGACCGGGGGAGAGGGACGACGGCGAGACGCACGAAGGCTCCGCACCCCAACGACGCGGCCTCGCCCTGACCGCCTCGGTGCGCAGTGGGCGCAGCTCTTCGCGCTCGGCCCTCGTCAGCTCTCCCGGCGCCCCCTGCCCAGGGTCGTTCGCGTCCTGCGTGACCCGGTTCCGCAGTCCTTCGGGGCTGACCTCGATCTGACGGGCCACCTCGGTGACGGTCTTCCCGAAGGAGCGCACGAGCGCGACCGCGTCCCGTGTGAACTCCTCCGTGTACCGCCTGCTGCGGTCGAGGACACGTGGGCGATCGATCTTCCGGACGGCTGTGCCGGCGTGGTGATCACGTTGCTGGCGAGCCATGGGCAGCGGCCCCTCTACATGCCCGGCCGGGCCGTGAACCGTGCGTCTGGGAGCTGCCGAGGCGAGGGCAAGACCGACGCGCGCGATGCGCTGATCATCGCCGACCAGGCGAGGGTGCCTCGGGACCTCAGCCCGCTCAGGGCCGCGGACGAGGCCATGGCAGAGCCGAAGCTCCTCACAGCTCGACGCACCGACCTGGTCTGCGATCGCACCCGTGCCTCCAACCGCCTGCGCGGCCTGCTGGCCGGCATCTTCCCCGCCCTCGAGCGTGAGCTGAACCTGGCCGCCATGGAACCGCTGATCCTGCTGACGGGCTACCAGACCCCCGGCGCGATTCGCCGACTCGGCGCCAGCCGCCTTCAGAAGTGGCTGCGTAGCCGCGGAGCCCGCTGGTCAGCCGCGCTTGCCTGCACCGCAGCGGGAGCCGCTGGCCGACAGCACACCCTCATGCACCGACCGCACCGCGACCACCCGATCAGGGCCCCCTTCGACCAGACAAGCCCGTTTATCGGTAAGCGGAGGCTTGGATACCCGGCGGCCGAGCAGTTGGCCACCGGAACCTCGGTCATTGCGGAGCGCCCCAGCACGGTGTAGTCCAAGGGCATGACCGTCCTCGGAACCGGGATGCGCGCGGGCATCGTCGCCGGTGTGCTCAGTGGCGTGCCGTCGACGGTGCACGCCCTGGCCACGCGGCGCGATCCGCTGGCGGCGACCCGCGCGGCCGGATCGCTCCTGCTGCCGGACGAAGCACGCTCGTCGCGACTGCTCGCTGCCGCAATCCCCGTCCACTTCGGGCTCAGTGTGGGCTGGGGCGTGGCGCTCGCGGCCGTGCTGCCGCGGCGGGCGACCACCGCGTGGGGCGCGCTCGCCGGACTGGCCATCGCCGCGCTTGACCTGAGTGTGCCGGGTAGGCGTACCGCCCAGATCCGTGCGCTGCCACGGTGGCCGCAAGTGGCGGACCATCTCACCTACGGCGTGATCGCCGCAGTGGCGGTGGCCACCGCGCACAACGAGGAACACGGGATCCTCTGACCAGGTAAAACGGAAAACGCCACCGGTACGGCGCCGCACGGGACTGCACAATGTGTTCCCCATTTACGACTCAGTCGACATGGCGAAGTCCACACCCTGAGAAGTTGTTGTCTTTCCGGGCTTGATAGCTGTGTTTCCGCTGGTCAGGCATAGGGTCCGCGGTCTGCGAGTGCCGAAAACCCGATCCATGGCCTGTGACGTGCAGGTTCTCACGAACGGTCGTTGGCTGCTGGACAAGCGTGTCAAGCTGATCGATCGTGCTGCTACGACTGCCCTTTTGTGGGGGGAAGCTGAAGCTGGCCAAGCTCGGCAAGGCCGAGGAACCCAAACTCAGGCCGCCGTTCCGGCAGTTCGTCAACGGCATGCTGCCGAAGGTCGACTTCCCCGAGCCGCCATTGTGCGTGCCGCTTTCCCCCGAGGAGCGCGGCAAGGTCTTCGGACTGTTCGGCGCGGTCGCCGGACGGCGGATGACGGTGCGGTTGATGGGCCGGTCCGCGGTCGGCGGCCTGGGCGGGCAGGTGAGCGCCGGAGCGTTGTGCGGGCGATCTGTCAGACCTGTGTCCAGGTGAGGGGCTGGGCGGTGCAGGGGCCACCGGGGTGGACGGCGAGGTGGCCTGTAGTGACGTCGAGGGACACGGTGGCCAGGGTTTCCCAGCGCTGGCCGAGTGGCGCGGTCGGGGCCGCGTGGCAGCACAGGGCCGCGCCCTCGGCGAGATGGACGGTGAGGACCTGCAGCAGGGCGCCGCGGTCCGGGGCATCCAGCGGGCGGGTGCGTCGCTGCAGGGCCTCGAAGCGGTGGTAGGTGCCGGGGTCCTGCGTTCCGATGGTCTCTCCGGGGGACAGGTTCGGGGCGAGGAAGTGATTGGTGTGGAGCAGGTAGCCGTCGTCGCCGGGCTGGAGCAGGGCGGGACCGACCGGGCTGACTTCGACGGTGGCGGCGCGGGCGCGGCCTTCCTCGTAGTCGCACAGGGTGAGCGCGGAAGAGGCCGCGACCGGGGTGCCCATGGCCAGTGCCTTCGCCTCGTCGAGGGTCGCGCAGCGGTCGAGTACCAGGCGGGCCAGGACGTGGACGGGGAGCCATGGGCCGTGGTGTTCGGGGGACTGGTCGGAGCGGTGGCCGAGGATGTTGAAGTGGAGGCCGAGTCCGCGGGAGTTGACTCCGATCTTGCCGACGATGCCGTATTCGGTGAGCGTGCGCACCACCCGGCCGTCCGGGTGCTCGACGGTCCACACGAACCAGTTATCGCGCATGCCGTCGTGCCAGTCCCAGGCCTGGGTGGTGACCGGTGGGCCGCCGTCGGCCGGGGTGTGGACGACGGTCGAGCACTCCGGGTGCTGCTGCCCGAGTCGGCCGAGAATCTCCGTGCGGGCATTGAGCGCGGCGATCTGATGGGGCGGCAGGCCGGAGCCGCGGGCGATGCCGTCGATCTCGGCGGCTAGGTCGGGGGCCAGCGCGCCGATGTGCTCCAAGGCCTCTTGGCCCCACTTGGTGACGTCTTGCCGAGCCGCCCCGGCGGTAGCGAAGAGTTCGTTGTAGAACTCCCAGGTCCGCCGGATCTGGTCCGGGAAGGCGCGGCCGAGGAGCAGTCCTCGGTCGCCGGGGGCGGCGGAAGCTGATCGGAAGACCGTGGGGCTGGGCATGAAGTGGGTTCTCCTAATCCGAAAGTCGACGCGATGCACGCGACGATCACCCGTGTTCCCAAGCTGCGTCATACCGTCTTTCCAGCAGGTCGCGGCTCGGATAGGTGTCTGGTCAGTTGCTGCTGGTGCGGCCTGTGCCATACGGGAGAGCCAGGTCGTGAGCAGCGTTTCGAGTGTTGTGGTCTCGGTGGGCGTCAGCAGGTTCAGTAGGCGGCGCTCGTTGTGCATTTGGTCGGTGAAGGCCTGGTCAATGAGTTCACGTTCAGGTCCGATGGCGAGGACCTGAGGCACCATCAATGCGGCAGTGGTGCCCTGCAGGATGCGTACGCAGACCAACGGGACGGGGCTGCGGGGGAGTTCTGCGGCGTCGCGGCCGAGCCGCTTCATCTCCTGCACCGTGTGGATGACCCGCCAGTCGGACTGTGGCCGTCCGCTGCCTACGGGCGTACGCGGATGACTGTCTTCCCGCTGCGTCGCGTGGTCGGGTTGAGGGCACCGATGGCGTCATCGAGGCTCGCGACGTCACCGATGTTTGTCCGCAGCCGTCCGTCCTGTAGCCGCTGCACGATCTCACCCAGTTCGGCTCGATCGGCCTCGACAACGAAGTCCACCGCCAGACCGTCAGTGGGCCGCGCCAGTGCCGTGTCGCGCGCTCTGTCCTGGAGCTTCTCGCCGCTGATGGGCATGACGAAGGTCAGGCGCGGCGGCCGTAGGTGCGCGGATCCACGGGCTGCGCGGACTTGGGAAGCCCGCCGACCACGAGACGGTAGGACTCGATCACGAGTTCCTTCACCAGCTTCTCGTCGACGGTGTCCCCGCCTTCCACCGTGATCCAGTGCCTCTTGTTCATGTGATAGCCGGGGGTAATGTCTGCGTACTGCTCACGCAGCGCTGCGGCGTCGTCCGGATCAGCTTTCAGGATCACGACGGGGCGCCCCGGCATGTCGGTCATGAGCATGAAGACCTTGCCGCGCACCTTGTAGACCTCCCAGTCGGGGCCGAAAACATGCTCCAGGTCGGCGCCGGGCAGTTCCACAGTGCAGTCGCCCGCGATCTTCTGCAGCTCCTGTCCGTCCAAGGTGATCAACTCCGGGTGTTTAGATGAAGGTGAACAGCTGGGCGGCGTCGAATCGCGAGATCGGGCTGGTGTACACCCTCTCCGGGTCGGGGTAGCCCAGGGCCAGCAGCACCGTCGTGCTGTGTCCGGTCTCGCGGATCTTGAACGCCTTGTCGACACTGGTCGGGTCGAACCCCTCCAGCGGTGTGGCCTCGACGCCGAGCTCGGCGGCCGCCATCATGGTCAGGCCCACCGCCATGTAGGTCTGCTTCTCCATCCAGTGGTTCAGGTCTTTGTAGCCGTAGTTGCGCAGGTTGAGGAAGTCCCGGGTCATCGACTCCCACAGCTCCTGCTTTGACGGGTCAGGGAACCGGCCGTCGGCCCTCTCCTTGCTGAACACCGCCTCGAGGTGGCTGTCGGGCACGTCAGCCCGGGTGGTGAGGATGATGGTGTGCGACGCGTTCAGGATCTTCTCGCCGTTGTCCTGGAACCGCTCGCCCAGGTTGTCCGCGAGCTGCTTCTTCCCCTCGGGCGTGGCGAGGACGTAGAAGTGGTTCGGCTGGATGTTCACCGACGTCGGCGTGGAGCGCAGGAACCTCAGCAACTTCTCCAGGGTCTCTTCCGGAATGGTCTTGCTGGGGTCAAAATACCTGGTGAGGTGCTTGTTCATGAGCTTGTCGAGGTCCACGTCAGTCTGCCTTCTTCTTACGATCAGTGGTTGATGGGTAGAGATCCTCAAGGGTTCGGGCTACTTCTTGCCGGCGAGCAGTGCGCCGATACGGTCGAAGCTCATGCCCGTCGTCGCCGCGGCGAGGTCGCCCGCGACGAGCGCCTTGGTGGCGTGTTCGAGGGCCCCCATCGCGTTCGCGTAGAGCATCGGACCCAAGCTGATCCGCTTGACCCCGGCCTTTTGCAACTCCGGGACGGTCAGCACCTTGTCCGCCGGCGAGATGAGGACGTTGACCGGTGTCGGCGCGACGGCGGTGACGATCGCGACGAGTGCGTCGCGATCGGGTGGGAATGGCGCGTAGAGCACATCCGCGCCGGCCTCGGCGAAGGCCGTCAGACGCCGGATGGTGTCATCGAGATCGGGCCGCCCCTGGATGAAGTTGTCGGTCCGGCCGGTGACGACGATGCGCCCCTTGGCCGCGTCGACCGCGCTGCGAACGCGGTGACGGCGTCGTCGAAGCCCCGGATCGGCCGTTCGGGATCACCCGAGGTGTCCTCGATCCCGATCCCGGCCAGCCCAGACGCCACGGCCGCCTCCACCGTCGCTGCGACGTCCTGCGGCGTGTCGCCGTACCCGTCCTCGAAATCGCCGTTGACGGGCAGCCCGGTGAGCTGGCCGAGCAACCGCGCATGCTCCAGGTGCTCTTCGCGGGTGACCTCGTGCCGCCCGTCGAGGCGGCCGAGCGTGAAGGCAAGTGCCGCCGACGACGTCGCGATCGCCTCGAAGCCGGCATCGGCCAGCATCAACGCCGACAGGCCGTCCCAGGCGTTCGGCATGACGAACCCGCCGTCACGGGTGTGCAACGCCATGAATCTCTCGTAGAGCTCAGAGCCCGGCACGTTAAGCCCTTTCTTGAAAGATCATCGGATCGGTGAGAGGGGTACCGGGGGGCGGGCGCGGCCCCGGGCGGCGGGTGGGAACAACAAACCGTCCGACCCCCCCACCGGGGGGGGGGGCTTTGGTGGTGGGGGGTGGGGAGTTGACAACT
>NZ_JBEYXD010000066.1:0-49616 GCF_040644975.1 Streptomyces sp. NPDC046900 | reverse complement strand
GCCCCCGCCGGCGCCCGCCGGACGGGCTGGGTTCAGCCCGTCCGGCGTCCGGCTTTTCCGGGGGTCGGCTACTTGACCGATCCGGCCATGACCCCCTGCACGAAGTGCCGCTGGAACGCGAAGAACACCGCCACCGGCACGATCAGCGACAGAAACGCGCCGGGCGCCAGCACATCGATGTTGCTGCCGAACTGCCTTATCTGGGACTGGAGTTCCACGGTCAGCGGCTGCGAGGAGCTGTCGGCGAACAGCAGCGCCACCAGCATGTCGTTCCACACCCACAGGAACTGGAAGATGGCGAGGCTGGCGAGGGCGGGCCGCCCCACCGGGAGCACGAGCCGGGTGAAGATGCGCCACTCACTGCCGCCGTCCATCCGCGCCGCCTCCAGCATCTCCTTCGGTATCTCCGCGAAGTAGTTCCGCAGCAGGAACACGGCGAAGGGAAGCCCGTACGCCACGTGGAAGAGGACGACGCCCGGAATCGTGCCGAACAGCCCCAGCTGCCCGAAGAGTTTGGCGACCGGCAGCAGACCGATCTGCACCGGCACCACGAGCAGCGCGACCACCAGCAGGAAGATCGGCTCGCGCGCCGGGAAGTCCAGCCATGCGAAGGCGTATCCGGCGAGCGCCGCGAGCACGACGACCAGTGCGGTGGCCGGCACCGAGATCAGCACCGTGTTCCAGAACGCCTGCGTCATCCCGGCGTTCTTCAGCAGCGCCGAGTAGTTGTCGAAGGACAGCTGCCCGGGGCCGGCCAGGGCCGTCCACCAGCCGCCCTTCGCCGTGTCCTCGGCCGACCGGAGCGACGAGACGAACAGTCCCGCCAGCGGAGTGAGCCAGATCAGGCCGATCACCACGAGGAAGGCCTGCACCAGCCCGTTGCCGAGGCCGCGTCTGACCGCGTTCATCGCTGACTCCTTCGGAAACGGCGGACATTGAAGACCATCGCGGGAATCACCAGCAACAGGAGCAGCACGCCGAGCGCGCTGCCGAGCCCCTGGTTGTTGCCGCCGCCGAAGGAGACCAGCCACATCTGCGTCGCCAGCACGGTCGCGTCCTCCTGCACCGGCCCCGGCGCGATGATGTAGACGAGGTCGAAGACCTTCATCACATTGATCACCAGGGTCACGAAGACCACGGTCAGCACGGGTGCCAGCAGCGGAACGGTGATCCGCCGGAAGATCTGCCACTCGTTCGCCCCGTCCATCCGGGCCGCCTCCAGCGCGTCCCGGGGCAGTGTGGCGAGGCCCGCTCCGATCAGCACCATCGCGAAGCCGGTCCAGATCCACAGATACGCCCCGATGATCGCCGGCGTCACCAGCGTCGGTCCGAGCCAGGAGACACCCTGGTAGGGCGGTGCGAAGTTCGATCCCGGCAGCGTCACCGTGTACGAGCCGGAGTCCAGTCCGGAGAAGCGGAAGGAACCGTCGGACGCGGTCGTCGTGGTCGCCACGGTCCGCCCGTCGTGCACCGCCTCCACCTTCATCTGCGGCAGGCCGCTCTCCCCGCGGTCGACCACTCCCTGCTTCCCGCCCCCACCGGGTGTGAAGTCCAGGTAGACGACCCCGCGCACCTCGTCCGCGCCGGCCTTCTGCCCGGCCGCCCCGTACGCGGGCGCCGCTCCCGCGGGCAGGTCCTTGGGCAGTACCCCGACCAGTCCGAGGGCCACCGAGTCGCCCGGCGAGACGCCTGCGCTCGTGCGGTACGAGCCGTCGCGGCCTGCCGTGAGCCCCTGTCCGGTGCGGGCGCGTGCCGCCGGATAGGACGACGTGCCCTGGAAGGCGTCGTGGACCGAGACCACGGCGGCGTTCAGCACGCCCTTGTTCGGATCCTCGTCGTAAGCGAGGCGGAAGATGATGCCCGCGGCGAGGAAGGACACCGCCATCGGCATGAACAGCAGCAGTTTGAACGCCGTCGCCCAGCGGACCTTCTCCACCAGGACGGCCAGGATCAGACCGAGCCCGGTCAGCAGCGCGGGGGCGACGACCACCCAGATGGTGGTGTTCCGGATGGCCTTGAGCGTCGCCGGGTCACGGAACATCTCCGCGTAGTTGTCGCCGCCCACGAAGCGGGTGCCGGAGGCGTCGAAGAAGCTGCGTCCGACCGAGAACAGCACCGGGTAGACGACGAGGGCGCCGAGCAGCAGCAGCGCGGGGAAGACGAAGAGCAGGGCGACGATCCGCCCGCGTCGTCGCGTACGCCGCGCACGGGCGGCGGACGCGACGGACGGGGAACCCGCGTCTCTCGAGAGTGCGGTGGCGGTCATGTCCGCTCAGCCCTGGTACGCCTTGGCCGCCGCGTCCTCGAGCTGCGCCGCGGCCGCCTTCGGGTCGGACGGGTCGCGCAGGAAGTCCTGCAGCAGCTTCCACTCGCCGGCGCCCTTGGTGCCGCCGAAGGCCGCCGGGGCCTGGTCGGACATGTCGAAGCGGACCGAATCGCCTGCGGCGACCAGGGACTTGGCCGTCTCGCGGGTGACGTCGTCACCGTAGGAGGCGAGGTCCAGCTTCTTGTTCGGGGACAGGAAGCCGCCCGCCTTCGCCCACACGGCCGCCGCCTCAGGAGTCGCCAGGTACTCCATGAGCTTCATGCCGGCCTTGGCGTTCTTGCCGTCCTTGAGCACGACCGCCGCGTCACCGCCGCTGACCACGGGCGCCGTACCGCCGTCGACCGCCGGGAACGGGAAGAAGTCGGCGTCCTTGCCGATGGTCTTGCCGAACTGGTCGTGGGCGACACCGGCGACGAAGTCGCCCTCGTAGACCATGCCGGCCTCGGGCTTGGGACCGAAGACCTTCTCGACGGAGCCCGGGAAGTCGGTGTTGAGTGCCTCCTTCTGGCCGCCCGCTATCAGCTGCTTGTCCTTGAAGAGCTTGCCGAGCGTGGTGAGCGCCTTGACCACGCTCTCGTCGGTCCACTTCAGCTTGTGGGCGGCGAGCGCGTCGTACTTCTCGGGTCCGGCCTGGGAGAGGTAGATGTTCTCGAACCAGTCGGTGAGCGTCCAGCCGTCCTGACCTGCGACCGCGAAGGCGGCGAGGCCCGAGTCGGAGACCGTGTGCCCGGTCTTCAGCAGCTCGTCGTACGTCTTCGGCGCCTCGACCCCCGCCTGGGTGAACGCGTCCGGGCTGTACCAGATCGTCGACTTGTGGGCGGCCTTGAAGTAGAGGCCGTAGAGGGTGCCGTCGACGCTGCCGTAGTTCTTCCACACCGTCGCGAAGTCGGCGTCGACGGTCTGCTCGGCGGTCTTGGACAGCGGCTGGAGCCAGCCCTTCTTCGCGAACTGCTGGAGCACGCCGACCTGCGGGACCATCACGACGTCGGGCGCGTTGCCGCCCTCGATCTTGCTGCCGACGACGGTGGAGACGTTGTCGCCGGTGGAGACGAACTGCGTCTTGGCGCCGGTCTTCGCGGAGAACGCGTCCAGCACCTTCTGGAAGTTCTTCTGCTCGCTGCCGGACCAGACACCGGCCACAGTGACCGTCTGGCCGTTCAGCTCCTTGTCGCCGCCGCCTGCGGCAACGGGCCCGCCGCCGCAGGCGGTGGCGCCGAGCGCCAGGGCGAGGGCGGTGCAGCCGGAGAGCAGAGTGGTGCGTCGTCGCATCATCGTTGATGTCCCTTCGGGGAAGCGGGAATGGCGGGGTTGTGGTGTGGGGCTCAGAGGTCGGTGCCGTCGCTGATCCACCAGGCGGCCGTGGACCCGGCGAGCACCCCGGGCGCACAGGGGCCGCTGGCGAGCAGCGGGGTTCCGGAGACGGGGGCCGGCGTGGGTGCCGCACCGAAGTTGACGGCGCAGACGAGGTCGTCGCCGCGCACGAAGCCGAGGACACCCGGCGGTGTCTCCAGCCAGCGCAGGGGGCCCTCGCCCAGCTGGGAGAGCGCGGCGCGCAGTTGGAGGCCGTCGCGGTACAGGTGCCAGAAGGAGCGGGTGTCGGCGAGGGCCCGGTCCGTGGCGTGCTCGGCGAACCAGTCGGGCTGGGGCAGCCAGGGCCGCGCGCCCTCGGCGCCTGAGGTGAAGCCGAACGGGGAGGCCTGTCCCGACCACGGCAGGGGCACCCGGCACCCGTCCCGGATACGGGCGCGGCTTCCGGTGCGGTGGAAGATCGGGTCGGTGAGCACGTCGTCGGGTAGGTCGACGACCTCGGGCAGGCCCAGTTCCTCGCCCTGGTAGATGTACGCGGCGCCGGGCAGGGCCAGCATCAGCAGTGCCGCGGCGCGGGCCCGGGCGGCGCCCAGGCCGCTGCCCTCGGTGGCCGGTTCTCCGTAGCGGGTGACGGTGCGGACCTGGTCGTGGTTGTTGAGGACCCAGGTGACCGTGGAGCCGGTGCCCGCGATGTCCTGCATGGCCTCGGATATGACCTTGCGGAAGGCGTCCGCGTTCCAGGGGGCGCTGAGCAGATCGAAGAAGAACGCCTGGTGCAGCTCGTCCGGGCGGACGTACTGGGCGTGCTCGCGGGCGGTCGGTACGGAGACCTCGCCGACCAGAAGGCGTTCTCGGCCGTCGCGTGCCGTGTACTCCTCGCACACCGCACGCCAGTGCCGCCACACGTCGTGCACCTCGGGCTGGTTCCAGGCGAGCGGGTTGACCGAGTCACGGGTGCGGGCGTCGGCCTCGGGGTCGGGCGAGTCCGGCAGGCCGGGGTGTTTGAAGAGGCCGGCGGCGACGTCGATACGGAAGCCGTCCACGCCCCGGTCCAGCCAGAAGCGCAGCACCCGGTCGAACTCCGCGGCGACCTCGGGGTCGCGCCAGTTCCAGTCTGGCTGTTCGGGGGTGAACATGTGCAGGTACCACTGGCCGGGCCGGCCGTCCGCCTCGGTCACCCGGGTCCAGGCGGGACCGCCGAACATGGCGTGCCAGTTGTTGGGCGGCTTGCCGCCGTCGGCGCCGCGGCCGTCGGCGAAGTGGAAGCGGGCGCGGGCCGGGCTGCCGGGCGTCGCGGTCAGCGCCTCGCGGAACCACCGGTGCTCGCTGGAGCAGTGGTTGGGGACGATGTCCAGGAGCACCTTGATGCCGAGCCGCCGGGCGGCCGCCGTCAGCTGATCGAACTCGGCGAGGTCGCCGAAGAGCGGGTCGACGTCGCAGTAGTCGGCCACGTCGTAGCCGTGGTCGTACTGGGGCGAGGGGTAGAAGGGGCTCAGCCAGATCCCGTCGACGCCGAGTTTCTTCAGGTACGGCAGCCCGGCCCGGACGCCGGCCAGATCGCCTATGCCGTCTCCGGTGCTGTCCAGGAAGCTGCGGACGTACACCTGGTAGATCACTGCGTCCCGCCACCAGAGGTGGTTGTCGATGTACTGGGAACTCACCCCGTTGACCTGTCTGTGCGTGCTGAGGCGACCCGAAGCGGGGTCGACGGTTATGCATGCATGTTAGGTAGGCGTGTCATAAGAGTGTCAACGAATCTGCGGAAGCTGTTGGGAAGTTGGCCCTTCAAATCCGTATTTATCTGCCCAGGAGGAGCCAAGGTGAGATCGTGGCGTTACCTAACAAGTAACTAGCGAGCGACTAGCGGTGGGAAATGGCGGCCAGCTCCCGCGCCAGCCGTCGCACCGCGCTCTCGGGCGTCTCCTGCCCCGTCAGCGCGTCGTCCACCACCGCCTGCACGACCAGGCTCACCTGGTCGTAGCGCGGGCTCTTGGGACGCGGAGCGGCGGCCATGACGCTCGCCCGCAGGGTCGGCAGATAGGGGAACTGCCGTATCAGCACGGGGTCGTCGTAGAGCGCGGCACGCACCGGCGGGAGCGCGCCGCGGGTGAGGACCTGGCGCTGGACGCGCTCGCTGGTGAGGTACGCGATCAGACGCGCGGCGGACTCGGGGTGCCGCGCATGTGCGCTGACCGCCAGATTGGAGCCGCCCAGGACACTGGTGCCCGGGCCGTTCGGTCCCGGCAGCGGTACGGCGCCTACCTTCCCGGCGACCTCGGACCCCTTGGCCGAGGCGACGACGTACGCGTAGGGCCAGTTACGCAGGAAGAGCAGCCGGCCGTCCTGGAACGCCTGCTTGGACTCCTCCTCCTTGTACGTCAGCGCCTGTTTCGGTATCCATCCCTCGCGCACACCCCGGGCGAGGAAGCCGATGCCCTCACGCGCGGCGGCCGAGTTCACCGTGACGCGCTCGCCCTCGTCGCCGAGGATCGTGCCGCCCGCGGAGTACACCGCCTCGGCCGCGTTGACGGTGAGGCCCTCGTACGGCAGGAACTGCCCCGCGTAGCCGCCGAGTCCGTACTTCGGGGCGATGGTCTTCGCGTCCCGCTCCAGCTCGGCCCAGGTCCGCGGCGGCGCCACGCCCTCCTTGGCGAGGACGTCCTTGCGGTACAGGAGGAGACCGGCGTTGGTGACGTACGGGACCGCGTACAGCCGTCCGTCGTAGGTGGCGGTGTCGACGACCGGCGGCAGGAAGGTCTTCAACGGGAAGCGGTCGCGCGGCAGCGGGCGGATCCAGCCGGCCGCCGCGAACTCCGAGGTCCAGGCGACGTCGATGTTGAGGACGTCGAACCGGCTGCGGTCGCCGCCGCGCAGGTCGGTGGTCATCTGCGCATGGGTCTCGTCGGCGGAGTCCGGAAGTTCGACGAGAGTGACCCGTTCACCGGGGTGGGCGCGGTTCCAGCCCTCGAGCAGCGGGCCGAGATAGCCGGTCAGGTCTCCCGCGGTGGCCAGGGTGATCGGTCCGCAACCGCCCGCGATCCCGTCGTCGGCCCGGGCGCCCGAGGCGACGCAGCCGGCCATGACCACGGCCAGAACGAGGAGGCCCCTACCGGCGGTGCGCATCCACCGCATAGGTTCCTCCCTGTGCACCGGCACCCGGCGTCGTCGCCCGGGGTCAGAGGCCATGTATACCTGTTAGGTATGGGCGATACTAGGGTCTGGAGCACAATACGAGGACCCGAGGAGGAGAGCACGAGTGCGCCTGCCCCTCCTGGCCCTCCTCGCACGCGGCCCCGCCCACGGCTACGAGCTCAAGCAGGACCTTGAGCAACTGCTGGGCTCCGCGTACCCTCAGCCGAACGTCGGCCAGATCTACGTCACCCTCGGCCGCCTCGAGAAGTCGGGACTGATCGAGGGCGAGGAGGTCGAGCAGTCGAGCCGGCCCAACAAGAAGATCTACCACCTCACCGACGCCGGGCGGGAGGCGCTGCGCGCCTGGTACGAGGAGACGGCGGACGAACCGCGGGTGAGGGACGAGTTCTTCATGAAACTGGCACTCGCACCGCAGACCGGCCTCGCCGATCAGATCGCCCTGATCAACAAGCAGCGGCGCCAGTACCTCAACACCATGCGCAGCCTGTCGAAACTCGCCGCTGCCGAAGACCGCGACAACCGGATGGCCCATCTGCTGATCGAGGGCGCGATGCTGCATCTGCAGGCCGACCTCGACTGGCTGGAGCGGTGCCAGGAGGAACTGGAGGAGCAGGAGTGAGCGAGCGCCCCACTCCTCTGCTGCGGGCCGAGGGCCTCGTCAAGACCCACTACGGCGAGGGCGCGCCCGCGCACGCCGTGCGCGGGGTCGATCTGAGGGTGACGCGGGGCGAGTTCGTGGCCGTCACCGGCCCGTCCGGGGCCGGGAAGTCGACGCTGCTGCACCTGCTGGGGGGGCTGCAGCGGCCGGACGCCGGCAGCATCTGGCTGGACGGCGAGTGCACGGACTCCTACAGCGAGGCCCGCTGGGCCGTGGAGCGCAGAAGGCGCATCGGGATCGTCTTCCAGTTCTTCAACCTGGTGTCCAATCTGTCGGTCGCGGACAACGTCGAGTTGCCGGCACTGCTCGCCGGTGCGTCACCGAAGCAGGCACGCGCCGAGCGAGAGGAACTCCTCTCCGAACTGGGCCTCGCGGGCAAGGAGCGCAGCATGCCGGGCGAGTTGTCCGGCGGCGAGCAGCAACGGGTCGCGCTGGCCCGGGCCCTGGTCAACCATCCGCCGCTGCTCCTCGCCGACGAGCCCGCGGGCAGCCTCGACAGCAAGGGCACCCGCGAGGTGATGCGGCTGCTCTCCCGTTTCCACCAGCGTGGCCAGACCATCGTGCTGGTCACCCATGACGCCCGGCTGGCCAGCGCGGCCGACCGGGTGATCAGCTTCTTCGACGGCCGGATCGCGGACGACGCGGAACTGGACGGCACACCGTCACGCCGGACGGGAACATCCGGTGTGCTGGAGCTCAGGGACTGATCCGCGGTGCACGACGACCCGAGGGCGACCCCGTCCGCCCCGCCCGAGCCGAGAGGCTGACGCCGTGCGAGCCACCCTGCGCTGGGCGCACTCCGATCTGCGGACACATCGCGGCGAAGCCCTGTTCATCGTGCTGGCCACCGCCGGCGTCGTCGCCTCCCTGCTGCTGGCCGCGTCGCTCTTCGGGTATGCCACCAACCCCTGGCAGCGGGTCTTCACCCAGGCACGCGGCGCCCATGTGTGGATCCACACCGGCCGCGGCGCGGACACGGCCGAGCTGGCCGGTCTGGACGGCGTCCAGTCCGTCGCGGGTCCCTACCCGACCGAGGCCACGACCCTCGTCGCCCGCGGCACCCGCGCCGCCGTCGAACTGCGCGGCACACCGCGGCTGCCGTCCGTGGGCCGGCCGCTGATCACCTCGGGCCACTGGCTGAGCCCCGCGCAGCCCGACGGTGTGGTGCTGGAGAGCCGGCTCGCCCGGGCGCTGCTCGCCGAGCCCGGCGACACCCTGACCGTGGCGGGCACGGCCCGGACGCTCACCGTCGTCGGCGTCGCGGACAGCGCCGAACCCCGTTACAGCCCGGGCGAGCAGCCGGGGCTCGTCTGGGCACCGCCGGCCGCCGTGCGCGAACCCTCCGGCCAGGTCACCGGACTGCGCCTGGCCGATCCCGAGGACACGGACTACGCCGTCCAGCGCGCCGTCACCGTACTGGGAGCCGGTGCGGTCAGCGAGGTCTCCACCTGGCAGCAGGCCCGGGCCGAGGCGCAGGGTGACAACCGGCTGCTGGGCCAGGTGCTCGGCCTGTTCGGGCTCGGCGCGCTCGTGGCGGCCGGCTTCGCCGTGCACGGAGCGATCGGCACCCGCATCCGCGGACATCTGCGGGACATAGCCGTGCTCAAGGCGATCGGCTTCACACCCGGCCAGGTCGTACGGATCTTCCTGCTCCAGCACATCGCGTACGCGCTGCTCGGCGCCGTGGCGGCGGCCGCCCTCACCCAGGGGCTGGGCAGCCGGATCCCGGGGCGTCTCGGCGACGCGGTCGGTGTGTGGCAGGGGCTGCCCGACCACACAGTCGCCCTGTTCGCGGTGCCGGTGGCCGCCGTGCTGTTCATCGCCGCCACCACCTGGCTCGCGGCCTGGCGGTCCGGCCGGGTGCCTCCCGTGCCCGTGCCCCGGCCCGCGGCACCGGCCGGTGGCCGCCTGACGGGCGTGGCGCGCGGGGCCCTCGGACTGCGGCTGCCGCCGGCTCTGGTCCTCGGCTGGCACAAGGCGTTCACCCGCCGGCCCCGGTCGCTGGCCACGATCGCCCGGCTGGCGCTGCCACTGCTGCTGATGGTGGTGGCGATGAGCGCATGGACCACCATCGACCGCTTCCACAGCAGACCCGAGGAGGTCGGCCTCGCGGGGGCGCTCACGGTCCGCCCCGACAGCAGTCTCGACGACGCGTCAGCCCGTTCCCTCCTGCAGCGCAATCCGCAGGTGGCCGACGCCTACCCGGGCGTCCAGGTCGCGGCGCTGGTACCGGGCCAGACGGCCACGATCGCGCTGCGCGGGCTGGGCACCCGCACGGAGCCTTACCCGTTCGCCCTGGCCGAGGGCCGTCCGGCGCTGGGCCGTGACGAGGCGGTGGCCGGGCAGGGGTTGCTCGACCTGCTGGACGTGCGCGTGGGCGACTGGGTGCGGATGACGGTGGGCGACCAGCCCCAGATCCTGCACATCGTGGGCCGCAGCATCGAGCCGGAGAACGCCGGGCGGGTCATCTCCACCTCGCTCGACACCCTGCGCGAGAACGACCCCCGGCTGCGCCCCACGCTCTACCAGATCCGGCTCCGCCCCGGCGCCGACCCGCACGAGGTCGCCGGCGAACTGGCGGCGTCGGCCCCCGGGCATCTCGACGTGCACCCCGTGACGAATCCGGCGGACGGCCTCGGGCCACTGCGCGGAGTCGTCGCCGGACTGATCGCCGTCCTCGCGCTGATCGGAATGGTCGAACTGCTGAGCGCGATCGGCGGCACCGTCCGCGAGAGCGAGCGGGACCTGCTGGCGCTCAAGGCCATCGGCCTGTCCCCGCGGCAGATCACCGCGATCACCGTCACCGCCACCGCCTGCACCGCCCTGGCCGCGGTGTGCGTCGGCACGGCGCTGGGGATTCCGCTCGCCCACTGGCTGATCGACGTACAGGGCAGATCCAGCGGTATGGGCGCCGGGCTGGCCGAGGGCCCCTCCCCCGCCCTTCTGCTGGCGTTCGGGGCCGCCGCCGTGCTGGGCGCCGCGGCCCTCGCGGCCCTGCCCGCAGCCCGGGCGACACGCCGCCGCCTCGCGGACACCTTGAGCGCGGTGGCCTGAGCGGCGGCTGCGGAGAGGGCGGTCCGGCCGCCCCCTCCGCTCCCCTGGGTCTTAACGGCCGCGCAGCTCGCGGTACTTGTCGACAAGGGCCTTGGTGGACTCGTCCAGGCCCGGCACCTCGGCGCCCTCGGTCAGCGCGGGCTCGACGCGCTTGGCGAGGACCTTGCCCAGCTCCACACCCCACTGGTCGAAGGAGTCGATGTTCCAGATCGCACCCTGGACGAACACCTTGTGCTCGTAGAGCGCGACGAGCTGGCCGAGCACCGACGGGGTCAGGTCGGTGGCGAGGATGGTGGAGGTCGGGTGGTTGCCCTGGAACGTCTTGTGCGCCACCAGCTCCTCGGGCACACCTTCGGCGCGGACCTCGTCGGCGGTCTTGCCGAACGCCAGCGCCTGCGTCTGGGCGAAGAAGTTGGCCATGAGCAGGTCGTGCTGGGCCTTGAGCTCGTCCCCCAGCTCCCCGACCGGGTTGGCGAAGCCGATGAAGTCGGCCGGGATCAGCTTGGTGCCCTGGTGGATGAGCTGGTAGTAGGCGTGCTGGCCGTTGGTGCCCGGCGTCCCCCACACGACCGGCCCGGTCTGCCACTCCACCTCGCGTCCCTCGCGGTCCACGGACTTGCCGTTGGACTCCATGTCCAGTTGCTGGAGGTAGGCGGTGAACTTGGACAGGTAGTGCGAGTAGGGCAGGACCGCATGCGACTGGGCGTCGTGGAAGTTGCCGTACCAGATGCCGAGCAGACCCAGCAGCAGCGGGACGTTGGACTGGGCGGGCGCGGTGCGGAAGTGCTCGTCGACGGTGTGGAAGCCGTCGAGCATCTCGCGGAACTGCTCCGGGCCGATGGCGATCATCAGCGACAGGCCGATCGCCGAGTCGTACGAGTAGCGGCCGCCGACCCAGTCCCAGAACTCGAACATGTTGTCGACGTCGATACCGAACTCGGCGACCTTCCCGGAGTTCGTCGACAGGGCCACGAAGTGCTTCGCGACCGCCTCCTGACCGGCCTTCAGACCGGTGAGCAGCCAGTTGCGGGCCGAGGTGGCGTTGGTGACCGTCTCGATCGTGGTGAACGTCTTGGAGGCGACGATGAACAGCGTCTCCGCCGGATCCAGGTCCCGCGTGGCCTCGTGCAGATCGGCGCCGTCCACGTTGGAGACGAAACGGAAGGTCAGCGAGCGGTCGGTGAAGGCGCGCAGCGCCTCGTACGCCATCGCCGGGCCGAGGTCCGAGCCGCCGATGCCGATGTTCACGACGTTGCGGATCCGCTTGCCGGTGTGGCCGGTCCACTCGCCCGAGCGGATCCGGTTCGCGAAGGCGGCCATCTTGTCGAGGACCGCGTGGACCTTCGGCACCACGTTCTCGCCGTCGACCTCGATCACCGCGTCCCGCGGCGCGCGCAGCGCGATGTGCAGGACCGCCCGGTTCTCGGTGACGTTGATCTTCTCACCGCGGAACATGGCGTCCCGGAGACCGAACACGTCCCGCCCGGCGGCCAGCTCGCGCAGCAGCCGCAGCGTCTCATCGGTGACCAGGTGCTTGGAGTAGTCGACGTGCAGATCGCCGACGTCGAGGGTGTAGCCGCTGCCGCGCCCGGGGTCCGCCGCGAACAGGTCCCGCAGGCCCACCTCGCCGAGCTCCTCGCGGTGCTTGGCCAGAGCGGTCCACTCGGGCGTCTGGTTGAGCCTGGTACGGCTGTCTGCGTTCATCTCGGACTTCAGCCTTCTTCCTTGCGTGTGCTGCTGCGTACCTCGCCCCGCTGCCGGTCCCAACCTAATTGATCAGGGCGCCGAGTGACCGGTGGTCGCGCCGTCCTGTGGCGTAACAACAGGTACGTCCGGATTGCGCCCAGTTGTCAACGAGGTCACGACGAGTCCGAAGAGCAGGGCACCGAGGGTGCGCCGGAGGCCGGGGCCGTACGGAAGAGGGATCCGGCACGGCGCGCCGAGGCGTCGGTGCACCGCGCTGGGCGGCGAAGCCTCCGGCGAGTCATCGCCGAGTACGCCGTCTCGAGGCCAGGTGTCCCGCGTCGGCCTCGTCCAGCGGGCGGGTCATGTGCGCGCGGGATCCCGACCGGCCGGCAGCCCCCTAAGACCGACCACGGACGTGGCCGCAGGCCATCACAAAGAATGACAAAGGGACTCGTCCGTGAGCCGTGCGGCGCGCCGGGCAGGGCGCGTCCTCGAACCAGGGACCAGTACGGTGGCGCGCAGCCGTCCACGCCCCCGCGCGCCGCGCAGGCGCACGCAGAGTGGCCGCCTCACCCGTCATCACGTGTCCCCCTCACGCCGCGCCGATGCGCAAACCGTGGAGGGCGCCGCTGACAACGGCCCGTGAGGCGAACGGCACCGGTGGACGGAGACGGCTCCGGCCGGGCACCCTTCGATGCCCGGCCATGGGACGGCGAGCCCGAGCCACGTCGAGGGCTCGGGGATCGGTCCCTAGATCTCGCCCCGCAGTTTGGCGAGCGCCTCGGCGAGGATCGCCTCGCCGTCCGCGTCGCTGCGCCGTTCCCTTACGTACGCGAGATGCGTCTTGTAGGGCTCGGTGCGCGGCGGGTCCGGCGGGTTGTCCCGGTCCTGACCAGCCGGAAAGCCGCAGCGCGGGCAGTCCCAGTTGTCGGGAACCTGCGCGTCGCTGGCGAAGCTCGGCTGCGTCTCGTGCCCGTTGGAGCACCAGAAGGAGATGCGCAGACGCGGCGCGGACTCACCGCGCTCGGCCTCGCCCATCGGCCCCGCCCCGACCCGGCTTCCTCGGATCGCGTTGCCACTTGCCACGGTCGTAACTCCCTGCGTGATGGTGCCGCGAAGCGAGTCGGCGTTTCGCCTCGTTGCGAGCGCCTCAGTCTACGTAAGGCCCAACGCGCGTCCAGTGATGGGAGTTACCCCCGCCCCTAGACGCAAGCCCCATGATAGGCCGCGTCCGAAGACCCGTACCGAACATGGGGCGTTACGTGCTTTTTGTGTGGTCTGTCTTTATGCGCGACTTGCAGGCGTCCGCAGACGCTAGCCCTTGACCTTCATCAGGACGCCGAGCACCACGATGCACGCGAACCAGAGAAGACCGATCACGATGGTGATCCGGTCGAGGTTGCGCTCGGCGACCGAGGAGCCGCCGACGGAGGACTGCATGCCACCACCGAACATGTCGGAGAGGCCGCCGCCCTTCCCCTTGTGCATCAGCACCAGCAGCATCAGCAGCAGGCTGAAGATGATCAGGGCGATCGAGAACCCCAAAACCACGGCTGGACCAACTTCCTCGGACTTGGATGGACGACGGGGCCGAAGCTCTTATTGAAACTTCACGTTCCGAATAACAGCCTCGGCCCCGCAAGGGTACGACGGATCGCCTCTACGTCATACTCACGACTTTTACGCTCGCCCCGGGGGCCCGGCTCACTGGTCGCGGAAGCGGACGATCTTGACGAACTCGTCGGCGTCCAGTGAGGCACCACCGACCAGAGCGCCGTCGATGTCCGGCTTTGACATGATTTCGGCCACATTGCCGGACTTGACCGAGCCGCCGTACTGGATGCGTACCTTGTCGGCCACGTCCTGCGAGTACAGTTCAGCGATCTTGCCACGGATCGCCGCGCAGACCTCCTGCGCGTCCTCGGCGCCGCAGACCTTGCCCGTACCGATGGCCCAGACAGGCTCGTAGGCGATCACGATCGACTCGGTCTGCTCGGCCGGCAGGTCCTTCAGACCGCCCTCGACCTGCGACAGCGTGTGCGCGACGTGGTCGCCCGACTCGCGGACGCCCAGCTCCTCGCCGACGCACAGGATCGGGGTCAGACCGTGCTTGAAGGCGGCCTTGGCCTTCGCGTTCACGATCTCGTCGGTCTCGTGGTGGTACTGGCGGCGCTCGGAGTGGCCGACCACCACGTAGGTGCACTTGAGCTTGGCCAGCATGGCACCGGAGATCTCGCCGGTGTAGGCCCCGGAGTCGTGCGCCGAGAGGTCCTGAGCACCGTACTTGATCTTGAGCTTGTCCCCGTCCACCAGGGTCTGCACGGAGCGCAGGTCGGTGAAGGGCGGCAGGACGGCGACCTCGACGGCCTCGTAGTCCTTGTCCGCGAGGGCGAAGGCGAGCTTCTGGACGTGGGCGATGGCCTCGAGGTGGTTGAGGTTCATCTTCCAGTTGCCCGCCATCAGCGGCATGCGCTCGGCGGAAATTGCGTCAGCCATCGAGGTTCAGTCCTCCAGTGCGGCGAGGCCGGGGAGCGTCTTGCCCTCGAGGTACTCGAGGGAGGCGCCACCGCCGGTCGAGATGTGTCCGAATGCCGACTCGTCGAAGCCCAGGGTGCGGACGGCGGCGGCGGAGTCGCCGCCGCCGACCACGGTGAAGCCCTTGCAGTCGACGAGGGCCTGGGCGACCGCCTTGGTGCCCTCGGCGTAGTCGGGGTGCTCGAAGACGCCCATGGGGCCGTTCCAGAAGACGGTGGCCGCGTCGGCGAGCTTCGAGGCATACAGCTTGCGGGTCTCCGGACCGATGTCCAGGCCCAGCTGGCCGGCCGGCATCGCGTCCGCGGCGACGACGGTCGGGTTGGCCGGGGCCTTGGTCTTCAGATCCGGGAATTCCGGGGCGACCAGCACGTCGACCGGAAGGAGCAGCTCGACGCCGCTCTTCCCCGCCCGCTCGATGTACTCGGTCACGGCCGGGAGCTGGTCCTCCTGCAGGAGGGAGCTACCGACCTCGTGACCCATGGCCTTGAGGAAGGTGTAGACCATGCCGCCGCCGATGAGCAGCCGGTCGGCCTTGGCGAGCAGCTCGTCGATCACGGCGAGCTTGTCGGAGACCTTGGCGCCGCCGAGCACGACGACGTAGGGCCGCCGGACGTCCTCGGTGAGCTTCTTCAGGACGCCGACCTCGGTGGCGATGAGGTAGCCGGCGTAGTGCGGCAGGCGGGCCGGCAGGTCGTACACGGAGGCGTGCTTGCGGTGGACCGCGCCGAAGCCGTCGCCCACGTACACGTCGGCGAGGGCGGCGAGCTGGTCGGCGAACTCGCCGCGCTCGGTGTCGTCCTTGGAGGTCTCGCCGGGGTTGAAGCGAAGGTTCTCGATGACCGCGACCTGGCCGGGCTGGAGGCCGTTCACCGCCTCGTGGGCGGCGGGGCCGACGGTGTCCTGGGCGAACGCGACCGGCGCGCCGAGGAGTTCACCGAGGCGCTCGGCGGCGGGCAGCAGCGAGAAGGCCGGGTCCGGGGCGCCCTTGGGACGGCCCAGGTGCGAGGCGACGACCACCTTGGCGCCCGCGTCGGCGAGGGCCTTGACGGTGGGCAGCACGGCACGGATACGGCCGTCGTCGGTGATGAGGCCGTCGGCGAGCGGGACGTTGAGGTCGGCTCGGACGAAGACCCGCTTGCCGTCCACGCCTTCGGAGAGAAGTTCGTCGATCGTCTTCATAAAGGGGCTCCTGGGGAGGGCTCTTGATCGTACGAGGGCTGATGAATCTGCGCGCGAACCCGTCCGCGCCCGCGGGCCGGCTCGCCACACGTGCGGCAGGGCTCGGGCGGCGCGACGGTGCGCTGCCCGAGCCCTGCTATCGCATCTGGGTGCCTGCTTCGGCGATCAGAGCTGGTTGCCGACGAAGACCGTGAGGTCGACGAGGCGGTTGGAGTAGCCCCACTCGTTGTCGTACCAGCCGATGACCTTCACGTTCTTGCCCTCCTGGACCATGGTCAGGGAGGAGTCGAAGGTGCAGGACGCCGGGGCGTTGACGATGTCGGAGGAGACGATCGGGTCCTCCGTGTAGTCGAGGAGACCCTTGAGCTCGCCCTCGGCGGCCTTCTGGAAGGCGGCGTTGACCTCTTCCTTGGTGACCTCGCGGCTGAGCTCGACGACCAGGTCGGTGACCGAGCCGGTCGGGACCGGGACGCGCATGGCGATGCCGTCCAGCTTGCCCTTCAGCTGCGGCAGGACCAGGGCGGTGGCCTTGGCGGCACCGGTGGTGGTCGGGATGATGTTCTCGGCGGCGGCACGGGCGCGGCGCAGGTCCTTGTGCGGGAAGTCCAGGATGCGCTGGTCGTTCGTGTACGCGTGCACCGTGGTCATCAGACCCTTGACGATGCCGAAGTTCTCGTCGAGGACCTTCGCCATCGGCGCCACACAGTTGGTGGTGCAGGAGGCGTTGGAGATGACGTGGTGGTTCGCCGGGTCGTAGGTGTCCTGGTTGACACCCATGACGATGGTGACGTCCTCATTCTTGGCCGGGGCCGAGATGATGACCTTCTTGGCGCCACCGGCGATGTGCTTCTCGGCGTCTTCCTTCTTGGTGAAGATGCCGGTCGACTCGATGACGACGTCGACACCCAGCTCACCCCAGGGGATGTCGGCCGGGTTGCGCTCGGACAGGACCTTGATCGTCTTGCCGTCGACGGTGATGGTGTCCTCGGTGTGGGACACCTCCGCCTTCAGGCGGCCGAGGATGGTGTCGTACTTCAGCAGGTGAGCGGTGGTCGCGGTGTCACCCAGGTCGTTGACAGCCACGATCTCGATGTCTGCACCCTGCTCCAGCAGCGCGCGGAAGTAGTTACGACCGATGCGGCCGAAGCCGTTGATGCCTACGCGGATCGTCACGAACCGATCTCCTCGTTGGTACGCCGGCCTTCGATGCCGGCGAGCTCTATTGGGATGTCCCCGACCGCCTATGACCCTACCTCCCTGACGCCCCCGGAGTGACATCGAGATGGCTCATACACGGCAGGGCGGTCCGTACCCGTCAGTAGGGGTACGGACCGTCCTGGCCCCAAGGCTCGATCACCCGTTCCGGCGATACGAGACCAACTGCCGTTGACTACGGACCGTCAGCCACCGAGAGCGGCCAGTGACTTCTTGATGAGCACCGCCCGGTCGGCCGCCGAGGCGATGTGCTCGAGACCGAAGCCCAGCAGCACGGTCCGGTCCGTCGTGACCGCGCCGTATGTCTTGAACAGGGCCCCGGTGCGCGCCCAGTCCTTCAGGACCGCGGGGCTGCCGGCGGGCGGTCCGGCCACGCTCCAGGCGCCGAAGGACGTCTCGAAGCCCTCCGTCCCGGTGGCCGCGCCCCCGGTGACGAGCGAGGTGTCGTCGACGAGGACGCCATGGCCGCCGCTGCCCGGGTCGGTGATGTAGCTGAGCGAGACCTCGACCGTTCTGCCCGCGTACGCGCTCAGGTCGAAGTCCGCCTGCTGCCAGCCGTTGGAAGCGCCGGTGAGGCTGTGCCACGTGCCGGTGGTCCCGTTCGCGGTGCAGCCGTTCGCCGTCACGGTCAGATAGTGCTTGAGCCACGGGTGCTCGCCCACAAGGAATCCGGCCTGGCACTCCGACGGCACCGCGTCGCTCGTGGCGCCACCGGCCTCCGGCAGGGTCGTCCAGTCGTCGGCCCCCACGGTGTGGATCTCGACCACCGCGTGGTCGTAGCCCGGCTCGGTGTCCCACAACAGCCGGGTGCGCAGCGTGGGCTTGTCGGCCGCGCCCACCTTGGTGAGGTCGATGGTGCGGGCGAGTCGCTTGTACGCGTCGTCGGTGTGGACGGCGGCCGCCATGTACGAGCCCGCGTACGGCCCGTACGGGTTGACGGTTCCGGCGAACTGGCCGGCCCCGGCGCTGGCGAACTGCGGGTACCGGTCGGCGGGCAGTTCCTCGGAGGTGACGCCGTACGTGCCCGCCCTGTCCAGCGGGTTGCCGGGCGCGCCACCCAGCGCCCCGGTGAAGCCGGCGAGACCGCCGGCGCCGGTGAAGCCGGTGGCCCCCGGCGTCGACGTACGCGAGTAGGCGCCCAGGTAGTACTGGCTGAAGTCGTCCGAAAGGGTCCCGTCGCCCAGGTCTACGGCGCCGCCCGCCCGCTCGCCCGCCTCGATCAGCTTGCCGCCCTCGTTGAGGAAGGCGCGCAGCTGGAGTTGGGTGGCGTTGCCCGGCACGCCCGCTCCCGTGTAGTGCACGACCGTCCTGAAGTGGTCCAGCACACCGAGCGCGTCGGGTGCGCCCTGCGTGGCGACGTCCCAGACGATCGCCTTGCGGCCGCTCGCGCTCAGCGCGTCGACGTAGGTCTGCGCCTGGGCGGCCTTGGCGCCCTCCTCGGCGACCACGAGCGTGTCCGCCTTGGTTCGTTCGGCGACGGTGTAGGTGAAATGCCCGCTGGACGTCGGCTTCCCGTTCTTCGTCCTGCCGGTGAACCACACCTCGACCTTGTCGCCCGGTTGGCCCTTACGCACCTCGGCCCGGTACTCGTCGAAGTAGAGGTTGTCCTCGCCGCCGTACGTCTCGCCGCCCTTCCAGGGCTTGAGCGACCGGTCGTGGACGCGGCCGCCGTTGACGCGGTACTTGAGCTCCTTGTCGCGCACCGATTTGCGTACGACGACCGAGACCTCCTGGTCCGCGCCCCGCGAGTACGACGTCGGGAAGGCGGCCGGGGTGAAATCGGGCGCGTCCATGCCGACCGAGGACGTCGGCTGGTCAGGGTGCGACGCCGTCTCGGCGACGGAGAGGGCGAAGGGGATGTTCTTCTCGAACTCGTCCTGGATCAGCTTCTCGTCGTCGGGGAAGTTGAAGACCGACTGGCAGTCGGCCGCGTTCCAGGCGTCGTTCGGGTCGATGTTCGAGGCGGTCTGGCAGGTCGACATCTCCGGCGTGAACATCGCCATGCCGTTGACGTTCGACGCGTCGCCGTCCGCCTCACCGTTGGTGGTGTAGAGCTCCGAGGAGACCTGCGAGCGGTAACCGGGGATCGCCGGGTTGTCCGGGGTGCCGGCGAGCGCCTTGTAGAGGACGTCGTCCGGGGTGGGCGTGGCGACCTGCCAGCCGACGCCGTAGAGGAGGAGTTCGGCGGCGGAGTGGTAGTTGATGCCGTACGTGAACCCGATGCGCTTCTCGAAGGCGCTCAGCGCGCGGGTCTCGGGCTCGGACGCGGGGCTCGCGCCGCGGTAGGTCTGGCTGGTGGGGTTGGGGGACGAACCCTCGTCGTCGTAGCCCCACTTGTAGCCGAAGTTGCGGTTGAGGTCGACGCCGTCGCCGGTGCTGATGCCCCCGTCCCCGTTCACGTCCCGCAGGTTCTTGCGCCACAGGCGGGTGGTGGAGTCCTTGAAGGTGTAGTCGTATCCGTCCGGGTTGGCCGAGACGACGAACCACAGCTCGGTGGAGTCGACGATCTTCTTGACGCGCTTGTCCGTGGTGTAGCGGTCCAGGTAGTAGTGCATCAGCCGGCGGGTCATCTCCGGCGTGATCCACTCCCGTGCGTGCTGGTTGGAGACGTACAGCACCGAGGGCTTGGAGCCGTCCTTCGACTTCTTCGCGTTCTTGGTCAGTTTGAGCGCGAGGATGTGCTGGCCGTTGATCGTCCGGCCGATGGATTCGACCTTGGTGAGACCGGGATGGGCCTGCGCCGTCCTGACGATCTCCTTCTCGATGCCGCCCTTTCCGCTGTAGGGGCGGAAGACGCCCTCTGACGCGCCGTCGACCCGCGCCTCGGCCTTGGCCGACAGCGTGTGCTCGGTGAGCGCCACGCCCTGCTTCTGAAGCCGGTCGGCCTGACGGTCGGTGAGGTAGACCTCGACCTCGGTCTTGCCGTTCCCGGTCACTTGCTCGCCGAGTTCGTGCCCGTCCTGTCCGGCCTTCAGCAGCAGGGGCACCTGCTGCTGGGTGACCTCGGCGCGGAAGACCTTGACCTCGTCCCCCTCGGTCTTGCCGGCGGAGCCTCCGGTCTGCGCCCAGGCGATGGGTCCGAGGCTCGCTCCGCCGAGCAGAAGCGCGCCGACGGCGAGGATCGATCTCGCTCTGTGTCTCATGAACCCCCCTCGCAATGGCTCGCCACAGCGGCGAGCCATTGCCAGGCTCATGACAGTTCATGATCGAGTCAAGAGTGCGTCAAGGACAGACAAACGCCGGTGCCGTCAGCCCCAAGCGGGCGTCGGCACCGGCGTGTTGCGACGTCCTGCGTCATCCCGCCAGGTTGTCCGCCATCTCCTCCGTGAGGTTGGACTCCGTGCCCGGGATGCCGAGGTCGGCGGCGCGCTTGTCGGCCATCGCCAGCAGACGGCGGATACGGCCCGCGACCGCGTCCTTGGTCAGCGGCGGGTCGGCGAGGGCGCCCAACTCCTCCAGGGAGGCCTGCTTGTGCTCCATGCGCAGCCGGCCCGCGGCGGCGAGGTGCTCGGGAACCTCCTCGCCGAGGATCTCCAGGGCACGGGCCACCCGAGCGCCGGCGGCGACGGCCGCGCGGGCCGAGCGGCGCAGATTGGCGTCGTCGAAGTTGGCGAGGCGGTTCGCCGTGGCGCGCACCTCGCGGCGCATCCGTCGCTCCTCCCAGGCCAGCACGGACTCGTGCGCGCCGAGCCGGGTGAGCAGTGCGCCGATCGCGTCGCCGTCCCGGACGACCACGCGGTCCACGCCCCGCACCTCGCGGGCCTTCGCGGCGATCGAGAGCCGGCGGGCGGCGCCGACCAGGGCGAGCGCGGCCTCCGGGCCGGGGCAGGTCACCTCGAGCGAGGACGAGCGGCCGGGCTCCGTCAGCGAGCCGTGGGCCAGGAACGCGCCGCGCCAGGCCGCCTCGGCGTCGCAGGTGGCCCCGGACACCACCTGCGGGGGCAGGCCGCGGATCGGGCGGCCCCGGCCGTCGACGAGACCGGTCTGACGGGCCAGCTGATCACCGCCCGCGACCACGCGCACCACATAGCGGGAACCGCGGCGCAGCCCGCCGGGCGCCATCACGATCAGCTCCGAGCTGTGGCCGAAGATCTCGAGAATGTCCCGCTTCACCCGGCGCGCCGCCATCGCCGTGTCCAGCTCCGCCTCGATCACGATGCGGCCGCTGACCAGGTGCAGTCCGCCCGCGAACCGCAGGATCGCCGAGACCTCCGCCTTTCTGCAGCAGGTCCGGGTGACGGGAAGACGGGAGATCTCGTCCTTCACCGCTGCCGTCATCGCCATGGGCCGATCCTTCCATGCATCCGAAAAATACGGTCGTACGCGGCGGCCAACAGCTCCGGGTCGTGCCGCGGGGTTCCGTCGGTCCGGGCCACCGGTGCCAGCTCGACCGAGGCGCCGAACCGCTTGGCGGCCTCGTTCAGCAACGCACGGTCGGGCACGGCGGCCTGGTCGGCCAGCACCACGTCCAGGGCGAGTTTAGGGGCGTGTCGTCCCAAAACCTCCAAATGACGCTGCGGGGAGAAGCCCTCTGTCTCTCCCGGCTGCGGAGCGAGGTTCAAGGAGAGCACCCGGCGGGCCTTGGTCTCCATGAGAGCGTCCAGGAGCTCCGGCACGAGCAGGTGCGGAATCACCGAGGAGAACCAGGACCCCGGCCCCAGCACCACCCAGTCGGCGTCCAGCACCGCGGCGACGGCCTCGGGCACGGCCGGCGGGTCGTGCGGCACCAGGTGCACGGACTGCACCTCGCCGCGGGTGAGCGCCACATTGGCCTGTCCCCGTACGGTGCCGACCTCGTCCGGGTGCGCCGGGTCGTGGCCCTTGACCAGCGCCTGAAGCTCCAGGGGTACGGCGGACATGGGCAGCACGCGGCCATGGGCGCCCAGCAGCCTGCCGACCAGGTCGAGGGCCTGGACATGGTCGCCGAGCTGCTCCCACAGGGCCACGATCAGCAGATTGCCGACCGCGTGCTCGTGCAGATCGCCCTTGGACTGGAAGCGGTGCTGGATGACGCGGGCCCAGGTCTGGCCCCAGTCGTCGTCGCCGCACAGCGCCGCCAGCGCCTTGCGCAGGTCTCCGGGCGGCAGCACACCGAGTTCGTGGCGCAGTCGGCCGCTGGATCCGCCGTCGTCGGCGACGGTGACGACGGCGGTGAGGTCGCCGGTGATCCGGCGCAGCGCGGCGAGCGAGGCGGACAGGCCCATGCCGCCGCCGAGAGCGACCACCTTGGGCTGGGTGCCGCGGCGGCGCGCCCTGCCGCCGCGGGCCTCGGCGGGGCTCCCGCCCCGTCCCTCGGACACCACCCGGCGCAGCCTGCTCAGCCGCAGAGTACGTCCGGTCACTCGCGCCCCATGTCCCGGTGCACGACCACGGTCTCCACTCCTTCGGCGGCCAGCCGGGCCGCGAGCTTCTCCGACATGGCGACCGAGCGGTGCTTGCCGCCGGTGCAGCCGATGGCGATGGTCACATAGCGCTTGCCCTCGCGGCGGTAACCGGCCGCGATCAGCCGGAGCAGCTCGGCGTAGCGGTCGAGGAACTCCTTGGCACCGGGCTGGTTGAAGACGTAGGCGGCCACCTCCTCGTTGAGGCCGGTGAAGGGGCGCAGCTCCGGAACCCAGTGCGGGTTGGGCAGGAAGCGCATGTCCGCGACGAGGTCGGCGTCCACCGGGAGGCCGTACTTGAAGCCGAAGGACATCACCGTGGCCCGCAGCTCGGGCTCCTCGTCGCCGGCGAACTGGGCGTCCATCTTGGCGCGCAGTTCGTGCACGTTGAGGCTGGAGGTGTCTATCACCAGATCGGCGTCGCCGCGCAGCTCACGCAGCAGCTCGCGCTCGGCGGCGATGCCGTCCACGATCCGGCCGTCGCCCTGGAGGGGGTGCGGGCGCCGGACGGATTCGAAACGGCGTACCAAGGCGTCGTCGGAGGACTCCAGGAACACGATCCTCCGGGTGACGTTCTTCGCCTCCAGATCGGCGAGGGACTCCCGGAGGTTGTCGAAGAACCGGCGTCCACGGACGTCGACGACGACCGCGATGCGGGCGACGTTGCCCTGGGACCGCGCGCCCAGCTCCACCATGGTGGGGATCAGCGCGGGTGGCAGGTTGTCGACGACGAACCAGCCGAGGTCCTCCAGGCATTTGGCGGCCGTCGACCGGCCCGCGCCGGACATGCCGGAAATGATCACCAGCTCGGGAATGGCCGTGTCCGGCACTCCGGCTGCGTCGATGCCCGTACTCACCTGTGCTCCGTTTTCCTGGCCCGCCTGCTCCGGCGAGTGCTCCTCGCCCGCGTCCGGGTGAGAGGCCTGGCTCTGCGCTGAGCGTTCTTCCGCGCTTCGGTCGTGCTCGGTCATGTCTCCTGCCCCCGTCGCTCGTCCGGGGGACCCGCAGACACGGGCTCCCCGGGGGAACCCGCCGTCGTCTCGGGTTCCTCCTCTTCCATGATCTCTCCGGTCGCCGTGTTCACGGCGGGTGCGGCCGGGGCCGCCTGGGCGAGGGCCACGGCGATCGTCTCGGCCGTCTTGCGACCGATGCCGGGGACCTCTTGAATCTGGTCGATTGTCGCGGATCGGAGCCGCTTCACCGAGCCGAAGTGCTTGATCAACGCCTGTTTGCGCGACTCCCCGAGTCCCGGCACCTCGTCCAGGGGGCTCGTCCTCAGACGCTTGGTCCGCTTGCTGCGCTGATAGGTGATCGCGAAGCGGTGGGCCTCGTCGCGGACGCGCTGGAGGAGGTAGAGGCCCTCACTGCTGCGGGGCAGGACCACCGGGTCGTCCTCGTCGGGCACCCACACCTCTTCGAGGCGCTTGGCGAGGCCGCACACGGCGATGTCGTCGATGCCGAGCTCGTCCAGCGCCCGCCGGGCGGCGGCGACCTGCGGCTGACCGCCGTCGACCACGACGAGCTGCGGCGGATACGCGAACCGCTTGGGCCGCCCGTCGTCCTCGGTCAGCAGCTCCCCGTCGGCCCACTCCCCCGTCTTCTCCTTCTCGGCGACGTAGCGCTTGAAGCGGCGGGTGATCACCTCGTGCATGGACCGGACGTCGTCCTGGCCCTCGAAGCCCTTGATCTGGAAGCGGCGGTACTCGCTCTTGCGCTGCAGCCCGTCCTCGAACACCACCATGGATGCCACCACGTCCTCGCCCTGCAGATGCGAGATGTCGTAGCACTCGATCCTGAGCGGAGCGCTGTCCAGATCGAGGGCCGCGGCGATCTCCTCCAGGGCACGCGAGCGGGTGGTCAGGTCGGAGGCACGCTTGGTCTTGTGCAGGGCGAGCGCCTGCAGAGCGTTGCGCTGCACGGTCTCCATCAGCGCCTTCTTGTCCCCGCGCTGCGGGATGCGCAGCGACACGGCCGAGCCGCGGCGGCCGGTGAGCCAGTCCTGGACGGGCTCTATCGGCTGGGGCAGCGCCGGGACCAGGACCTCCTTGGGCACCGAGTCGCCCGTCTCCTCACCGTAGAGCTGCTGGAGGGCGTGCTCGACCAGGGCTCCCGTCGTGACGTCCTCCACCTTGTCCGTCACCCAGCCACGCTGGCCGCGGACCCGTCCGCCACGCACGTGGAAGATCTGCACGGCCGCCTCCAGCTCGTCCTCGGCGACCGCCATCAAGTCGGCGTCGGTCGCGTCGGTGAGCACGACGGCGTTCTTCTCCATGGCCTTCTTCAGGGCGTCGATGTCGTCGCGCAGGCGGCCGGCCCGCTCGTACTCCATCTCGTCGGCCGCCTCCAGCATCTGCTTCTCCAGACGGCGCAGATACGTCCCCGTGCGGCCGGCCATGAAGTCGCAGAACTCCTCGGCCAGTTCCCGGTGGTCCTCGGGGGCGATACGGCCGACGCAGGGTGCGGAGCACTTGCCGATGTAGCCGAGCAGGCACGGGCGGCCGGTGCGCTCGGCGTTCTTGAAGACGCCGGCCGAGCAGGTACGCACGGGGAAGACGCGCAGCAGAAGGTCGACCGTGTCACGGATCGCCCACGCGTGCCCGTACGGCCCGAAGTACCGCACACCCTTGCGCTTCTGGCCGCGCATCACCTGGACACGCGGGAACTCCTCGTTCATCGTCACCGCGAGATACGGGTAGCTCTTGTCGTCGCGGTACTTGACGTTGAACCTGGGGTCGAATTCCTTGATCCAGGTGTACTCCAGCTGCAGGGCCTCGACCTCCGTCGACACCACCGTCCACTCCACGGACGCGGCCGTGGTGACCATGGTGCGGGTGCGCGGGTGGAGGTTCGTCAGGTCCTGGAAGTAGTTCGCCAGGCGCTGGCGCAGACTCTTCGCCTTTCCGACGTAGATCACCCGGCGGTGTTCGTCCCGGAACCTGTAGACCCCGGGCGAGTCCGGGATCTCTCCCGGCTTGGGGCGGTAGCTGGAGGGGTCGGCCATGTCTCACACCCTACTGGCGGGGGCCGACAGCGCGGCGAACCTGTGGACAAGGGCCGGAAGGGCTCAGACCCCCCTCGGAACGGTCCTGACGGCACCGCCGAACCGGCCATGGCGGCGAGGACTCCTTCCATGGGCTGGGCTTCAAGTGTTGTCGGGGCTTGGTCAACACGCTTCAATGCGTGAAACCTTCCGGCCGTGATCGGTGGGGTCCGCTTCTGAACGGATCCCGCACGGACCGGAACGACCCTGCGCACGGTCTGACCAGCCGTCGTGAACATGCACAGAAAGGCCCCTCTGTATGCGGCACGGCACACAGCACGCGGACCTCGTCCCGGCGGAGTTGGAGGCGACCCTGCGCGGCGGCCCCTTCCATGTCGCGCTGCGCGCCGCGATCGCCGCTCGCGGACTGCCGCTCCAGCGTGTGCAGCACCATCTGTCGCGGTACGGGGTCAAGGTCGGCGTGACGAGCCTGAGCTACTGGCAACAGGGGGCGCGACGCCCGCAGCGTCCCGAGTCCCTGCGCGCGGTGCGCGCCCTCGAGGAGATCCTCCAACTGCCCGACGAGTCACTGATCCGGCTGCTGACCAGCACCGACGATCGGCCCGACCCGGACCGGCCCCCGGGCCGTTCGTACCGGTCCCTGGTGGAGGCCTCGGGCGTGCTGGAGCGCCTTCTCGCCGAGTTCGAGTCACCGCTCGACGGCGGACTGCACACCATCGGCCACCATGAGCGCGTCCGCATCGGGGCGCGCCGGGAACTACTGGCCCGCGAGTCGCACCACATAGTGCGTGCGCACAGGGACGGTGTGGACCGCTATATCGCCATCCACCACGGCGACCCGGGGTGCGCCCCGGAGCGGATCGCGGTCCACGCCCTGGAGAACTGCCGCACGGAGCGGGTGCGCTGGCACAGCGAGACCGGCGTGCTGGTCGCCGAGCTGCTCTTCGACACCCGGCTGACCAGCGGCGATACGTTTCTCTTCCGGTACGGCTTCGAGGACGGCACCGCAGGCGTGTCCGGCGAGTACGTCCGCGGCTTCACTTTCGCGGGCGGGCAGTACGCGCTTCAGGTGTGCTTCGACGAGGACGCGGTGCCCGTACGGTGCCACCGGTTCACCCAGCATTCCGTCGCCGCCCCGCGCAGCGGCCGGCAGGAGCTCGCCCTGAGCGGTCACCATCGGTCGGTCCACCTGGTGGAACCGCGGGTCCGGGCGGGCCTGGTGGGGATCGGATGGGACTGGGAGTGACTGGGCCCTGCTAGCCCTCAGGCCGCCGGACCCGCCACGATCCCGCCGTTTTTCACCTCTGCTGACAGCTCGTGCAGCGGCTCGGTGGCCGGAGCCTGCACCACCTTGCCGGTGAGGGCGTCGAACCGGCTGCCGTGGCAGGGGCAGATCAGCGTCGTGCCGTCCAGTTTGTCGATGGCACATCCCGCGTGCGTGCAGATCGTGCTGTACGCCTTCAGGCCGTCCGCGGTGCGGCTCACCACGACGTTCGCGTCCCGGTACAGCTTCGCGCCGCCCTGGGGGATCTCGCTCTCGGGTCCCAGCGAGACCGGCGCGGTCGGTGTGGCGGGCGCCCCACCGCCGTTACCGGCTGCCGAACAGGCCGCGAGACCGAGGCCGACGACCGGGGTGAGCGCGGCCCCGCGAAGGACGGTACGACGGGTCGCCGAGGGACGGTCGGACATGGGATCTCCACTGCTCAGAGCCAGTGTCCAGCGGGTGCCGGAACACACCGACGATACCGGTGGCATTCATTCCGCCTTGGGCCGGGGCGGGGCTCATGCGGGCGGGCCGCGGCAAGGCTGACGCACTGGGGCGGGGCGGGGCCTCGGCGCTGGGCGGTGACGGGGGCTCGCGCGCTGGGGCGGGGTGGGGCTCACGCCCATAGGTCGGGGCGGGGCTCGGTCGGGGGTGGCGAGGAGACAGAGCTACATGAAGCCGAAGCCACAAGACAGCATGAGGGCGGGTGGGAGACGTAAACGCTTGCGCAAGCGTTTACGTCGGCCGCCGAATGGGATAGCTTTCCCGGCCAGGCGGTCCGAGGAGGGGACGCGATGGCAACCATGGCCGATGTCGCACGGAGCGCCGGTGTGTCCGTCGCCACCGTCTCGCATGTCCTCAACGACACCCGGCCGGTGCTGCCCCACACCCGTCAGGCGGTGCTGGACGCCATCGACGCACTGGGCTACACACCGAACACACTCGCCCGTTCCCTGGTGACGTCTCGTACCCGGTCCATCGGGCTCGCGGTGTCGGCGATCAGCAACCCCTACTTCACGGAGATCCTCCAAGGCGTCGAGGCCGAAGCCCTTGAGCACGGTTTCAGCCTGCTGATCGCCGACCCGCATGACGACCCGGAACACGAGCGCAAGGCCGTACGGCTCCTGCACGAGCGTCGCGTCGACGGAGTGATCGTCGCGCCCTCGGCGAACCCTGACGGACTTCTCGCCCATCTCGCACGGCATGCCGTGCCGACCGTGTTCCTCGACCGGCTGGTGGACGCGGACCGGCTCGCCACCGGCAGGACCGCCGACACCGTGCCCCCGGGCACGCCTCCAGGACAGCCCACCGGAAACGGGTCCGAGCGAGACAGGCAAGGCACTCGCTTCCGGTTCGACCAGATCTGCTCCGAGAACGCCGAACCCATGGCTCGGCTGGTTACCCATCTCGCCGGGCTCGGCCACCGGCGCATCGGTCTCGTTGCGGGCCTGCCCGGGCTCAGCACGACGACCGAGCGGATCAGCGGCTACCGGCAAGGCCTCGCAGCCGCGGGGCTGACCCACGACGAGCGGCTGGTGGTGCACGGCGCCTCCGCGGCCGCAGGTGCTGAACGCGCCACCGCCGCCCTGCTGTCACTGGCCGCACCGCCGACAGCCCTGGTCACCGGCAACAACGCGATGACCATCGGCGCGCTGCGCACCCTGCGCGACCGCGGTCTGTCCGTGCCGGAGGACCTGGCGCTGTGCTGCTTCGACGACTTCGCCTGGGCCGATCTGTTCTCCCCCCGGCTCACCGCGATCTCCCAGCCGAGCAAGGAGATCGGCGCCCGGGCCGTGCGGCTGCTGCTGGACCGTATGGAGTCCCCTGGCCGTCCCTCGCGCACCGTGCGGCTGCCCTGCGCGTTCGTCCACCGCACCTCGTGCGGCTGTCCCGACACCCCCTCCGAGAAGGGAAATGTCTCGTGATCGTCGTCGCCGGTGAGGCCCTGATCGACCTCGTCCCCCAAGGCACGGGCGCGCTCGCGCCCCTGAAACCGGCGCTGGGCGGCGGCCCGTACAACACCGCCGTCGCGCTCGGCCGGCTCGGATCTCCCACAGCCTTCTGCTCCCGCACCTCTTCCGACGCCTTCGGGGAAGCCCTGCTCGACGGGTTGCGCCGGGCGGGCGTGGACGTCTCGGCCGTCCGACGCGGCACCGAGCCGACCACTCTGGCGGTGGCCACTGTCGACGAGAACGGCTCGGCCGCGTACTCCTTCTACGTCGACGGCACCGCCGACCGGCTCTTCACCGCACCGGCCGGCCTTCCACAGGGCACCCGGGCCGTCTCGTTCGGCACCTGCTCCCTCGTCCTGGAACCGGGGGCGAGCGCGTACGAGGAGCTGATGCGCAGCGCCGCCGCGCAGGGCGTCTTCACGACCCTCGACCCGAACATCCGCGCGGTGCTGATCCCGGACCCGGACGCGTACCGGGCCAGGTTCAAGAGCTGGCTGCCGGCGGTGTCGCTGCTGAAGCTCTCGGTGGAGGACGCGGAGTGGCTGGGCGGCACGCCGCGCGAGTGGCTGGCCTCCGGCCCTGCGGCCGTCGTGATCACCCACGGCGGCGACGGACTGACGGTCTTCACCCGGGACGGGGCGGAGCATTCCGTGCCTGGTGTGCCCGTCGCCGTCGTGGACACGATCGGCGCGGGCGACACCGTCAACGCGGCGCTGCTGCACGGCCTGGCTGCCCGCGACGCCCTCTCCCCCGCCGCACTGGACGCGCTGGACGCCGACGGCTGGACCGAACTGCTGGGCTTCGCGGCCCGCGCCGCTGCGATCACCTGCTCCCGGGCCGGTGCGGAGCCCCCGTACGCATCCGAACTATCCGAACCGACCGGCCTTTAGTCCGGGTTCACCGGGCCTCGTTCGCCAGGCCCGGTGGGGCGGCAAGCCTCTGCCGGTAGGGCGCCGGGTGCGCGCCGCCCGGCCGGGTCCGGGCCGGCGCCGCGGTCTCGTCTGCCGGCAGGTGGCCGGCGAGACCAGCACCCGCGGGCTCCGTCTACTCCGTCTACTCCGTCTACTCCGGCAGCCCCGGCAGCCCCGGCAGCCCCGGCGCAGAACGCGCGGTGCCCCGCGGGGCGTTCCCGCGGGGCACCGGGTGTTCCGGGCTTTTCGTCCGGGTTTATCAGGCCTTGCGTGCCCGTGTGGTCTTCTTCGCGGGGGCTGCCTTCTTCGTCGCGCCGGCCGGCTTCTTGGCCGCCGTGTTGTTGGCGGTCTTCACCGTCCTTGCCGTTGCCGTCTTCGTCGCCTTCGACGTGGCGGCGACCGTCTTCGCGACCGCCTTGCGAGGGGCCTTCACGGATGCGGCATCGCTGACGCGCTCCGCGCCGAGGACCTCCCGCAGGAACTTCCCGGTGTGGCTGGACGGGACCCCCGCGACCTCCTCGGGCGTGCCCTCGGCCACCACGAGACCGCCGCCCGCGCCGCCCTCGGGACCCATGTCGACGATCCAGTCGGCGGTCTTGATCACGTCGAGGTTGTGCTCGATGACGATGACCGTGTTGCCCTTCTCGACCAGTCCGCCGAGCACCCTCAGCAGCTTGCTGATGTCCTCGAAGTGCAGACCGGTGGTCGGCTCGTCCAGAACGTAGACCGTGCGTCCGGTGGATCGCTTCTGCAGTTCACTGGCGAGCTTCACACGCTGGGCCTCACCGCCGGACAGGGTGGTCGCCGACTGGCCGAGGCGGACGTAGCCGAGACCGACGTCGTGCAGCGTGTTCAGATGGCGGGCGATCGCCGGAACGGCCTCGAAGAAGTGCAGGGCCTCCTCGATCGGCATGTTCAGGACCTCGGCGATGGACTTGCCCTTGTAGTGGACCTCCAAGGTCTCCCGGTTGTAGCGGGCGCCGTGGCAGACCTCGCACGGGACGTAGACGTCCGGGAGGAAGTTCATCTCGATCTTGATGGTGCCGTCGCCCGCGCAGTTCTCGCAGCGGCCACCCTTGACGTTGAAGGAGAAGCGGCCGGGCATGTAGCCGCGGACCTTCGCCTCGGTGGTCTCGGCGAACAGCTTGCGGATGTGGTCGAAGACGCCGGTGTAGGTCGCCGGGTTCGATCGCGGGGTGCGGCCGATGGGCGACTGGTCGACGTGCACGACCTTGTCGACGAGGTCGTCGCCGTCCACGCGCGTGTGCCGCCCGGGGACGTTCCTCGCACCGTTCAGCTCGCGGGCCAGGTGGGTGTAGAGGATGTCGTTGACCAGTGTCGACTTTCCGGAGCCGGAGACACCCGTGACGGCCGTGAACACGCCGAGCGGGAAGGACACGTCGATGTCCTGGAGGTTGTTCTCACGGGCGCCGTGCACGGTGAGCTGCCGGGACGGGTCGCGCGGTCGCCGGATGTCGGGCAGCGGGATGGACTTCTTGCCCGACAGGTACTGGCCGGTCTGCGACTCGTCGTTGGCGAGCAGTTCCTTCAGGGAGCCGCTGTGTACGACCTTGCCGCCGTGCTCACCCGCGCCGGGACCGATGTCGACGACCCAGTCGGCGACCTTGATCGTGTCCTCGTCGTGCTCCACGACGATGAGCGTGTTGCCCATGTCGCGCAGCCTGACCAGGGTCTCGATCAGCCGGTGGTTGTCACGCTGGTGCAGACCGATGGACGGCTCGTCGAGCACGTACAGGACGCCGACGAGGCCGGAGCCGATCTGGGTGGCGAGGCGGATGCGCTGGGCCTCGCCGCCGGAGAGCGTGCCGGCCGCGCGGTTCAGCGAGAGGTAGTCGAGTCCGACGTCCACCAGGAACCGCAGCCGCTCGTTGACCTCCTTCAGGACGCGCTCGGCGATCTTCTTGTCGCGGGCGTCGAGCGTCAGCTCACCCAGGAACTCCGCGCAATCGCTGATCGACATGGCGGAGATCTCCGCGATCGACCTGCCCATGATCGTGACCGCCAGGACGACCGGCTTGAGACGCGTGCCCTGACAGGTGGGGCAGGGCACCTCGCGCATGTAGCCCTCGAAGCGCTCCCGGCTGGCGTCGCTCTCGGCCTCACTGTGCCGGCGCTTGACGAAGGGGACGGCGCCTTCGAAAGGCGTCGTGTACACGCGCTCGCGCCCGTACCGGTTCCGGTAGCGGACCTCGATCTGCGTCTTGTGGCCGTGGAGCAGGGCCTTCTTGGCGCGCTGCGGCAGTCCCGCGAAGGGGATGTCGGTTCGGAATCCCAGCGCGTCCGCCAGGGCCCCGATGAGACGGCCGAAGTAGTCCTTGGTGTGTCCGTGCGACCAGGGGTGGATGGCACCCTCGTCGAGGGTCTTGTCCGGGTCCGGAACGATCAGCTCGGGGTCGACCTCCATGCGCGTGCCGATGCCGGTGCACTCGGGGCAGGCGCCGAAGGGCGAGTTGAAGGAGAAGGAGCGGGGCTCCAGTTCCTCGAAGGACAGGTCGTCGTACGGGCAGTACAGGTGCTCCGAGTACATGCGCTCGCGCTCGGGGTCGTCCTCGGGGAGGTCTACGAAGTCGAGCACCACCATGCCGCCCGACAGGCCGAGTGCCGTCTCCACGGAGTCGGTGAGGCGACGCTTGGCGGAGTCCTTCACCGTGAGGCGGTCGACGACCACCTCGATGGTGTGCTTCTCCTGCTTCTTCAGCGTGGGCGGGCTGGAGAGCTGGATCGTCTCCCCGTCCACACGCGCACGGCTGTAGCCCTTGGTCTGCAGGTCCGCGAAGAGGTCGACGAACTCTCCCTTGCGCTCGCGCACCAGCGGTGAGAGCACCTGGAAGCGGCTCCCCTCCGGAAGCTCCAGGACCTTGTCGACGATGGCCTGCGGCGACTGGCGCGAGATGGGACGGCCGCACTCGGGACAGTGGGGCTTGCCGATCCGCGCGAAGAGCAGACGGAGGTAGTCGTAGACCTCGGTGATCGTGCCGACCGTCGAACGCGGATTGCGTGAGGTCGACTTCTGGTCGATGGAGACCGCCGGCGAGAGCCCCTCGATGAAATCGACGTCCGGCTTGTCCATCTGCCCGAGGAACTGCCGAGCGTACGAGGACAGCGACTCCACGTAACGTCGCTGACCCTCGGCGAAGATCGTGTCGAAGGCCAGCGAGGACTTGCCCGACCCCGACAGGCCCGTGAAGACGATGAGCGCGTCACGCGGCAGGTCGAGCGAGACATTCTTCAGATTGTGCTCGCGCGCGCCACGGACGATGAGACGGTCGGCCACGCCGGTCCGCACCTTTCTTGAGAGAAGCGACAGGGGCGAGGCCCCCGTGTTTCTCAGACTAGGGGGAGCCACTGACAACGCCGGTCGGATTCCTGGGTTCATAACAATCCCGGGCTATCCAGCATGCCCGACGCCGCACTCGACCTTATAGCACGTGCATTCGATTTGCGGGGGTGGTCCGCGTCCTTCACTCGAAGGAGTGGCGGAGGCTAGGGTCGCCTCATGATTGATCACGCGCACGACCTGGCGTCTGTACGTGACGCGACCGAACGACTGCTGACCGCAGTCTCCAAACTGGACAACGCCGTGCTGGCCGAGCCGTCACGGCTGCCGGGCTGGACCCGCGGTCATGTCCTCGCCCACCTCGCCCGTAACGCGGACGCACTCGTCAACGTCCTGCAAGGGCGTCCCATGTATGTCTCCGGCGAGGCCCGGGACGCCGACATCGAGCGCGGCGCCCCGCGGCCCCTGGACGTCCAGCTCACCGACCTGCGCGAGAGCGCGGCCCGTTTCCATGAGACCGGGGTCGCGCCCGCGGACTGGTCCCGCACGGTGGAACTGCGCAACGGAGTCACGGACTCGGCGGCCCGGCTGCCCTTCCGGCGGTGGGCCGAGGTCGAACTGCACCACGTCGACCTCGGGATCGGCTACGAGCTGGAGGATGTGCCCACGGAGTTCGCGGACCGGGAGATCGACTTCCTCGCCGACCGCTTCAGGGACCATCCCCAGGTCCCGGGCATCACGCTGTCCGTGACGGAGGACCCGGGCCGCCCCGTCCGGCGCACCGGCCGGCAGGCCGACTCCGAGCCGCTCACCGTGTCCGGCCCCGCCCACGCGCTGCTGGGCTGGCTCTCCGGACGCACCCGGGGCGACGGCCTGACCGCACTCGGCCGGAGCACGGCGCTGCCCGCGCTGCCCCCGCTGTGACCTCGTCGGTAGGCTGGCAGCCATGACGTACAGCGGAGCAGTGACCGTCGGCGGGCCGGCCGACGTGCACGAGCTGAAGGACCTGATGATCACCAAGATCGCGGTCGGTCCCATGGACAACAACGCCTATCTGCTGCGTTGCCGGGCCACCGACGAACAGTTGCTGATCGACGCGGCCAACGACGCGCACACACTGCTCGGCATGATCGGTGACGACGGCATCGCGTCCGTCGTCACCACGCACCGGCACGGCGACCACTGGCAGGCCCTCGCCGAGGTCGTGGCGGCCACGGGGGCACGGACGTACGCGGGGCGTCAAGACGCCGAGGGAATTCCCGTCCCCACGGACGTCCCGGTCGACGACGGCGACACGATCCGGGTGGGGCAGGTCGAGCTGACCGCGCGTCATCTGGTCGGCCACACGCCGGGCTCGATCGCCCTCGTCTACGACGACCCGCACGGACACCCGCACGTGTTCACCGGGGACTGCCTCTTCCCCGGCGGGGTCGGCAACACGCACAAGGACGCGAAGGCCTTCGCCCGTCTGATCCACGACGTCGAGACGAAGATCTTCGACGTGCTTCCGGACGAGACCTGGGTCTACCCCGGGCACGGCAACGACACCACGCTGGGCACCGAGCGCCCGCACCTTCCGGAGTGGCACGCGCGCGGGTGGTGAGCGCGATCGCGCGGGAGTGGTGAGCGCGGGTTCGTATGGGAGTGCGCGTGTTGTGCTGAGCGGGGGCGCACGGGAGTACTGAACGCGCGAGCGTGGTGAGCGCCCGGGCGCGAGGACAGCGTCCCGCGCGCTCGGAGTGCACCAACACGCCGCGCGAGAACCCACGTACGCGCCCCGTGTGAATCGTTCGCACGCGCTGAGGGCTCGCGCGCGCTCCCCCCGCATCTGATTACACGCTCAACTGGAAGCAGCCCCGCGCAGGATGACGGCTCCTGCGTGGCACGGGCCGCCGGTCCCTCGATCCCGCCCTCGACCGGCGGCCCCGGCCCGGGCGCACGACCGCGCGTTCACATGAATGCAACACCCGCTCCCACCATGCGGACAGTTGCCCGGATGACCTCGACAAACCAGATGTCGCGCTGTCACTCTCCCGCCATGCGACTCGCCCAACACGCCCTGCGCCGTGCCGCGTCCGGCACCACCGTCGCCCTGCTGGCTCTCGTCGTGGGCTGCGCCCCGCAGCCCGAGGAGAACGCTCACGCCGGGGCCTCCGGGACGAGCGCCGGGGCCTGCGCGAGGGGCGAATTGACCACGAAGACGTCCGGCAAACTGACGATCGCGACCGACGAGCCCGCCTACGAGCCCTGGTTCAAGGACGACAAGCCGTCCAACGGCGAGGGCTTCGAGTCGGCGGTCGCCTACGCCGTGGCGAAGCAACTCGGCTACGACAGGAACGCCGTTGTCTGGCAGACCGTTCCGTTCAACAAGGCCTTCGCGCCGGGCGTGAAGACCTTCGACTTCGACATCAATCAGGTGTCGATCAGCGAGGAGCGCAAGAAGGCCGTCGATTTCTCGTCCGGCTACTACGACGTCCGTCAGGCCGTCATCGCGCTGAAGGGTTCCAAGGCCGCGCAGGCGAAGAGCATCGCGGACCTGCAGGACGTCAAGCTGGGCGCACAGGTCGGCACCACCAGCCTCGGCTACATCACCGACGTGGTGAAGCCGAAGCAGCAGCCGGCCGTCTACGCCAAGAACGACCAGGCCAAGTCTGCCCTGAAGAACGGTCAGGTCGACGCCATCGTCACCGACCTGCCGACCGCCTTCTACATCACCGCGGCCGAAGTGACCGATGCGAAGATCGTCGGCCAGTTCGAGAACCAGGGCGGTACGCGAGAGCAGTTCGGACTGGTACTCGACAAGGGCAGCGCTCTCACCCGGTGTGTGAGCTCCGCCGTGGACGCGCTGCGCAAGGACCGCACGCTGGCGAAGCTCGAGCAGCAGTGGCTCTCCGACGCCGTCGACGCTCCGGTGCTCAAGTGACGGTCGCCAAGGAGGAGTCGGGAGAGGAGTCAGGAGAGGACTCCGGCGAGGACGCCACGGTCGCCGGGGACGGCACGACGGACATGCCCGGCGGGGGCGACACATACGTCCCCTCCCAGCGGCGGCTCGAGCGGGAGCGTCACCGGCGCGCCCGCGCCCGCCGTGCGACGGCCGTCGCCGCACTCTCGACCCTGATCACCGGCGTCGTCCTCTATCTGGTCGTCGTCAACGCGCCCGGGTGGCCGCGCACCAAGGAGACGTTCTTCAGCGCTCAGTACGCACGCGAGGCGCTCCCCAAGGTCCTCGAGGGGCTGTGGCTCAACGTCCGCCTGCTGCTGGTGTGCGGAGTCGCGGTCCTCGTCCTCGGCATGCTGATCGCCGTCGCCCGCACGCTGCGCGGGCCGGTGTTCTTCCCGTTGCGCGTGCTCGCCGCCGCCTACACCGACTTCTTCCGTGGACTCCCGCTGATCATCAATCTGATGATCGTGGTGCTCGGCGTCCCCGCGCTGCGCCTGCAGGGCGTGACCGTCGACCCGGTGCTGCTCGGCGGGACGGCGCTCACGCTGACGTACTCCGCGTATGTCGCCGAGGTGTTCCGCGCCGGCATCGAGTCGGTCCACCCCTCGCAGCGTGCTGCGGCCCGCTCGCTCGGCCTCACCAACCGGCAGGCACTGCGTCATGTGGTGCTCCCCCAGGCCGTGCGCCGTCAGGTGCCGCCGCTGCTGAACGACCTCGTGTCCCTCCAGAAGGACACCGGGCTGGTCTCGATCGGCGGCGCCGTCGACGCGGTGCGGGCGGCCGACATCATCGTGGGCCGGAGCCTCAACTACACGCCGTACATCGTCGCGGGACTCGTCTTCGTGGCGCTGACCATCCCGATGACCCGCTTCACGGACTGGGTCACCGCCCGGATGGACCGGCAGCGGGCGCAGGGAGGGAACCTGTGAGCGACACCCTCGACAAGTCGGACGCCAACGAGAGCGACGGGGCTTCCGGTTCGCCCGTGCTGCGCATGGAGTCCGTCCGCAAGACCTTCGGCGGCACGGTCGTTTTGCGGGAGGTCGATCTGCAGGTCGCCCCGCACACAGTGACGGCGCTGATCGGTGCCTCCGGCTCGGGCAAGTCGACGCTGCTGCGCTGCGCGAACCTCCTGGAGGACATCGACGACGGCGCCATCTGGCTGGACGGCGAGGAGATCACCGACCCGCGCGTCGATCAGGACGCCGTCCGCCGCCGGATCGGCGTGGTCTTCCAGGCGTACAACCTCTTCCCGCACATGACGGTCCTGGAGAACATCACGCTCGCACCGCGCCGTGTGCACGGCGTGGACCGCGCGACGGCCGAGGAGCAGGCCCGCGAGCTGCTCGAGCGGCTCGGGCTCGGCGCCAAGGGGGCCGAGTACCCGGACCGGCTGAGCGGCGGCCAGCAGCAGCGCGTCGCCATCGTGCGCGCGCTGGCCGTACGGCCACGGCTGCTTCTCCTGGACGAGGTCACCGCGGCCCTCGACCCCGAACTCGTGGGCGAGGTCCTCGCCCTTGTCCGGGACCTGAAGGGCGACGGCATGACCATGGTCCTGGCCACCCATGAAATGGGCTTCGCCCGCGAGGTCGCCGACCAGGTCTGCTTCCTGGACGGCGGTGTGGTCCTGGAACGGGGCACGGCCGAGCAGGTCTTCGGCGATCCGCAGCAGGAGCGCACGCGTCGCTTTCTGCGCCGGATCGTGGAGGCGGGGCGGCTCTGAGACACAGGCGCTCGACGACGGAGGCCGGCTTCTCCCGGCTCAGGGCAGCAACGTGCTTCCCTCCGGTATCTCTGCCCAGCGCCGCGGCTCCACGAGCGTGCACAAACCAGTGGGAAGGCGGTAACGCCTCGTCGCCCGCTGGGCGGTAGGTACCCAGCCGGTGCGTCGCAGGCCGCGGCTCCCGCGGGGGTCCGCAGCGGTCGATGCGTCGAAGTAGTTCATGCGTCGATCGTGGCACCCACCACTGACAACCGCACTTCACCAGCGGCGTCCGTCTGGTGACGGCCCGTCACGTATCTTGCGAGCCCGCTGCTGCAAGTGCCGCGACCCGCTCCACCGCGAACGCGTACCCCTGTACTCCGCATCCGGCGATGACACCGTCGGCACGCAGGGAGACGTACGAGTGGTGACGGAACTGCTCGCGCTGGTGGATGTTGGAGATGTGGACCTCCAGCACCGGCAGGCCGTCGCAGGTGTTGAGCGCGTCGAGAAGCGCGATGGAAGTGTGCGAGTAGGCGGCCGGGTTGATCACGATCCCGGCGTGGTTCAGGCGCGCCTCATGGATCCACTCGACCAGGTCGCCCTCGTGGTTGGACTGCCGGAAGTCCACCGTGCCCCCGAGCGCGGCCGCCGTCTTCACACACAGGGCCTCGACGTCCGCCAGTGTGTCGGAGCCGTAGATCTCCGGCTGGCGCTGCCCGAGGAGGTTCAGGTTGGGACCGTTGAGGACCATGATCGGGGCGTTGGCGAGAGTGCGGGGCACAATTCCTCCGGTCCGTTGAGATCTGCCGGCCCAGGTCGGACCGCGGCTCAGCCCCGGTCTATCACGATGCGGCGGGTGGACGATGTCTCTTGGCCTTCGTCATGACGCACCCGCCGTGTCCGCCCTCGCTCAACCCCGGTGACCGGGTGGCCGTCGTCTCGCCGTCGGCCGGGCTTCCCCGCATCACTGTCACCTGCTGACGCCCCGATGCACCGGGCGCACGCCCGCCTCACCCATCCAGGGCGCCGAGCCCCCGCAAGCCCCCGTAACTCCCTGTCACGCTGGGTAGCTGACGCGACATGCGCGATGTACGCACCGTAAGGGCTCCCTCCCTGCTCCACCTCGCCGCCGCTTCGCTCGCGGGGACGGCCATCGAGTTCTACGACTTCTTCGTCTACGGGACCGCGGCCGCCCTGGTCCTCGGCCCCTTGTTCTTCCCGACGTTCTCGCCGGTGGCGGGCACGCTGGCGGCGTTCGGGACCTTCGGGATCGGCTTCCTGGCGCGGCCGCTGGGCTCGGTGCTGTTCGGTCACATCGGGGACCGGCGCGGAAGGCGGCCGGTGCTCGTGGCGTCCTTGTTGCTGACCGGAGCCGCGACCGTGGCGGTCGGCTGTCTGCCGACGTACGGGACGATCGGTACGGCCGCTCCCGCGCTCCTGCTCGCGTTGCGCTTTCTTCAGGGACTCGGGCTCGGTGGGGAGTGGGGCGGCGCGGTGCTGCTGATCGCCGAGCACGCGCCGGCCCGGCGCCGCGTGCTGTGGTCGAGCTTTCCGCAGGTGGGTCCCTCGCTCGGCTTCGTACTGGCCAACGGCGTGATGCTGGGGCTGTCGGCGACGCTGTCGGAGGCGCAGTTCGCCGCCTGGGGGTGGCGGATTCCGTTCTGGGCGGCGGGGGCCCTCGCGGTCGCCGGGCTATGGCTCCGCGGTTCGCTCGCCGAGAGCCCGCTCTTCCTGGGCCTCGAAGACCATGCGCGCGTGCGGCTCGTCGAAGTCGTGCGCCGGCACTGGCGGCTCGTCCTGCTGACGGCCGGGGCCCTCGCGGTCGGGTACGCGGTCTTCTATGCCGTGACGACCTGGTCGCTCGCGTACGCGACGGAGCGGCTAGACGTCGACCGCACGGTCATGCTGGCATGCGTCATGGGTGTCGTCGTGGCGCAAGGCGCCCTCACTCCGCTGCTGGCCCTCCTGGGTGACCGCCACGGACGGCGCCTCCTGTGCCTCACGGGCTGCGGTGGCGCCGTCCTGTGGATGTTCCCGCTGGTCGCACTGCTGTCGACGGGCAAGCCGCTGCTGATGTCCCTGGGTTTTCTCGGGGCGATGCTCGCCTTCATCACGATGTTCGCCGTGGTCGCCGCGTATCTGCCGGAACTGTACGAACCCCGGGTGCGTTGCACGGGCGCTGCGGTGGGCTACAACCTCGGAGGGGTGCTCGGCGGCGCTCTCACCCCGATCGTGGCCACCGCGCTGGTCGAGCACGGTGGCCGGGTGCCCTGGGGTGTCGGCGCCTATCTGACGGCCGTGGCCGTGCTCAGCCTGGGTTGCTTCGCGCTGCTGCCCGAGACCCGTCCCGTGCCGGTCGCCGTCAGGGAACCGGCACGCGGGTGAAGGACAAGGCCTACGGGGTGACCGCCAGCTCGAGGTAGGCCGCGAAGATCACCAGATGCACACCTCCCTGAAGGGGCGTCGCACGCCCGGGGACCACGGTCAGAGAACTCACGACCACGGTCAGAGCGAGCAGCACCATATGGACAGGGCCGAGACCGAGGACGAGCGGTCCGGAGAGGAACACGGACGCCAAGGCGACTGCGGGGATGGTCAGGCCGATGCTGGCCATCGCCGAACCGAGGGCGAGGTTGAGGCTCGTCTGGACCCGGTCGCGGCGTGCCGACCGCAGTGCGGCGATGGTCTCGGGCAGCAACACCAGAAGTGCGATGATCACGCCGACGACGGCCGGGGGCATGCCGGCCGCCGCAACCCCGGACTCGATAGTGGGCGAGACACCTTTGGCGAGTCCGACGACGCCGATGAGAGCGAGGCCGAGCAGGCCGAGACTGCGGGCCGCGGTCCGGGTGGACGGTGCGTGCGCATGGTCGTCCACCGTGATCACCTCCCCCTGCCGGGTGATCGGCAGGAAGTAGTCGCGGTGCCGCACGGTCTGGGTCGTCACGAACAAGCCGTACAGAACCAGTGAGGAGAGTGCGGCGAACGTGAGCTGCGGCCCGGAGAACTCCGGGCCGGGCTTGCTGGTGGTGAAGGTCGGCAGGACCAGGCTGAGGGTGGCCAGTGTCGCGACGGTGGCGAGAGCGGCTCCGGTGCCCTCGGGGTTGAAGACCGCGATCCCGTGCCGCAGTGAGGCGACCAGCAGGCTCAGGCCCACGACCCCGTTGCATGCGATCATCACCGCCGCGAAGACGGTGTCGCGGGCCAGGCTCGCGGTCTTGGCGCCGCCGTCCGCCATCAAGGTGACGATGAGCGCGACCTCGATGACCGTGACCGCGATGGCGAGCACAAGCGAACCGAAGGGCTCACCGACCCGGTGGGCGACCACTTCGGCGTGGTGGACCGCGGCCAGGACGGAACCGGCCAGCACCAATGTCACCAGAGGCACGACCGCAGCCGGGAGATGGCTGCCCCAGGTCAAGGTCAGCAGGACCACTGCGACCACGGGCACGATGGCCGTCCACCGCACCGCGAGGGACCGGACCCCGACGATCATGCAGCGATCCTCGCAGACGTACCCGGGGCCCGCATTTCCGGTCCTGTCGCTGTCGTTCCGCACGGTGAACTCGCGAGGGACGCTCGCGGGTTCGCCATGGCGCACCCGGTGATGTCGAAGCTCGGCACAGTCAGGCCTCGACGCTGTCCTTCGGAGCGCCCGCGGCGTTCTCCTCCGCGCCACCCGCTGCCGCCTGCTGCCTCCGGGAGGCCATCAGGCTGGTGGTCGTCGTGACGATCAGGACCGCGCAGATCACGCCGAGCGAGACCGGTATGGAGATCTCGGGTACGTGAACCCCGGACTCGTGGAGAGCGTGCAGCACCAGCTTGACGCCGATGAAGCCGAGGATGACCGACAGTCCGTACGAGAGGTGGACCAGCTTCTTGAGCAGGCCGCCGATGAGGAAGTAGAGCTGCCTCAACCCCATCAGGGCGAACGCGTTGGCCGTGAAGACGATGTACGGGTCCTGGGTCAGCCCGAAGATCGCCGGTATGGAGTCGAGCGCGAAAAGCACGTCCGTGGTGCCGAGGGCAAGCATCACGACCAGCATCGGCGTCATGACTCGCTTGCCGTTCTGCTGGATCCACAGCTTGGTGCCGTGATACCGGTCGGCCACGCCGAATCGGCGCTCGACGGCCTTCAGCAGCCTGTTCTCCTCGTACTCCTCGTCCTCCTCATCGGACCTGGCCTCCTGGATCAGCTTCCAGGCGGTCCAGATCAGGAAGGCACCGAAGAGGAAGAAGACCCAGGAGAAGGAGGCGATGATGGCGGCGCCCGCGGCGATGAAGACGGCCCGCAGCACCAGGGCTATCAGCACTCCGACGAGGAGTACGCGCTGTTGGTACTGCGAAGGCACCGCGAACTTCGCCATGATCAGGACGAAGACGAAGAGGTTGTCGACGCTCAGCGACTTCTCGGTGATGAAGCCGGCGAAGAACTCTCCGGCGGGCTGGCCGCCGCCGAAGACGAGCAGGCCGAGTCCGAACAGTCCGGCGAGGGTGATCCAGACGAGCGTCCAGATGCCGGCTTCCTTGATCGATACGTCGTGCGGCTTGCGGCCGATGAAGAAATCGACCGCGATCAGGGCGGCGAGGCCCGCGATCGTGAGGACCCACAGGGTCAGGGAAATATCCACTGCGCCTCCGGCAGTACGTCACGGCAGTTGTCAGCGTCGTCGCTGCCGGAGGTCTCTTCCACCCGCGGAACCGGAAGCGCATGGCGCGCTCGACGGCTGCGGGCCGACGCCCCGGGATCTGGCCGATCCGTATTGACGGGTACGCCGCAGCAGGTAGGGAGTACTCCCCTCCGTGAGAAAGAGAGTACCCGAATCACCAAGGAAAGGTAAAGGAATCGGTAAAGAAATACCCAAACTCGCTGGTCAGAGCACTTTACTTACTCTAGGTGAGAGTCCGTTACCGAGTCCGGGCCTCACCGGTTCCAGGAGCGGCGCGTCTCGGCGATCCGGGCGAGCACCTGATGGAGCACCTGGCTGCCCCGCGGAACACGCGGCGGCTCATACGTCCAGGCATGACCGACCCAGGGGTCCGCCAGGTGATCGTCAGGCCCAGGGGTGAGCCGCAGCAGCGAACGCCACAGCGGATCGAGCAGCGGACCGTAGGCGGCCGCGTCCTCCCGGTCGGCAACCATCATCAGATGGACACCCACGGCCGGTCCCTCGTCAGCGAGGTAACGCAGCTGGGTCACGGCGCGGTCGTCGAAGCCGTGGGGGAAGTCGTTCACGATCAGGAGCTGTTCAGCTGTGTCGAGGCCGGGCGGCAGCGCGTCGGCCGCCCCGCCGCGCACCGCCATCTGCACCAGGTCCACGCGCTGGGTCAGTCTGCTGAGCACGTCGGCCACGCCCTCGGCGCCGGCGGCGGGCGGAGCGGTCAGCACCCCCGATGTCACCAGGGGTGCGAGCGCCGGGGCCCCCGAACCTGCCGGGTCGATGACGTGCACCGCGAACTCCGCCGCCGGATAGACGGCGATCAGCCGGGCCGCGTGCGCCACCGCCGTCTCCATGGCGAGGCGGTGCAGTTCGTCCGGGTCCGCCAGCGCGTCCAGGGATCCGGAACGACCGCTGTCGATCCACAGCCCCCGCTCCAAGGGCAGTCTCATCAGCATGGGGATGTGAAGGCTCTCGCACTCGGGCAGGTGCAGATCACCGAGTCGCACGGCCATGGGGATCTCCATCGGCACCCGGTAGCCGTGCCAGACCGGGTTGTCCCAGCGCGCGAACGCAGGAGGCAGGGCGGGCTCGACGACGCCCGACTCAGCGATGAGCTGGGTGAGGTCGCGGTCGAGCGCTGCCCTTGCCTGGCTGACGAGCTGGGTGTGCTTGGCCTGCGCCGCCTGGCGTGCGGCGTCTCCCTGTCCGCCGATCCGGCTACGCGGATCGGACAGGACCTTGTCCAGCTCCTGCTCCATACGCGAATCGGCGAAGTCGACGGCACTGCGGTACGCGGCCGCTGTGCGCGCCAAGTCCTCGAACATGCCCCACACCTGGTTGTACAGCCGCTCTTCCATGGACCAGCCGGTCGCGTCACCGGCGACGGGCTGTGCCGGCTGCCCGGGCGGGGCGGGGGGTGCGGCCGGCGGGGGCGGCGGCGGTGCCGCCGACTGCCGGCGGGGATGGGTGTAGTCGATCGGGCCGTCGGATGCGGAGTGGGTGGCAGGGCTCGGCGCCCCGGTGAGGTCGTACGGAGATCCCTGTTGCGGCACGTCGGGCGCATTGCGCTGCGGCGGAACGGAGCCGGAGGCACCCTGAGGCGCCGCAGGAGCCGGCGTCGGCCGTGTCCGGTCGCTTTCCGGCAGACGCGGCGGAGGCGGTGCCACCGAGCGGGCCAGGCCCTGAACCACCGCCTCGTTGATGCTGCCCGCGAGTTGCCGGGCCTCGGACAGGCCCTGGTCCGTGAGGAGCTCGGCGAGCCCGCCCGCGTATCCCTGGCCGACCGCGCGCACCTTCCACGCACCCTGCCGACGGTAGAGCTCCAGCGCGATGACGGCGGACTCGGAATCCAGCCCGGTGATGGTGTAGCTGGCGACCTCGGCGCCGTCGAGCCCGGTGACCGCGACGAAGGGCGCGGCCACGGCGCCGAACCGCTGCGGGCCGCCCGTTCCCGTCGGCAGGGCGAGCAGCACCGTGACCCGGTGCACGATCTCCGGCAGAGCGTCGAGGTCGAAGGCGAGACGGTGGTCGGCCGCCGCCTGCCTGGAAACCTCCAGGCCCGGCAGTACAGGCGCGCCGGGGTGGGCCACCCACTCGGCGCCGCGTATCCTGCCCTCCGCGTCGCTGAGCGTGGCCCCCGCCACGATCGGCTTGCCGGCCGACACCCGGACCTCGAGTCGGGCCTGGGGAAGCGGGTGGTTCTGTCCCCGGACCAGTTCGGCCGTCATCGCCTTGTCCCCCTATGTCGCTTCGTGTCCCAGGCGTTCGACCGCCTACAGATGCGGCAGGATCGCCGGCATCAGGTCCTGGAAGGTGCGGCCGTTGGCCGGAGTACCGAGGGCCGTCATCGTCCAGCCCTCACCCGCACGGTGCACCTTGGCCATGATCTGCGCCGTGTACGCGCCGCCGCCCGCAAGGGTGTAGCGGGCCAGTTCCTGGCCGTTGGTCTCGTCGACAAGGCGGCAGAACGCGTTCTGCACCTCCTGGAACGTCTGGCCCGTGAACGAGTTCACCGTGAAGATGATCTGGTCGATGTGGACCGGGACACGCTGCAGGTCGACGAGGATCGCCTCGTCGTCCCCGCCCTGGCCCGCACCGCCGACGAGGTTGTCACCGGTGTGCCTCACCGATCCGTCGTCGCTCACGAGGTGGCGGAAGAAGACGACGTCCACGGGCTGCTTGTCGGCGAAGAGCACCGCGGACGCGTCAAGGTCGATCTCCCGGGTGCGCGTGCCGAAGAGGCCGCGCCGGGGAGCGGCCTGCCAGCCCAGCCCCATCCGCACCGCGGTCAGCGAGCCTCCGTCGTTCTTCTGCAGACTGATGGCCTGACCCTTGGTCAAGTTGACGGTCACGCGCTGTCCCCTCTCAAGCTGTCCCCGGTTGGCCGCGGAGTCCGCGGATTCCAAAACCCTACGCAGCGGCACTGACAGTGCCGAACCCCGGACCGCGCTTTGTGTCGGTCTTGCAACACACCGCGTGGCGGCCGGGGTCCGGGACGGGCGACGGGACGTCAGGCCAGGCCCGCCTCCCTCATCTGACGCAGTTCCTTCTTCATTTCGGAGACCTCGTCGCGCAGCCGGGCCGCGATCTCGAACTGCAGGTCCGCCGCGGCGGCCCGCATTCGTTCCGTCAGTTCCTCGATCTGCTCGGCCAGTTCGGTCGCGGGGCGGTCGGTGGGGACCGTCTCCTTGGCCTTGCCCTTGGCGGCCTTGGCTCCCTTGGCCCCCTCACGACCGAGCGAGGGCACGGGACTCTTGGCGGCCTTGCCGTCCTTGGCCTTGCGGTAGCCCGTGCCGAGCAGCTGCTCCGTGTCGACGTCCTCGCGGGCGATCTGCGCCACGATGTCGTTGATCTTCTTGCGGAGCGGCTGGGGGTCGACGCCGTTCGCGGTGTTGTAGGCGATCTGCTTCTCCCGGCGGCGGTTGGTCTCCTCGATGGCCTTCTCCATCGCCGGGGTGATCTTGTCGGCGTACATGTGGACCTGGCCGGAGACATTGCGCGCGGCGCGGCCGATGGTCTGGATGAGCGAGGTCCCCGAGCGCAGGAAGCCCTCCTTGTCGGCGTCGAGGATCGCCACCAGGGAGACCTCGGGCAGGTCGAGGCCCTCGCGGAGGAGGTTGATGCCGACCAGGACGTCGTACTCGCCCGCCCGCAACTCCCGCAGCAACTCGACCCGGCGCAGGGTGTCCACGTCGCTGTGCAGATAGCGCACCTGGATGCCGAGCTCGAGGAAGTAGTCGGTCAGGTCCTCGGCCATCTTCTTGGTGAGTGTGGTGACCAGGACGCGTTCGTCCTTCTCGGTCCGCTGGCGGATCTCGTGCACCAGGTCGTCGATCTGGCCCTCGGTGGGCTTGACCACGACCTCCGGGTCGACGAGACCGGTGGGGCGGATGATCTGCTCGACCTGACCGTCGGAGCGGGACAGCTCGTACTGTCCCGGGGTCGCGGAGAGATAGACGGTCTGGCCGATGCGTCCCTGGAACTCTTCCCACTTCAGGGGGCGGTTGTCCAGGGCGGAGGGCAGCCGGAAGCCGTGCTCGACGAGAGTGCGTTTGCGGGACGCGTCGCCCTCGTACATCGCCCCGATCTGCGGGACGGTGACATGCGACTCGTCGATGACGAGCAGGAAGTCCTCCGGGAAGTAGTCCAGCAGGGTGTTCGGCGCGGAACCGGGCTCACGCGCGTCGAAGTGCATCGAGTAGTTCTCCACCCCGGAGCAGGTGCCGATCTGGCGGAGCATCTCGATGTCGTACGTCGTGCGCATGCGCAGCCGCTGGGCCTCCAGCAGCTTGCCCTGCTTCTCCAGTTCGGCCAGCCGCTCCGTCAGCTCCTTCTCGATGCCGTTGATCGCCCGCTCCATGCGCTCGGGTCCCGCGATGTAGTGGGAGGCCGGGAAGACGTACAACTGCTGGTCGTCGCTGATGACCTCGCCGGTGAGCGGGTGAAGGGTGGAGAGGGCCTCGATCTCGTCGCCGAACATCTCGATCCGGACGGCCAGTTCCTCGTAGACCGGGAAGATCTCGATGGTGTCGCCGCGCACTCGGAAGGTGCCGCGGGCGAACGCCATGTCGTTGCGCGTGTACTGGATGTCCACGAAACGGCGCAGCAGCTGGTCGCGGTCGATCTCGTCGCCGACCCTGAGGCTGACCATGCGGTCGACGTACTCCTGGGGAGTACCGAGGCCGTAGATGCACGAGACGGAGGCGACCACGATCACGTCGCGGCGGGTGAGCAGCGAGTTGGTCGCGGAGTGCCGCAGTCGCTCCACCTCCTCGTTGATCGAGGAGTCCTTCTCGATGTACGTGTCCGACTGCGGGACGTACGCCTCGGGCTGGTAGTAGTCGTAGTACGAGACGAAGTATTCGACCGCGTTGTTCGGCAGGAGCTCGCGGAACTCGTTCGCCAGCTGGGCGGCCAGCGTCTTGTTCGGCGCCATCACCAGGGTGGGGCGCTGAAGCTTCTCGATCATCCACGCGGTGGTGGCGGACTTACCGGTGCCGGTGGCGCCGAGCAGGACGACATCCTTCTCACCTGCACTGACGCGCTTCTCCAGCTCAGCGATGGCCGTGGGCTGGTCGCCACTCGGCTGATAGGGACTGACGACCTCGAAGGGCGCCACCGTGCGTTCGATCTGTGAAACGGGCCGCATGTCACCACCGTACGACCCCGCACTGACAACGGGGACGGCTCAGCGGCGCTGCGGGGTGCGCAAGCCCCGGTGCACGGGGCGCTGCCCCGCGCGGGACAAGGGACGACGACCGGCGTGGACGATCTCGGGGTGGGCCGGAACGCCCGGCTTGCGCTCCACCGGGGTGCGGCGCGGCTGACCCATGACCATCTGCGGGTCGAAGATCACGACGACACCGGCAAGGCAGAGGAAGACGAGCGGACCGATCATGAGAGGGGCGAGCAGGGCGGCCGACGACTCACCGGCCGGAGTCCCGGACGAATGGTGGAGATGGACCGTGAGTGCCGCCATGCCCGTGTAGTGCATGCCGCTGACCGCGAGCCCCATGACCAGGCTCGCACCGACGCTCCAGAGGAATCCGCGGACCTGTCCGGCCGCCCAGAGTGCCGCAGTCGCCGCGACGACCGCTATGACGACGGAGGCGGCGACCGTGAGGGTGTTGTACCTGAGCTCGCCGTTCAGGCGCATCCCGGCCATGCCCAGGTAGTGCATGGAGGCGATGCCCAGACCGGTGATGGTGCCGCCGGTGAAGAGCGCCACGCCGGTCGTCCCCCAGTAGCCGACGATGAAGACACCCACGCCGACCATGACGATGGCGACAGCGAGGCTCGCGAACGTCATGGCCCTGTCGAAGTGAACGGGGGTCTCCTTCACGGAGAACCCCATCATCGCGATGAAGTGCATGGTCCAGATGCCGGACCCGATCGCGGCCGACCCCAGCGCCAGCCACCCGGCCCGCCAGGACTGAGCGACCAGCATCGATCTGGTGGTGCAGCGGAGACCGAGCGCGCCGCCCAGGCAAGCCATGAGGTACGCCACCACGGGGGTGACCAGTCCGTAGCTGAAGCCGTCGACGGTGCCTTGCATGCGCGACTGCCCTTCCCGCCCTGATACGTACCTGACTCGAAAAATGCCCCCCATCCCCAGGACCGCGTCGACGGTCAGGGTTGACGCAGAGAGTATGACTCGCGCCGGAACGCTCGAACGATTTTCCGGCAAAGAATCACGGCGCTGCCGCACTTGTGTGGTGCTTGTGTGCAGCACGGGGCAACTGCAGTCAATCTGTGTACTTCCTGCGTACGTGTCCCTTGACTCACCGTCGTCACTTTGATGCCGTGTGTCATCGACCGACGCCAGGAGTACGCATGCACGCGCGTGTTGCCGCCGCCATGACCACCGTTCTGTTCACGCTCAGCGTCGCCATACTGCCCACCCCCCGGGCCGACGCCAGAGGCGGTGACGGCACCGTCGTCGTCGCCCACCGCGGCGCCTCCGCATATGCGCCGGAGAACACCCTGGCCGCTGTCGACACGGCGTCCGCCATGGGCTTCAGCTGGGTCGAGAACGATGTGCAGCGCACCAAGGACGGCCGGCTCGTGGTGATCCACGACGCGACCCTGGACCGCACCACCGACGTCAAGCGTGTGTTCCCGCACCGAACCCCCTGGAGGGTGAAAGATTTCACCGCCGGGGAGATCGCCCGGCTGGACGCGGGCAGCTGGTTCGGCCGCCGGTACGCGGGGGTGCACGTACCCACGCTGCGTCAGTACCTTCAGCGCGTCTCGCACAACCATCAGAAGCTGGTCCTGGAGATCAAGAATCCGGAGCTGTACCCGGGGATCGAGCGCCAGACCGTGAAGCTGCTGCAGGACGAGGGCTGGCTCGACCGCGACCATCTCAGGAACCGGCTGATCGTCCAGAGTTTCAGTGCGGACAGTGTGCGTAAGGTCCATGAGCTGCGGGCGGGGATCAGGACCGCGTATCTGGGCACGCCACGAGTGACGGAGCTACCGGTGTTCGCCCGCTTCACCGACCAGATCAACGCGCGGTACACCAAGATCTCCTCCCGCTACGTCTCCGCGGTCCACGCGCTCAAGAGCTCGCACGCCCAGAGGATGAAGGTCTTCGCATGGACCGTCGACAGCGCGGACGAGGCCCGGCGGGTGGCCGGGTTCGGCGTGGACGGCATCATCACGAACGCGCCCGACGTGGTACGCAGAGCTGTCACCGCGTACTGATCCGCTGCGTCCGCGGGCTTCCGCGCGAACCGCTGGATGCCGCGCGTCCGCGAAGTACGGGAGGCTCGCGACCCGCGCCCGGGGCGTTGAGTTCCTAACGGACGTCAAGCAGATCGTGGTGATCTCGGGGCTTGGTTCGTAGGGTGGTTGTCGACGGGCCGGTTGCCGGAGCGCTTCGCGAC
>NZ_JBEYXD010000065.1:0-49763 GCF_040644975.1 Streptomyces sp. NPDC046900 | reverse complement strand
TCGCCGACCGTGGTGCACAAGATTTTGATGACCCAGAACCAGATCGTGACCTCGGGGACCTTGTTCAGCATCCCCCGAGAGGGCGTCCGAAGACTGTCGGGCGTCGTTGTGGTCGTCATGTAGCCCCTCACGTGCAACGGGTGGCAGCACAGAGGGGGTGACCCGCCCGTCTGCGCAACGGTAACTGTCTACAAGTGTGTAGACAAACGCCGTGACGGATCCGTAGGCTTGCCGGGTGACTTCGATTGCTCGTCATGCCCGTTCGGGCAGCACTGCCGCAGGCGCCTTCCGAGGCGCGGTTCGCGTCCCCGGAATCGTCGCCGCCTTCTGGATCGCAAAGGGGTTGTCGACGGCGCTGGGGGAGGGGGCCTCGGACTACCTCGTCCAGGTCATGCTGCCGCAGCTCGCCGTGGTGCTCGGATTCGTCGCCTTCCTCGTCGCGCTTGCGGTCCAGTTCCGACAGGGTCGCTACCGGGCGTGGTCGTACTGGTTCGCCGTCGCCATGGTCGGCATCTTCGGGACGATGGCCGCTGACGTGATGCACGTGGCCCTCGGCGTGCCCTACACCGTCTCCAGCGTGCTGTACGCGGTGCTGCTGCTGGCCGTGTTCTGGCTGTGGCGTCGCACCGAGGGCACTCTGTCGATCCACAGCATCGACTCCCCGCGCCGTGAGGCGTTCTACTGGGCGACCGTGGTCGCCACCTTCGCCATGGGCACAGCACTGGGCGACTTCACCGCCTTCACCCTGCACCTGGGCTACTTCACCTCCGCAGCCGTGTTCGCGGGGCTGATCCTCATCCCGGCGGTGGGGTACCGCTGGCTGCGCTGGAACCCTGTGTTCTGCTTCTGGGCCGCCTACGTGATCACCCGTCCGCTCGGCGCGTCGATCGCCGACGGCCTCGGAAAGCCCCGCTCCGTCGGAGGTCTCGGACTCGGCGACGGGCCGGTGGCTCTGGTCCTGCTTGCCCTGATCGTGGTGATGGTCGGCTACCTGGCGGTGACCAAGGCGGACGTCCAGGGCGAGCACGAGCCCGCCGCCGCACCGGAATCGGCCCCCGCGCGCGTGTAGCGGCAGGTGGAGGGAGCGATGGTCTGCGCCGGTGGCAGCGGTGGAGTCCCCGTGGCCGAGTCAGGCCATCGCTCGACGTGCGCGCCCCTCGATGCGAGCCAAGGGCGCGAGGGTCGCTGAGGTCTGCCCGGCCGGCCGGCTGGTCGTCCGAGGTCCGTGACGGTCGGCTGCCGGCGCGGTGGTTGCTGTGCTGCGCTGCTGTACGGAGCGCCTACCCGGGCCGGTGGCGGTTCCGCCACTGGCGCACCCTCATGACCACCGCCACGGCGACCATGAGCGCGGCCACCCTCACGGCGGAGTCGGCGAGGTCCTCCGGGCCTCCGAGGATGCGGGCCAGACCCCATCCGGCAAGTGACAGCGTCGGCCAGACGATGAGCACGGTGGCTGCGAGTCGACGCCGGAGCGGTGTGATGTCGGCCATGAGCTGAGGTTACTGGTTGATCCGTTGATAGGGCCGTACGGTTGTACGACTCGGAGGGTCAGATGGCGACCGGGCCTCTTCGTCCCGTACGAACTTCGCCGAGCGCCTGCTTCGGGGGTCTCCTCGGCAGCCTGGCCTGGCCTGGCCTGGCACCGGTGGCGGGGTCGGCGCTCTTGTCGAAGGCATCGGCGTCGGCCTTGACGGCACCCTGGAGGCACTGTCAGGGGCCGACCCACACCCTTGACCGGAGCGCCCGTGCATCAGACTGGGCCCTTCCTGGCTCCGTCGCCTGCCCGTAGAGGTGCGCGGGCAGGCTACGAAGGCGGGACCGTGAGTAGGCTCGCCCTATGTCCAATGTGTCCGTGATGTCGTCTTCGGTCTCTGCCGGGATTGACATTGCGACGCGCTACCTGGACCTTGCCGGCGTCTTCTCGTGCGCCCTGCTGGGTGGCGCTGTGGCCCGTGCGGCCGGCCTGGACCTGTTCGGGTTCTTGGTGGTCGGCATCGTCTCCGGCCTGGGCGGAGGCCTGATGCGGGACGTGCTGCTGCAGCACGGCACCCCGGTCGCCCTGACCGACTATGCCTACCTGCTGACCTCCTTCGCCGGTACCGTGATCGCTTTCCTCATCCAGGTCAGTGAACAGTCCTGGTCCCGACTGTTCAGCGCGCTGGATGCCGCGGTGATCGGGTTCTGGGCGGTCGCGGGCGCCAACAAGACGCTGGCGGTCGGCCTGGGCTGGCTTCCGGCGGTCCTGCTGGGCACCCTTACCGCCGTCGGCGGTGGCGCCCTGCGCGACGTCATCCTCGGTCGAAGGCCGGCCGTTCTCGGTGGCAACGGCCTGTACGCCACCGTGGCCCTGGTGGTCGCAGCGGTCACGGTGCTCTGCTGGTACCTCGGCATCCCTGAGGTCGGTATCGGCCTGGGCATCGCCTTGGCCTTCGTCTTCCGGCTCACCGCCGTGCACTACGGCTGGAACCTTCCCAGTGGTCTGGCCTGGCAGCCGCACGCCAAGCTGGCCTCGCTGATGCGACGCCGCTCCCGCCGCGGGAGAAGGTCGCGCTCAGGCAAGGAGTCTTCATGACCGACCATGCCCACACTGTGCTGGCCGGCCTGGACGGCATCCGCTCCTACCTCGAGGACTTTTACAAGGACCTGCACAGACACCCCGAACTCGGGCTACGGGAGCACCGCACCGCACAGAAGGCGTCCGACACCCTGCGGGACTTCGGCTACGAGGTCACCGACGGCATCGGCGGCACCGGCGTGATCGGAATTCTGGCCAACGGCGAGGGCCCGACCGTCATGGTCCGCGCCGACATGGACGCCCTCCCGGTGCGTGAGCAGACCGGCCTGCCCTACGCCTCCACGACGGTCACCGTGACCGCCGACGGCGGCGCGGAGCAGCCTGTGATGCACGCCTGCGGGCACGATGTGCACGTGACCTGTCTGATCGGCTGCGCACGGCTGATGGCTCAGGCCAAGGATGCCTGGCGGGGCACCTTCGTGGCTCTCTTCCAGCCCTCGGAGGAGAACGGCGACGGTGCCGACATCATGATCAATGATGGTCTGACGTCCAGGTCGCCCCGACCCGACGTGGTACTCGCCCAACACGTCCTGCCGTATCCGGCCGGCTATGTCGGCATCCGCTCCGGGCCGTTCCTGTCGGCAGCGGACAGCCTGCGCATCACGGTCCACGGCCGGGGCGCACACGGCTCGATGCCTCAGGCCGCAGTGGACCCCGTGGTGATGGCCGCGATGATCGTCGTGCGCCTGCAGACCATCGTCTCCCGGGAACTGGCCGCCACCACCCCCGCCGTCGTCACCGTGGGCAGCATCCACGCCGGAACCGACCCCAACATCATCCCCGACAGCGCGGTCATCCAGCTCAACGTCCGCACTTACGACCACGCCTCGCGCACCAAGGTCCTCCACGCGATCGAACGGATCGTCAAGGCCGAGTGCGAGGCGTCCCGGTCACCGAAGGCACCTGTGATCGAAAAGACCGTCGCCTTCCCACCGACGGTCAACGACGAGGCCCCGACCCGGCGCGTCGCCGAAGCATTCACGGCCCACTTCGGCGACGACGCACACACCATCGACCTGCAGACCGCCAGCGAGGACATGAGCGAGATCCCCAAAGCGTTCGACGCGCCATTCACCTACTGGGGCATCGGCGGCATCGACCCCGACCTGTACGCCCAGGCGGCCAAGAACGGCACGATCGCGCGGGACATCCCGGTCAACCACAGCCCCACCTTTGCCCCGGTCATCCAGCCGACCCTGGACACCGGCGTCAGCGCCCTGACCGTCGCGGCACTCGCCTGGCTCGGCACGTGACGGGGACGTCCCAGCGATCGGCCGCTGATGCCGCATCAGCCGACGTTCGCCCTGGTTCTCCGACCCTCGCGCCGTTCTGTGAGCCGGCAGGCTCGTGGCCGTTTCCGGGAGCTGGCGGAGACCTCGGACAGCTTTGGTCAAGAGCCCGATCCCTCATGTATCCCGTTCGGGAAAGATGCTGGATCGTCGGGCTCATCCCGCCTTACGGTGGCGCCATGAGCAATCACTCGGAAGCGCCTGTCGCGCCCGTCGAGGCCTTTGAACCCCCCTACTACGTGGCTGTCTTCACCACGGTGCGAACCCAGGACCAGAGCGGCTACAGCGAGACCAACGCACGCATGGAAGACCTGGTGAAGGACGTCCCTGGGTTCCTGGGGATGGACCACGCGCAGACTCCTGGCGGGCTGGGCATCACGGTCGGGTACTTCCGCGACGCCGACGCCCTCACGGAGTGGCGGACCAACGCCGAGCACCGCGCGGCGCAGAAGCGCGGGCAAACCGAGTGGTACGAGAGCTACACGCTGCATGTGGCGAAAGTGGAGCGGAGCCACGGGTTCACGCGAGCGTAGGCCCCTCGGCGCCCGATGGCAGACTGACCAACCGAAGTCACCTCAGCGACCGTCCCGCGAGTAGCCCACGGTCGCCAGGAAGTGCTTCCAGCCGACCAGCCGACACCGCTCCTACCAGCGGCGATGACTTTTCGAGAGGCGCCGGATCCCGGGCTCTGCGGTCCAGGAGGGCTACTCGGAGTAGTCCATGGCGATGTGGCAGTGCACAGCCGCCAGGCGGTTGTGCTCCTCGGTGCCGGACTCCGAGTCGTGGGAGTGGCGCTCGCCGTTTTCCGACTCGGGAGCGTGAGGGGCGTCCTCGCTCTGATGTGTGACCGTGGTGGACTCTGATGCTGTCATCGCCGATCGCTTCCTCTCCTGGGCACGGGGCGGGGGAAGCCGTCCCCGCACTGTTCGAGTACACCCCCGCATCCGCTGCTGACGCCGGCCTTGACACGAGAATGATGGAATCCCGCTTGTCTTTGACGACACCCATACGCGCAGGTCACTGGCCGTGGGGTGCCATCGGTGCACAGTGGATTCCGTAGTTGACAGGGCGCTTCGAGCCTGCGCCATACTGTCCGGCGCGACACCTCGTTCGGTGAGGCGTCTGCGCGGCTACAACCCACTGACCCGACGACGTCGAGGGTCGCCCGGGTTCAGGACAGGTCCCCCCGGATCAAGGGGTGGCCGTGGCTTCCCGCCCAGGACGGGTGGGGACACGCCGCGCAGTGCTGAAACTCCTACGTGGAGGGTGTCGGCCAAGTGTGGCCGTGGTCCGGGAAGGACTTCGTGCTGCCCTGGGGTGGGCGGCGATGCCGTCGTCCGCGTGGACGAGCGCACCGAGGTGCGCGGTCACGAGAGGAGGCAGTCGGGATGTGTCCCGGCAGTAGTCCGAGTACCCGACCCGCTCTCGCTCAGGCTGTCTCCCGCACCTGAGCCCGTAGCGGTGCTGTAAATCCAACTTCACTGTGGCAGAGCCCAGTTGTGTTCTGTTCGGAGTCCTTCCTGCGAGCGGCAACTCAACGAGCCTGGCCTGTCTGTCCGCGTGCCTTCGCCAGTGTCGTCTCCCTGCCGTCACGGGTTGTCCTTCCATGTGCGCGCGGGCGCCGTATCGCGAACGCCGACCCGCCCCGGTCGCCGAACCCGACGCGCACTGCACCGGGCGTGCCCTCACCCCTGCCCGTGACGCCGTGCGGGGTTGCCGGTGCCTTCGTCGCCATGGCCCGCCGTGCGAGTGCTCGCCGGCTTGCCGCCGTGACGGCACGGACGTGTCGCGATCCGCAGGCCTCGGCCGTCGGTGGCTGCCCCAGTGACGTTCCGTCGATTCCCCGATGCCCGCTCAGGCACCCAGAGACAGATAGAGAAGCACCATGCTCACCACTGCCACGCAAGCTGCCGGCGATCTGCTGCGCGACGGCTACGCCCGAATCACCCTCCGCGACGGCGGAGAACCCCTGTTGCACCGAGTACTCGGCGAGAGCCGGCAGTTCTTCGGCCGACCGGTCGTCGAGAAGGAGCGTTACGCCGCCGCGGACTTCAACTTCGGCTACCGCCCGCTGGGCCGCGAGTTCTCGGTCAGCGCGGAGCGCCCGGACCTCAACGACTGCTTCACCCTCTGGCACGACCGGCTCGACCTGATCCCGAACTCCGCCGGGATAGCGGAGCTGACCGAGGCACTGCTGGCCTGGCGTGCGTACCTGGCCGCGTTCGTCGCGGACACCGTCGGCGAGGTGGCCGCACAACTCGGCGGTCACAAGGCGCTGCCGTTCGAGGCGGCCTCCTACATGCAGCTCAACAACTACGCGACGGCGGACTCCGACCGCGACCTGCTGCAGGACAAGCACGAGGACGGCCACCTGGTCACGGTGATTCACACCACCGCACCCGGCCTGGAACTGTGGCTGAACGGCGAGGCCTGCCCGATGCAGACCGCGGCCGACGAGGTGCTCCTGATGCCGGGCTCGGTCTTCGCCGACCTGACCGGCGGCCGGATCCCGGCGCTCTACCACCAGGTGCGCAACCTGCACATGACCAACCGCACCGCGCTGATGTACTTCGTCAACCCGGAGCTCGCCGAGCCGATCTACGCCTGGACCACCGAGCCGGACACGACACCGGTGGACCTGCGCGAGAAGATCCGCAGCAACCCCTCGATGTTCGGACTCCCGGACGTCCCGGCCCTCTGACCGCTCCCCACGCACCGCTTCGGCCGCCGCGCAGACCCGGCGGCCGAAGGAAGCCGGCGGATGGTGAGCCTGCGCTGGTCGGACGTGGACATGAACAACCGGGTGCCGTTCCGATGCCCGCCCTGTGCATCGCACCGCTGCGCCGGCACCCCTGGCGCGCACGGGCGTCGCCCGGTCGGAGGACGGCTATGTCTTCGTGACGAGGAACAGCAGCCCGGTTGGCCGTCAAAGGCCCCGGACCGTGATCGGTCCAGGGCCTTTTGGCTGGTGCCCCCGGCAGGATTCAGGCCCGAGCCGACAGCGTCCGCATGGAACAGTGACGACGACGCCGACTACGTCAGGCGAGCGCCTACAGCCAGCCCCGGCGAGCGGCCTGCAGCCCCGCCTGGAAGCGGGTCTGCGCTCCGAGTTCAACCATGAGGTCGCGGACGCGGCGCGTAGTGGCCGACGTCGACGATGTCGAGCCTGCTGTTGGGCAGGTGCCGGTGCAGGTACTCGGCGTTCTCAACCGGCACCACGTGGTCGTCTCGGCCGCCGATGACCTGCACAGGCACGCAGGACCTGGCACGCGTCTGACACGACCTCTTCGTCCCGAACGAACTTCGCTGCGCGCTTGACCTTGCGCTGGTATGTCCCTCACCTGCTGCGGCGGCGGTCCGCAGGCGTCCGCGGTTGTTCGCCGCTGTTCGTCGGCGTTGTCGCGCAGTTGGACACTCATCCCAGGAGGCAGGTAGTGAGGTGTCAGGATGGTGCCGTGGTGATCCCTGGATATGAGGACGACCCTCTTGCGGTCAGTGAGGAATGGCTCGGCCTTCCCGGTTTCTGGCCCGCGCACCTGTTGTGGCTTGCCGAAGGGGAGGACGTGGATCCTGAGCCCGGATGGTTCGGTGTCGACGGCGCGGACACCGAGGAGGCCTACGGGACTCTCACTGACCCGGCTGCCTGGCCGGTCCTCCGGCTGCCCTTGCAGCGCGGACACACGATTCTGATCCTCTATCGCAACTTCCCCGAGGACTGCGGGGTCGACTACTACTTGACCCACCCCAGTTGGGACCGACCACGGTCGCTCGGCAGCATCGAGGGCCACTTCGCCGGCCCCGGTCTCGCCTGGCGCGAACTGGTCCACATCGCTCAGAATCCAGGTACGGGCCCCGGGGTCACCGCCTCGCGCGCTCGCCTGCTTCTCCTATTGCCCGTTCTCGGCGACGAGGCACTACCCCCGGATGCCGTCGAAGTCGTCGAGAGTGCCCTGGACGCCATTGGCGCTCCGCCGCAGACACGCACGGTTCTCGCGGAGGCGTTGCTGGACCACCCTTTCTGGGGAGCTCCTCCCTGGTACTTCCATGAGCCTGACGCTTCCCCTCTCAGCGGTGGGAATGCAACTCCCCGCCCCAGTCGAGTTCTGCGCTGCATGGGCAACTGGAGTCCGCGTATGGGGGGCTTCGGCCTCTCGCTTGATCAGGACATCTGCCTTGCAGAGGCCTTGGGCACTGTCAGCTGATCGCAACAGATTTTTCGGAGTTCGGCGGTCTGGGGATGTCGAGAACGTGCCACTGGCTCCGTCCCAGGGACATCAGCGGCCACCACCGACCGCACCAGGAAGAAGGAGAGACCAGCATGGCGATTCAGCGGATGGACAACGTCGGCATCGTCGTCGAGGACATGGAGGCCGCCATCGCGTTCTTCCTGGAACTCGGTATGGAGCTGGAGGGCAGGGCGGAGGTCGAGGGCCTCTTCGCCGACCAGTGCACCGGACTCGACGGCGTCCGCTGTGACATCGCGATGGTCCGGACCCCGGACGGGCACGGCCGGCTCGAGCTGGCGAAGTACCGCAGCCCCGCGGTGATCAGCGCCGGACCGCGCAACCGGCCGCACAACATTCTGGGCACGCACCGCGTCATGTTCGCCGTCGACGACATCGAGGGCACCGTTGCCCGCCTGCGCCCTCACGGCGCCGAACTCGTCGGCGAGATCGCCCGGTTCGAGGACAGCTGTCTGCTCTGCTACCTCCGCGGCCCGGAGGGCATCATCGTCGGACTGGCCGAGCAACTGCACTGAGAAGGAGGAACCGAACCATGCAGCCGAACGGAAGCCATGAGACGGACCTGGGAGAGAGGTGGCTCGCCACCTCCGAAGTCGTGCCGAACCGCTCTCTGCCCTCGCCGTCGACGCCGAGTACCTGAAACGCGTTGATCACGCTCTGCCGCGCAGCTCCTGAGCCGCCGTCACGGAACACGATGGGGCGGATGGTGCAGTTCTCCGAACGCCGAGCCACCCCGCCGGCCCATCGCACGCCTTCCTCGTCGGGCTCCGTGGCCACGATGTCCCCGCAGGCGATGCCTCGGACGAACCAGGGGATTTTGTCGAGCTGCACAGTGCCGTCACCCTGGTCGATGACCCACAGGCTTTCCACCGAGGCCGGGGCCAGTCGGCCTCTATCTCAAGCCGGAAGTGCACCTTCACGTACGCGCCGCCGGGATGCCTCATGCCGCCAGGATGCACGCATCAAGCGGGCCGCCTGGAGGGGCCCTCTTTCGATGGCGACCTCTTCGTCCCGAACGAACTTCGCTGGGCGCTGGACCTCGGGCCGGCATGTCTCTCACTTGCCCCGATGGTCCGCAGCCGTCCGTGCTTGTTCGCCGGTGTGTGTCGGCGTCGTCACGCAGTTGGACACTCAGGCCAGTCCGGCTCCAGCGCATTGAGTCCCGGCCGGTCGCTTGCAGGCGTCGTTCTCCCGGAGGACGGACCCCCCGGGGCTGCTTCCCGCGGTAGGTGCCACGAGGAAACCGGCGGGGTAGGGGAACGGGCGTCTGGCCCGGCCCGTTGGACAGGCATGGGGCTCAGTAGGCGAGCGGGACATCAGGGGACCGGGCCCGGGGTGATCACCCCGGACGGCTGCGCGGTCGAGCTGTACTCGCGGCTGCCGGTCGGGGCCGAGCCGGACATTGTCGCCGCGGCCGTGCCGGCGGGTGCGCACGTCCTGGAGCTGGGCTGTGGCGTGGGGCGCGTGACCCACCCGCTCCTGGAGCTGGGTTTTACGGTCACCGCCGTGGACGAGTCCCCAGAGATGCTCAGCCGAGTCCGCGGGGCGCGCACGATATGCAGCCCGATCGAGGACCTTGACCTGGGCCAGACATTCGACGTGGTGATGCTCGCGTCGTTCCTTGTGCACGCCGGAGACGCTGAAGTGCGGCGGGCGCTGCTGCGCACCTGCGTCCGGCATCTCGCGACGGGCGGCTGCGTGCTGATCCAGCGAGAGGGTGAGGACTGGCATACGAACCTGCCGCGTGAGCGTGTCGAGCCCAGCGGGTTCACGGTGCGGATCGTGTCGGCCGAGCCATCCGGCGATGGGGTGGACTCCATATATGCGGAGTACGAGTTCCCTGATGCCACATGGACACAAACGTTCCTGTCCCGGCCGCTGACGAAGAAGCAGTTCGAGGGGGCGCTCGCGGAGGTGGGCCTGAAGGTGGACAAGTACCTGACGGAGGACCGGACATGGGCGCGGGTGGGTTTCGCGGCCTAGAAGAGGCCGCGGCCGTTTTCGTCGATGGCGCGCGCGTGGCGCAGATGTGGGGAGTTGGCGTCGGGGGCGAACACTTCGCAGGTCAGGGCTTGGTGGTGGATCAGACGCAGTCCGATCGGGCCGGTGCTGTGGCGGACGGCGTTGGTGCCAGGGCAGCGGTGAGGAACCGGCCGTCGCGTAGGGACCGGAACAACTCGGCGGCGGGCACGTGGAGGAAGGTGACGAACAGCAGAGCGGACAGCACGGGGCTAATAGCGTGCTCAAGCCCGGGGCCGGCACTCGGGGCCAGCCAGCCCAGCAGACCCCCGGCGGCCATCGCCGCAAGGTAGATCGCGACCTGGTGGTGTTCCATCCGCTCGACCAGGCCCTGCGGTCCCTGCTCAGGCACCCCGTCCGCTCCCTACTACTACGTAGCGGCCCGCCCTCGTGACAGCCGCTCGTCCATCTCACAGGTCATCTTGTGCCCCAGGCATGGGGCGTGCGCTGAGTCAATCCGTCGGCGTGTTGTCTTCGTCCGGCTGGCCAAGACTGGGCATGCCGAGATCGACGCGCACCGGAGGCGTGCGGCAGGCTGCTGAACGGCGGCGCCTGCGTACGACCAGAATCCCGGCCACGGCGGCCACGGCCAGTACGGCGAGGGCGGGCACCCACGGGGCACCAATCGCGGAGGCGGCACCGACGCTGCCGAGCACGGCGAGGATCGGCCCCGCACAGCAGACCGCGCACGCAGCAACTGCGGCCACCCCGGCGCCGAGCACGCCCCAAAAGACGGCCAAGGCGGAGAAAGAGAAGGCAGCCGCCAAGCAGGCCGAGGCCGCCCAGCACCGCAAGAACGCCGAGTCCGAGGCGACCAAGGCCAAGGACGCCAAGGACAAGGCCGAGGCCGCGGAGAAGACCGCCGAGAGCAAGCGCGATGACGCGGTTACGGCGAAGGACCACGCCAAGTCCATGCGGGACGACGTGTGGGACGCCGAGCAGAAGGCCGACGCGGCCCGCCGCCAAGGCCGACGCCAAGACCGCCTACGCCGACTCCCTGGACTCCGGGGACACCATCGAATACGACAAGCAGGCGACCGAAGACGCGGCAGCCGCCGACAAGGCAGCCGTCACCGCCGAGGGCTACCTCAAGGACGCCCGCGACTCCGCCGACTCTGCCGAACTCGACGCCGAAGCAGTCCGCTCAGCCGCCGCCCAGGCCGAACAGGACGCCAAGGACGCCCGAGCGGCAGCCGACCGCGCTGACGCCGTGGCCACCGAAGCCGAACAAGCCGCCAAGGATGCCGCCACTTACGCCAAGGAAGCCCAGGAAGCGGCTGACAGAGCCGAGAAGGCGGCAAAGGCCGAGCAGATCGACACCGGCACCGTCCCCGACGGCAACGGCGGCTCGATCGGCAACGTGTTCTACGTCATCGACCACATCGAGAAGGTCGGCGACCCGGAAGCCGTCAACAAGACGGACGGCTGCGACGGCTGGATCGACAAGCTCTTCTACAAGGGCGACTGCACCATCACCGAGAAGATCCGGTACGTGGCGGTCCTCGACCTGTACCTGTGCACCGCGCAGGATCTGGACCCGCAGAAGTTCGCCTGCCCCTCCAAGGCCACGGACTACATTGGCCAGATCCGGACCAAGGAACTGTCCCAGACGGTCACGCACACCATCACGATCGAGGAGTACCAGAGCAACATCGACCCGGTCGACATCCTCTTCGGCAACTGGATCAAGTGCGCCCAGAAGCTCACCCCCGGCGGAGAGAGTGGAAGCTGGGGCGGATGCGCCTCGGCGGCCGTGGACGTGGCCTCCCTGTTCGCGGGAAAGGCCATCCGGCCCATCGCGGACGCGCTGCGCGCCGTGGACGCCGCGTTCGCCACCGGCATCGGTGTCCGGGGCGCCCTCAAGGCGCTCAAGGCGATCGAGGGCCTCGACGCGGCGGCGGTCGCCGCGATCGAGAGGGAGGTGGAGATCTACGAAGAGGTTGTGACCGCCTGTCGGGTCAACAGCTTCCCCGGCACCACCGAAGTGGTCCTGGCCGACGGCAGCCGCAAGGCGCTGCGAGACGTGCGGACCGGCGAACTGCTTCTGACCTCCGACCCGGAGACCGGACGCACGCAGGGCGAGCCCGTCACCCGTACCTTCCGGCACGGCGCCGACGACCTGGTCGAGGTGACGTTGACCGACGACGGGCGCCTCACCAGCACCCCCGGACACCGGATCTTCGTGTCCGGCCGCGGCTGGACCCTGGCCGTCGCCCTTCGCCCCGGGGACGCCCTGCGTACGCCGGGCGGCGTGCGCATCGTGGCAGCGGTGACCGACCGGCACGAGGCGACGCCGCAAACGGTGTACGACCTGACCGTCTCCGGCCTGCACACCTTCTACGCCGTGGCGGGTGACAGCCCGGTCCTGGTCCACAACTGCAACGACCTCGTGGCCGACGGCCAGAAGTTCTCCGGGTAGGCCCACACACTCGACGAGCACACGGCCGGGATCGTCAGCGCGGAGAGGGCCAAGGAACTGGCCATCGCGAAGACGGCGCAGTACGGGCGCACCACGCCCAACAGCCTGTTCGTCGACCAGCAGACCGCCCAGCAGGTCGTCGACTACGCACTGGCCAACAACGCGAACCGGATCAAGACCTGGCTCTCGAAGACCAGGGACCCGGACCTGGACTTCGAGGGCTTCTTCGGGGCGAAGAACTCGCTCGGCAAGGTCTACTACCCGGACGGGTCTATGAAGGTGGCGGGCAACGGGTACTACATCAAGCTCGTGCGCGCCAAGGGGCACAAGGCCGGCTTTTACGTGCAGACGTGTTACCCGAAGTGAGAAGGTGAGGCACGATGCCACGCTTTACGCTGTTCGACTTCGGTGTGTCGAGGGTCATGGCTTCCTTCCATCAGGACTGGATCCACGACGGGGCCACGGCTGCCGACGTCGTCGCCAAACACCTCGCGGAGTCGGTCGATGAGGGGGCACTGGCCGTGCGCCGTGACGCACGGGTTCTCGGCGGCCTTCCCTCCCCGACGCTGGAGGTGCTGTGGGACGCCGGGGCGCAGTACATGCCGGGCTTCGAACGTCTGGGAGGCGGAGCCGAGTGGACGCGCACGGTCGTCGGCCTGTGTGACGCCCGGCTGTCGGCGAACGCGGATGTATACGCGCTCACGGGGGCGGACGCCGAGGACGGCACCGCCTGCCTTGACGCGGTCGTCGCCGAGATCGAGGGCGCCTGGTTCCTCACGGGTGAAGTGCGGTCGACACTCACCGACTGCGCGCGCCACTGCACCCCGGACGTGGCGTTCCGGGTGCTGCTGAGGGCTATCAGATGCGCCCCCGAAGCCTCGCTGTCCTCCGAGCAGTACACAAGGCTGGAGGCCATCGGATCGGCCCTGCGGTACGGCGAGTTCGTCGTCGACAGTGTCAGGTACCTGGTCCAGGAGACCTGACGGCAGGAGGCATGCGCCGGCCTCGGACGCCGGTCGTTCCCGCGCGTCAGGAACGCGTAGCGCGGGTGCGCCGGACCGACGCCGGACCCGGGGCGGGCGGAGAACGAATCCGCCCGCCCCGGGGCATGCCCCGGCCCGGGCGCCGCTTCCCTCCCGCGCCAACCGGTGCGGGCGCCGGGGCAGACGGTGACCCTGCCCGTCCACGACGCCCTGGCCGCGCTCCCCGTACGGGAGGAGAACCGCACCGGCTACGAACGCACGAAGTTCAAGCACGGGACCGACGCCGACCACGGCGGCTGCAACACCCGCGCCGAAGTCCTCAAAGACGAAGCCGTCACCGCCCCTGAGCAGGGCCCGAACTGCACCCCGACCGGAGGCGAGGGGTACTCCCCTACGACGACCGCCTCCATGGGAATCCGTGGTTGTCCACCGCTGTGCGCGGGCGTTGTCACGCAGTTAGACACTCATCCCGCAGCTCCTGAGGGGCCGGTAACTGCCCCAGAGATCTGGCGCGCCAACTCCTCAACGACCTGGGGCACGACGCGTTCGGCGCCCTCGTCTCGCAGTGCTTCGGCCAATGCCTGATGGACCGCTGCGAACGGCTGTCCCGCATGTGAGGCGCGGGTCCGGCTGACCGCCCGCTCGATCTTTGCGAGGTGGGCTGCCACGATCGGCATTGCCTTGTCGTACTCGCTGGGGTCCACGGCCATGGGCCAAGCCGATCAGCGCCCACCGATCGAGTCAAGGCCGGCACCGAGCCATCAGCTTGGGAAGCTGCGAGCGTTTATCGGCAGTTCAGGCGCTTGTCTGGGCGAACGTCCTGTCCGTGGCCTCGTTGGGCTGGGCAGCTTTCACCGTGATTCCCCGGCGTCCCCCGCTCGACCTGGTGCGGTTGTGGTGCGGCTATATCCCAACGCAACGGGCAAAGCCGCCGCAGGTTTAGCGGATGAGTCCGTGGATCGCCGCCACGATGTTGAACACTGCCGGCAGGACGAAGATGCTCCCGAAGACTATCCACGCGCACCCGGCGGTTCGGTGTCCGCGGCTCAGAGGCGGCGGTGGGACCAGCCGATCGGCGATTCTGACCGTCTTGTCAGGGACGATCAAGCTCCGCCCCGTGCGGCGCTGCCTGCGCCCCATCCACATGAAGACGACTGCGGCCGCTGCCGTGAAGACCGCCAGTTGGAGATGCTCACCCGGCGAGTCGGCGCCGGCGAGCGTCACGGTTATGTACGACACATCATCCCCCCAAAGGATCACGATGTGTGGATCACTACACGACGACTGGACCATGTCAAGCCCGTTGAGTGCTTTGGGCTTTCCTACCCGCACGCTTTCCAACTGTGGTGGTGGGGTGGTGGGGTGTGCAGGGGCGTTCACCTGGGTTTGTGGGCGGCTCGCGACCAGGTGGGAACCGGCACGGCGGTTCAGATGAACACTGCTGAACGGGGCTGAATGAGACGGAAACTGAGACGGTCTGCCCGCCCACCGCTGTCAGAGGCCTCGTCTAGTCTCCGGCCATGAGCATGATCGGTGAGTACCTGCGCGTTACGGCTGCTGAGCTCGACCGGGCGATTCAGGACCCTGACTGGGCGCTGGATTTCGCCGAAGAGGTCCAGGACGCCGAGGAGGAGTCAGAACCTGCGCCGACAGAAGCGCGTCATTTCAGCACGTCCAAGACCTGGGACATGCTGGGTTTCCTCTTGACGCGTGCCGACTTCCCGGTGGACGTCATCCATGGTGAGGAGTTGTTTGCCGAGGATGAGGACTGGGGTTACGGGCCGCCGAGGTACCTGCGCTCGGAGCGGGTGCGTCTTGCAGCGCGGGCGCTGCGTGCCACCACGTATGACCAGCTCGTGAGCGGCGTGAATCCGGCCGACCTGACCAAGGCAGATGTGTATCCCCTGGCTGGGGCGTATCCCCTCGGATGGGCTGAGCCTGGAGCGCTTGAGTGGGGGCGTCACTGGTACGACGGCCTGACGCAGTTCTTCCAGGCTGCCGCGGCGGCGGATGACGCCATGCTCGTGTGGCTCGACTGATCGCCTCTGCCTGTCGGCGACCACGAGGACGGCGTGGGCTGAGTCAAACAGGTCCGCGATCTTGAAACCGTCGTGGCCAAAGCCACCGTGGGTTCAAATCCCACACCCACCGCGCACGTGAACGGCCCCTGAGCAAGCATCGGGCGCGTGGGGCAGCCCCACGCGCCTGACTGGGTTACAACTTTTTCTGCTGGTTCAAGGCGCCCGCTCCGCTGCGCGCTACGGGTGGTCCGGGTCGAGTGTGCCGTCGAACTCGAACACCGGGTTGGGGACGTCCTTCCCGGACTTCTTGTCGGTGATGGTCGCCATGCCGATGAGCTTGGAGGGCCCACCGGCGACGTAGGTGGAGTCGGCCCTGATATGCAGTTCGAACTTCCCGGTCTGCACGTGGTGGGCGTCGTCGTGGAAGGTGACCATGCAGATCCAGTCGGTTCCAGAGCCGACATCGGCGACCTTTGGGCCGCCGCGGTCACAGTCTGCTGAGGCGTCGATTCCAGCGACGGTGATGCCGGGGATCCCGAGGATGGCTGCCTGCTGGACGTACAGGTTCGCAAACGTCGGGGCCAGTGCTCGCTCCACGCGCGCCTTGGTGACGTCGGGCGTGCTGAAGGCGGTGGACACGGCCACGGCGGCGATCGCCGCAGCGACGATCAGACCACGGGTGACAAGGCGGGTGCGGATCACGGTTCAGCCTCCGGTGATGTCGCGGCGGCGCAGCGAGATGTAGGCGCCCGCCAGACAGATGGCGGTCCAGGCGGCGCTGACCGCCAGTCCGAATGTGAGCGGGCCGTAGAAGGGGTGCTCGGCGAGCAGTCCGTGCCACGAATCCATCGGTGTGGTCAGCAGGAACCGGCGAGTGAGGTCGATGCCGCCGAGGGTGCCGATCAGCTGCATGACCAGTCCGAGGGCGACCGGCACGGCGACTCCCGCAGCGGGGTTGCGCGTCTTGACCGACAACAGGATGGCCAGGGCGGTGAACCCGATCTGCGGCGCCAGGGCAGTTGCCCAGGAGGCGATGACCAGCGGAAGTGCCGTGCCGGAGGGAATGAGCTGGCCTCCGAGCCCGACCAGGGGCTGTGTGCCGATGATCAGCAGGCTGGAGCCGATGGTGCTCGCTTCCAGAACGGCCAGCGAGACGACGGTGAACAGGGTCGCGGTGAGCGTCTTCGCCCAAAAGATCTGGCTGCGGGTGACCGACCGGGTCAGGATGGTCTTCCAGGTGCCGTGCTGGTCCTCGTTGGCGAAGATGTCGCCGGCCACGAGGGCTGCCAGCATCGGGAAGATCCACTGAGAGCCGAAGGCGAGGATGAACAGCGGCGCTGCGTATCCGCTGGTGTGGATCTGCCGACCGTAGATCGTGTCGCTGGGCGACTGCTGCTGTCCGTTGAAAACGAGCACGATGGCGATCGGCGCGATGAGGCAGACGAGCAGCGCGTAGCGGCTGCGGGCCTGTGCGACGAGCTTGGCGACCTCCCAACGCAGGACGGTCCCGGTGCCGGGGCGCCGGGTGGTGCGCCCAGGCGCTGCGGAAGCGGTCGTGGTCGGAGTGCGGGGAACCCCGGTGGTGGTCGTGGTCATCGGTGCGCTCCGCTGGTCACTGGGGTGTCGATCTCGGGGGTGGGTGCATCTGGCGTGGGCTCGGTGAGCATGAAGAACAGCGATTCCAGGGGCGTCTTGTCGAGACCCAGTCCGCGCAGGGCGATGCCGGCTCCGACGATGTCGGTGATCAGAGCGTCGATGTCCCCGTGCGATCCGTGGACGGCGAGGCCGTCGCCGGTGTGACCGACCTCGAGTCCGCGCGCGCGGACGAGTTTCTCGGTGGCGGCGTCGTCAGTGGTGGTAATGCGATGGGCCTGCGCGGGGGCCTGCTCGCGTAGGGCGGCGATCGACCCGTGGTACGCGACCGTCCCGGTGCGCATGATCGTGACGTCGTCGCAGATCTGCTCGACTTCGCCCATGTCATGGCTGCTGAGCAGCACCGTCAGGCCACTCGAGGCGAGGCGTTTGACCAGGGCGCGCATGTCACGGATGCCGGCCGGGTCCAGCCCGTTGGCGGGTTCGTCGAAGATGAGGAGTCTCGGGTCGCGCACCAGGGACGCGGCGACGCCCAAGCGCTGGCGCATGCCGAAGGAGTAGCCGCCCACCTTGTCGCGCTGCCGGTCGGTGAGATCGACGATGTCGAGGACTTCGTCGATACGGTCGGGTGCGACCCCACCGTCGAATCCGGCGAGGAGTTGCAGGTTCCGCCGGCCGCTGAGGCCGGGATAGAACTTCGGGCTCTCGATGAAGCCGGCCACTCCCTCGAGCACTGCGACACCATGCTTGTCCCACGAGCGGCCGAAGACTTCCAAGGTGCCGCTGTCTGGGCGGATGAGTCCGAACAGCATCCGCAGGAACGTCGTCTTGCCTGCGCCGTTGGGGCCGAGAAGACCGTAGACCTCGCCTTCGGCAACCTTGATGGAGATCCGGTCCAGCGCAGTCAATGTGCCGTATGTCTTGGTGAGGTCGGCGGCATTGACCGCCAGCACTTCGCTCATGAGCGCGAACCATAAGGACGGCGCATGAAGCAACCATGAAGCCTGATGTCAGCGCTGATGGAAGGGGCTTACGGGGCCGTGATCACTCGCGCCGGAGCCGCTCCAGTCCAAAGTCGTTCCGCCGACCCAGACCATGGAGGTTTCCCAGTGACTGGGCCATAGCCGATGCCTGGCTAGTCTGCACGGTATGCACTGCCTGGTCGTCGACGACGAGACCCGCCTGACCGATCTGGTCGTCCGCTACCTGACCGAGTCCGGACACACCGCCGAGGGCCGCTATGACGGCCCCTCCGGGCTGGCCGCCGCTCGCGACCCCCGGCTGGACGCCGTACTGCTGGACGTGATGCTGCCCGGCATGGACGGCGTGGAGGTGTGCCGGGCACTGCGTGCCGAGGGCATCGACGTGCCCGTGATTCTGCTCACCGCGCGCGGTGCGATCAACGAGCGGGTGGCCGGGCTGGACGCCGGTGCTGACGACTACGTCGTGAAGCCGTTCGCCATGGAGGAACTGCTGGCCAGGTTGCGCGCGATATCCCGGCGCCGCCCCGATCCGGCCGGCCGGCTCCAGGTCGGCGACCTCGTTCTTGATCCCGAGCGGCAGCGCGCCTGGCGCGCGGACACCGAGTTGGAACTGTCGCGGCGGGAGTTCGCCGTGCTGCGTGTGCTGATGGAGAACGCCGGGTGCGTGGTGTCGCGGCTACGGCTGCTGGAGGAGGCGTGGGACGGCGAGGCGGACCTGCGCAGCAACGCCATTGACGTGCACGTCTCCAAGGTGCGCGCCAAGGTCGACCGGGCCTTCGACCGTACAACCATCACGACACTGCGGGGGCGCGGCTACCGGCTGGAGACGGCTCCATGACCCTGCCGGGCCGACTGCTCCCGCGCTTTGGGCGGCTGCCTGTGGTCACGCGTCTCGTGCTGGCCGTGGCCATCGCCATGTCGCTGGTCCTGACGGGCGCGGCGGCCTTCGTCTACTGGCGGGTCAAAACCGCCCTGGACCAGCAGCTGAACGACGATCTAACCACCTACCAGCGCAGCCTCGACCACGCCGTACGCGACCGAGCGCAGCTGCCGTCCGGCCCCAGGGGCAGTCTCCAGCAGGTCCTCGACGCGCACGGCCGGGTGCTGGACTCCAGCGCCGCCATCCGCCACCAGATCCTGCTCACTCCGGACGAAGTGGACTCCGTCGCGCGCGGAGCCACAGTCCGGCATGAGGTCGGCTCCCTGCTGCCGATCACCTCGGACACCCTGCGCCTGCAAGCCCATTACGTCATGGCCGGTGGCCAAAGGCGGATCGTGATCGCCGCCGTACGACGCGGCCACCGCGACGAAGCGCTGCGCGAACTCCTCGCCCAACTGGCCATCGCCTCCAGCCTGACCCTCATCGCTGCGTCCTACGTCGGCTACCGCACCGCCCGCGCCGCTCTGCGTCCTGTCGAGCGCTACCGCAGCGGTGCCGCCACCCTTGCCGACGGCACTCAGAACCTGCGCCTGGACGTGCCCGCCGACCGGGACGACGAGATCACCCGCCTCGGCCACACTCTCAACCACATGCTCGACCGCCTTCAGGCGTCTGCTGAGCGCGAGCGCCGGTTCGTCGCGGACGCCAGCCACGAACTGCGGACCCCGCTCACCCTGATGCGCGCCGAACTCGACTTCGCCCTGCACCGCCCCCGCTCCGCCGGAGAACTCACCGAGACCCTGCGCTCCGTGGACGCCGAAGTCCAGCGCCTGATCGACCTCTCCAACGCGCTGCTGGGCCTGGAGGAACTCGGTAGCACCGGCCACGTCACGCGCGCTCCCACGTCCCTCGCGAACCTCATCGACGCCGCCGTCACCCCGCATCGACGTACCGCCAAGCGGGCCGGGCGTGACCTGACGGTCGACTCCACCGACGTGGTCGTCGACGTCGACTCCCGGTGGCTGCGGCCGGCCGTCAGCAACCTCGTCGACAACGCACTGCGGCACGGGCACGGCAGCGTCCGCGTCGCAGCGACCGTCCACGAGGGCGTACTGAGTGTGTGCATCACGGACGAAGGCCCGGGCTTTCCGCCGGAGTTCCTGCCTAGGGCGTTCGACCGCTTCGCCCGCGCCGAGGCCAGCCGCACCAGTGACGGATCCGGCCTGGGACTGGCCTTCGTGCACGCGATGGCCACCGCTCACGGCGGCACCGCCCATGCCGACAACGTGGGGCATGGAGCGGCTGTCACCCTTCGCCTGCCCTGCTGACCAGCACGTGGCTCTTCCTTACTTCACTGCGCTCGGTGTCCGTGTTCGCGCAGGGGACCGACCTGCCGACCGTGAGCCCGGCACGTGTCGAGGATGCGGGTCCTCACCTGCAGGCTTGCGGCCCATCTCCTCATCTCCTACATTCGTGTAGAGCTTCTACACCAGTGTAAAAGTAGCCCCGCTCCGGGCGTGCGCCGCTCCCGGCGTCCTGTCGCCCGGCCCTCCCCCCGATGTTTGGCGAGGAGCCTTCGTGACCGAATTGTCCTATCTCCAGGCTGTCGTCATTGGAGCCCTGCAAGGCGGGACAGAGCTCTTCCCGGTCTCCAGCCTCGGCCATTCGGTGCTGGTGCCCGCCTGGATCGGCGGCTCCTGGCAGCACCTGGTCACCGAGAACGCCACCGGCAACTCGGAAGGCTCCCCGTATCTCGCCTTCATCGTCGCCCTGCACGTGGCGACGGCCGCGTCCCTGCTGTTCTTCTACCGCAAGGACTGGGCTCGCATCATTCGCGCCTTCATCACCACCGTGCGCACTCGCCAGGTCGCCACTTCCACGGAGCGCCTCGCCTGGCTGCTCGTCGTGGCCACCATTCCGGTGGGCATCACTGGACTGGCCCTCGAGCACACCTTCCGTACCCTGTTCGCCAAGCCGCTGGCAGCCGCGGTGTTCCTCACGGTCAACGGGCTGATCCTGCTGGTCGGTGAGCGGTTGCGGCGCCGCTCCGAGGCGCGGCAGGCGGGAGTCCCGGCTCGGGCGGTAAGCGCGGGCCCCGGGGCGGCGCTGGAAGCCGACGTCCGTGCAGGCGCGAGGAGCCGGAGTCTGGACGCCCTGAGCTATCGCGAGGCCGGCGTGATCGGCCTCTTCCAGACGCTGGCCCTGTTGGCCGGGATCAGCCGCTCGGGCATCACCATGGTCGGTGGTCTGCTGCGCGGCCTTGACCACGAGGACGCCGCCAAGTTCTCGTTCCTCCTGGCCACACCGGTGATTCTTGCAGCGGGCGTGCTCAAGCTGCCCAGCCTGGCGGGACCGGCGGGCGCACACATCCACGGCCAGGTGATCGTCGGCTTCTTCACCGCCGCGATCGCCGCGTACACCGCGGTGCGCTTCCTGTCCCGGTACTTCACCACCCGCACCCTCACCCCGTTCGCCGTCTACTGCCTGCTGGCCGGGGGCGCCAGCATCATCTGGTTCGCCTGACGAACCGGAGGCGCCACAACGGCGGCCATGTCCGTCACGGTTCGGACGGGCGCCGGGGCATGCTCCTGGACGCCGACGCGGTCCCGCGTAGCCTGCCGGCCGCCGGCATCGAGGTGGGTGAAGATGTCGACCCTCTGCCGGTCGTGGACCTCGCCAACGAGATCCTCACCCGCTGGGACCGCCCCTTGATCACTCGCACCACCCTGGAGGGCGGCCTCGACTCCGTGCCGTAGCCCAGGCTGACCCCGGGGCGGCGGGGGACGGCGTCAGCCGCGCACGGGCCACACCAGCCAGTGGCCTGTGCGCGGCAGTCCCTGCCCTTTCGCCGCTCACGCTGCGGGCCCGTAGTGGCACCCCTGTGGCACGACCCCTGAAACGCCGAAGGGCCGGCCCGGGGGGAAACCCCTCCTGAGCCGGCCCTTCTCTCTGTGCCCCGGCAGGATTCGAACCTGCGACACCCGCTTTAGGGGTTCATCCCCTCGCGCGTGCGAGCTGCCGCGTCCCTACTCCAGGGGCTCAAGGCAGTCCACCTGTTACCGCCAAGGTCCTTATGCGTACGGCTCTGTTGCTGTCATCTTCTGCCGTCAGGAGCCGCAAAGCACCGGCATCCCACCAATGACTGGAGCCAGTGCTCAGAAGATGCGGGCATAACCCGGTAGCCCGGCCCGGCCGACGCCGATCGCCGCCCCGGGCGGGCAGCGGGCCCTCCCGTAGAACGAGTGGCGACAGCGGGAACAGCGCCGCCGCAGCGCGTCACAGCGTCGCGGTCGTCTGCTCCCCGGACGCGCTGCCGGCGAGCCACTGGCCCCATCCCAGGTTGAAGTCGGCGTAGCCGTTGTCGGCCGGGGCCTTGGCACGGGGCGAGCCGGTGATGGTGACCGGGTCGCCCTGCTTGACCTGACCGTAGAACCACTTGGCGTCCGACATGGACAGATGGACGCAGCCGTGCGAGCCGCGGGCGCTGCCGCTACCCGGATTGGGGTCGCCGGTCGAGTAGTGCACATACGTGCCGGACTGGGTGAGGTGGACGTCCCAGGGGAGCGTCAGATCGTAGTAGTCGGGGCTGCCCTTGTCGCAGCTGATGCCAACGCTGCAGGAGGTCATGTGGACCTTCTCCTGCTTGTCGATGACGGCCATCGTGCCGTTCCACGTCGGATATTGGGCGCTGCCCGCATTGATGGACAGGGTTCGAACCGCCTTGCCGTTCCGGGTCACCTTCATGGTGTGGCCGGTCACCGAGACCTCCGCGCGCACGTCGTCGCCGATCTTGAAGGTGTGTGTGTAGCCGTGCACGCCGTGGCGTCCGTTGCCGTTGCTGACGCCCTTCAGGTCAGCGTCGATCTTCACTTGCGTGCCGGAGGGCCAGTATGTCTTCGGCCGCCAGTCGGCGCGCCTGTCGCCCATCCAGTGCCAGGCGCCGGCCACCGGCTGCGAGGCGCTCACCTTCATGTGCTTCTCGACCGTGGCCCGTGCCTTCGCTGCCACCGGGTTCGTGAAGACCACCGAGATCGGCATGGCCACTCCGACCGTGGTTCCCGTCTGCGGGGTGATCGTCTCCAGCAGCATCGGCGGGCCGGCGGGCTTCGTCGGTGACGGCGAGGCACTCGCGCTCGCCTTTCCCGACGCCTTTGCGTCGCCCCCGCTCGCCTTGTCACCGCCGCCCCCGCCGCAGCCACTGGCGCCCACCAGCATCGCGACCGTGACGAGTGCGATCCCTATGCCACCCCTGCGCCCTCCCACGACCTGCCCCGCTCTCTCGCTCCCCGGCCCGGACGGGCCCCACTCCCTGTCAGACAGCTACGACATAGGCCGCAGTTGCGTGCGTCACGTAGATCTTTAGTGATCCACGTCACCGGCGTCGTCGCGGCCGTGGTCGCGGGGGCGTCGTCGTCGGCTCCGGCGTGCTGCCGGGCGGGCGCGGCGAGAACGTGGCGGCGTCGCCGACGACCGGGGAGTTCGGCACGGGAGCCGCCGGCTTCCGCAAGCTGCTGCCCGCCGACGTGGGCAAGGTCCGCGAGGTGTCGCTGCTGCGGCTCATCAAGGGGATGCCGAACGCACCGACGCCGAAGAAGATCGGGCTCTACGACGGCGACTACGCCGTCGTACGGGACGGCGATGTCGGGTACCTGGTGGTCAACGTGATGCGGGCGAAGGCCGTCAACGCCAAGGGGGCGGAGCAGGATCCCTGTGCGGCGTGCGTCCACGAGGACGACTTCGGGGTGACGATGGACGTCGTTGGGTGGCTTCTTCGACACGCGACCACGCAAGGGTGGGTCGGGTTCGTCCGTGACTCCGGCCTGGGCCAGCTCCAACATCGCGCGCGCCACGAGGATGGCTTCGATCTTGTCGATGTCCGCCCGGCTGGCCAGCACAAGCGTGTTCCCTGGTCATCGCGGTAGCCCGGCTCCAGGATGGCGTCCCGCCGAGTGGTGTAGCCGATCCTGCTTGAGATCTTGGCCAGCGCTCAGCTGCCTGCGGATCGAAATGGCGGCTTGGGCCGAAGTCACGGGCTGTCGGGGTGTCAGTCCGAGAGCGGCCCCAGTAGCCCCGAATCCGGTTGTGAACTGCATTTTTGCCAGCTTGATCGGCTACACCACTTCATGGTCGGGGACTGCCGCGGTGGCCTGATGTTCGGCACCGCTTGGTTCGTCAGATTGCGGTGACCCGGACCATGGGGCCGTAGGCGTTGACGTGGACTTGGTCGGGGGTCTTGTACACGACGCGCCAGGTGCCGGAGCGGGTGATGGTGGGGTGAGCGGCGAAGTAGCCGGTGCTGCTGGTGTGGGCGCTGGTGATCAGGTGCCAGGTGCTGCTGCCGGAGGGGCGGAAGAAGATCTGGACGGTGGCCTTGGGCAGGGGGGTCCAGTAGCCGTAGCCGTTCTGCTTGAGGGTGCCGCTGATGGTCACGGTGTGGCCCTTGGCGACCCGGGTGCTGCTGGGCTTTCCGCCGCTGATGGCGGTCTGATAGCGGAAGGCGTGGACGACCGGGCTGTAGGCGGCGGTGAAGCCGGGGGCGCCGGGGTAGTAGTAGCGCCAGTAGCCGTGGGGGTTGGTGACGGTGAGCACGGAGGCGGCGAAGCCGTTGTCGGAGGTGTCGATCGTGGTGGAGCCGATGCTGGTCCAGCCGGTGTGGCCGTCGTTGGACTGCTGGATGTAGACCCGCCCGCCACTCGGCCACCAAACGCCGGGGACAGTCAGGTATCCGGAGATGTGCAGGCGGGAGTAGGCGTCGACGGCCGGCTTGTTGGCGTACAGGGACACCTTCGCGACGGGGTTGGCGACGGTGTAGCTGACGCTGGTAGGGGTGAGGAACGGCCGCGTGTCGCTGACGGTCCAGATCGTGGTGTCGTTGGTGACGGTCACGGTCTGGCTGAACCGCCCGGTGGCATCGGTGGTCGCCCAGGTGGCTCGTGTGCCCGTGTTGTCTTGGATCGGGAGCGGGATGTTGGCGAGCGGCACCCAGGTGCCGTCCTCCTGCTGGCGTTCTGCAGTTCCGCTGATGACCTGCGTGCTGCCGACCAGGGCGCCGGTGCTGCCGGTGTGGTCCAGGGTGATGCGTACGGGGGAGTCGACCGAGGTGATCGGCTCGGAGTCCGGGCCCTGAGCGTACGTCGTTGTGGCTGGGACGAAGACGTGGAGGGTGGTGTTCTGCACGTCGCCGGGGTGGACGGTGAAGGCGAAGGTGCCGTCTGCTGCCGTTGCGTTGCGGGGTGATGTGTGCCCGTCCCAGGTGACGAAGACGCCGGTGGCGGCGGTGGTCTGCCACGGGGTTCCGGTGTCGCCGCTGGCCGGGTCGTACTCGGTCAGCCGGCCGGTGACGTTGATGTCCTGGTGCTCGAAGCTGAGGGCCGTGGGCTCGTAGGCGGTGTCGTGGAAGACCGGTGTGGGGCGGTAGTCGAGCATGCCGCGGCCGGGAAGGGAGACCGTGCCCTGGCTGTCCTGCGCAGTGATGGCGACCCGGTACCCGGCGTAGATGTCGAGTCCCAGTGCGCCGCTGCTCTGCCAGGCACCGGAGGTGGCGGTGCCGGAGACGAGGTGGAAGTCGGTGACCGTGCTGACGAAGGTGTCAGGCACGTTGGCCGTGCCTGCGGTGATGGTGGCCGTCACGGAGGTGACGCCGGCCGGGGCGTCGATGTCGGCGGTGAGCTCGAGCCCGGTGTCGGTTCGGATCTTGCCGATCTCCGAGACCACGGGCCCGGTGGTGTCGGCGCTTGCCTGACCGGGGGCTGTGACCATGCCGGCGAGTATTGCGGTGCTGATGGCCGCGGCTCGCGCGGCGCTCTTCAAGATCACGGGACTGCTGCTTTCGAAATCGAGGGGATGACGACGGGCTCGAACCACGGCGGCCGGCCGCCAGGCCGAGAGGACGGCCGAGGTGCCGGGCCGCGCGCTGAGGGACCCGGCGCCCGCAGGTGCCTTCGGTCAGCTCACGTCGACGAAGTCACCGGCGGCCACGGCCGTACCGGTGGTCGAGGTGCCGGCGAAGCTGAAGCGCGAGTAGCCGTCGACCGAGGCCGTGATGGTGGTCTTCAGCGTGCCGGTGCTGCTGCTCTTGACGGTCCTGACCGTCGTGTAGGCGGTGGCGCCCTTCTTGCGGAACTGCAGCTGCACGGACTGCCCCGCGTAGCCGCGGTAGTCGTGGGTCTCCCAGTTGGCCCGGGAGAGCTTGCCCGTGACGGTGAGGGTCCCGCCCTTCCGCACCGGCTCCGGAGAGGCGTTGACCGTCACCTTGGCGGCGCGCTTCACCTTGGCGGTGGAGTACGCCTCCTTGACGACGAAGTCGCCGTCGTTGGCGGCGGCCGCGGCCCACACCTTCCAGGTGCCGGCCAGGGCGTTCTTGTACAGGTCGACCCGCGGGTCGACCACGATGCTGACTTTGCAGGTCGAGGTGGTGGCGGAGACGGCCGTGCAGGTCCCGTTCTCCGCGGACGGGGCGAGCAGGCCGTCGATGCCGGCCTGGGTCAAGCTGGTGCCGTGCCAGAGCATGGCGTACCCATCGGCGATGTCCGACGGGTCGGTGGCGGTCACCGTCACGGTGATGGTCTTGCTGGATGTCGTCCCGAGGACGATGTCCTTGCCCGCGTTGACGACGACCTTGGTGATCGCCGTGTCACCCTGGATCTCGTCCGCCGGGGCCTTGCCGGAGAACGGCGCCAGGGCGGCGCCCGGGATCTCGTCGGCCTGGGCGGCGGGCAGGGCAAGCGCGGAAAGTGCCAGGGCCCCGGAAACGGCAGCCACGGCGGCGCGAATACGCATGTAGTTGTCCCCACATCAGATGCGATCTCGCCGTGCGTCCCCCCGGCAGGACCTGAAAAGATGAACGGATCTTATGTATGGCACACGCGTTCGTAAACGCCTTTGCACGCGACAGCCGGATCCTGGGGTCTCACACGCCTACGGATCACTCTCCAAGAGCCTCCATGTGCGCGCCGAAGTCCTCGACCAGGCTTGCCAGGACGGCCTTGTGAGTCGGCGACTTCCCTGGCACCGCGGATGGCGTCCCTTCTCATGGTGTAGCGGTCAAACTTCGCTTCCCCCGCCGGAACTGAATCAGCTCGGCCAGTGACTACACCACTCGATGAGACACGATCCGATCGCCGGATCCGTGGAGCTCACAAGAGTCGAGAGGCCCCACGCGACAGTCTCAACCGCAGTCTCATCCGCCGTCGTTCGGGACCGTTCAGCGAGACGTCACAGCACAGCGACATCAGGGTTCTGAACGCCGACGTACCGCTCCGAACAGGCTCCTGCAGAGTTGGAAAGCGTGTTGGACGTCCCCCAGACGAATCGAATTTTGAGCGTCTGCGGGCCATGTGTGGGCCAGCCGAAGCACTCTCGGTACATCGCATGCCGTCTCTGCAGGTCACCGAGCCCAGGGGTAGGCAACCGCAACGCTCTTGAAAACCGTCGTGGCGCGAGTCACCGTGGGTTCAAATCCCACACCCACCGCGCAGGTGAACGGCCTCTGACCAGTCGAATCTGTCAGGGGCCGTTGCGTTGTGCCATGCCCGCTCGATACCGCAGTTCCCCGCGATTCCCCGTACGAACGGGCACGGATGGGGCACGGGCACCTTCTGATCCGTAGCTCTATGCAGAGCGGCTGTTGGCGGTCATACCGGTCCTGGCGCGGCTCTTCGAAGGCGCTACCGGGCGGGCTCGGTTGCTGGGGTTGCTGTACTGCGGTGCTGTACAGCAGCTGCCGCCGCTTGCCCAGGAGCTGTATGTCACGGCACGTAGGCTCATTGATTCATCCCGGCATGAGCACGGCGCCATGCCCCGGCTGCGAGCAGTCGCAGACCGTTGAGGCCCACGATGACGGTGGATCCCTCGTGTCCGGCGACGCCTAGCGGGAGCGGCAGGGTTCCGGCCAGGTCCCAGATGACCAGGCCGGTGATGAACAGCGCGGCGATGAGAAGGTTCTGCACCACCAGACGGCGGGCCCGGCGAGACAGGGCGATCACGGCGGGGATGGTGGCGAGCTCGTCACGGACGACCACAGCGTCGGCGGTCTCCAGCGCGAGGTCGGATCCCGCGCGACCCATCGCGATGCCAGTGTGGGCGGCGGCGAGTGCGGGGGCGTCATTGACCCCGTCACCGACCACGAGCACCTTCCGCCCGGACTGCTCCAACTCGTGCACTGCGGCGACTTTGTCCTGTGGCAGCAGACCTGCACGCACGTCCGTGATCCCGACTTCGCCGGCAAGCCGGGCTGCGGCGCGCGGGTTGTCGCCGGTGACCAGCACTGGGGCGGTGCCGGTCAGACGGCCCAGCATGGCGGTGGTGGCGACTGCCTCTCCGCGAAGTCGGTCGGCGATGCCCAGCACACCCACCGGCGTGCCGTCAGCTGTGACCAGCACAGCGGTGCGGCCCTCCTCCTCCAAAGCGGTCGCGACCGCAGCGGCCGGGTGAGTGTTGTCGTTCAGCAAACGGCCGGGGCTACCGACCGAGACCTGGCGGCCGGCCACCGTCGCGCTGACGCGGCTGCCCGGAGTGGAGGTGAAGTCCTCCACCAGGGGAATGTCCAGACCACGGGTGCGGGCCGCGTCCACGATGGCGCGGGCCAGCGGGTGCTCGCTGGGGTGCTCGGCCGCCGCCGCCAGCTGCAGAAGTCCGGGCTCGCCCAGACCGAAACCGGTCAGCGGGCGGATGTCGGTGACGCGGGGGGTGCCCTCGGTGAGGGTGCCGGTCTTGTCCAGTGCCACCGCGTTGACCTGGCCGAGCCGTTCCATGACCACGGCCGACTTCACCAGCACACCGTGACGTCCGGCGTTGGCGATCGCGGAGAGCAGCGGTGGCATGGTGGCCAGCACTACCGCACACGGGGAGGCGACGATCATGAACGTCATCGCGCGCAGCAGCGTGGACTGCAGAGCGGCGCCGAACAGCAGCGGTAGCACGAACAGGGCCACGGTGGCCGCGACCATGCCCAGCGAGTAGCGCTGTTCGACCTTCTCGATGAACAACTGGGTCGGCGCCTTGGTCTCGGAGGCCTCCTCGACCATGGTGACGATCCGGGCGATCACCGAATCGGACGGGTCGCGCTCCACCTTCACCCGCAGCGCGCCGGTGCCGTTGAGGGTGCCGGCGAACACCTCGTCCCCAGCCTCCTTGGCGACGGGCAGCGGCTCGCCGGTGATGGTGGCCTGGTCGACCTCGCTGGCCCCGTCCAGCACTCGCCCGTCGGCACCGATGCGTTCACCGGGCCGCGCCAGGACCGTGTCGCCGACGTGCAGTTCCTCGGTGGGCACGCTCTCCTCGCCGCCGTCGTCCAACACGCGCGTGGCGGTGGCGGGGGCCAGGTCGAGCAGGCCGCGCACCGAGTCCGCGGTGCGGGCGGTGGCGATCGCCTCCAGCGCGCCGGAGGTGGCGAAGATGACGATCAGCAGCGCCCCGTCCAGCACCTGTCCGATCGCCGCGGCCCCGAGCGCGGCGACGACCATGAGCAGGTCCACGTCCAGGGTCTTGTCCTTCAGTGCCTGCAGACCGGCCCAGCCGGGTTCCCAGCCGCCGGTGACGTAGACGGCCGCGAACAACAGACCCCACGACCACGCGGGTGCCCCGGTCAGATACAGCGGCAGCGCGACCAGGAACAACACCAGCGCAGCCGCCGCCCACCGAGCCTCGGGCAGCGCGAAGACCCGCGTGCGCCGCCGCGGTGCGACCGCCTCGCAGACAGCGCCGGACGCAGCCGGGCGGGTGAGAGTGGAAGACATGGGGGACGGGGTCCTTCACAGGTAGGGAGCACGATGATCCGACGCCCTCACCGTAACAGGAATAAATGAAGAGGCATTCATGTCTTCATGAGTGGTGCCGTAGCATGGGCGCATGGGTCATGGAGCCGCACAGCCAGCCGGAAGCGTCCCGCGCACACGCCTGGACGCCGCCGGCGCCGCCAAAGTCGCCACCACTCTCCAGGCACTGGCGACGCCCTCACGGCTGCTCATCCTCGCCCGACTGCGCGAAGGCTCCTTGCCCGCAACCGAACTGGCGGCGGAAGTCGGCATGGAACAGTCCGCCTGCTCCCACCAACTACGCCTGCTGCGCAACCTCGGCCTCGTCGTCGGCACCCGCAAAGGCCGGTCGGTGGTGTACTCCCTGTACGACAACCACGTCGCCGAACTCCTCGACCAGGCCCTCTACCACGTCGAACACCTCCGCCTCGGGATGAGCGACACCCCCGCCGTCGAGCCGGAGACCGAGGCAGTGACCGCCCCGAGCGTCTGACGTGTCGCCCCCGAGGCGCCTAGCGTGGTTTTGGGCTTCGTTGCCCGTGACTCCCCGTCGCTCCCCGCCTGTTGCTGTCCCATCGGCCATGCAAGGGACACGTGCCTCGCTCTGACGCACAGGCGGCCGGTCGGTGCCGCCCGGGCGGGTCGCTCTGTTCGGCGCTCAGGCGGCTGTTCAAGCCCTCCACCTGTGTGGCCTGGGTCAGGTGGTGGGCTTTGTAAGGTTGGTGACATCGAGGGCGGGGCGGATGGCCTGCGCTAGGCGCGCGCCGTCGCCGGTCGCCCAGAAGTGCATGTAGAACAGGCGGGGTTGCTCGTCCAGCATGTGGTTGTGGAGCTCGACGATGTCGATGCCGCCGCGCCGCAGGGCCCTGATGACCTTGTTCACCTCGTCGGCGGTCATGACGAAGTCGCCGTTGATCGCGGCCTTGCGGCCACCGAGGGGCTGGAAGTTGACCCCGGTGGTGATGCCCAGGGCCGGGGGCAGGATGTGCCGGCCTTCGGTGACGGTGTTCCGGCGGGCGATGGAGAACTTGTAGATGCCGCCGTCGGCGGTGCCCTTCCGGCCCAGGGCCTTGTCAATGGCGGTGGTGTCCAGGTCGATGGGCGGCTGGGTCGGCTTGGACGGCGACGCGGCGGGAATGCTCGTGGCCGCGAGGGCTTGCTTGACGCCGCGGGCGAGGGTGATCGGATCACCCATCCCGTGGATGTGGATCCACCAGACAGCGGGGGACTGCTGCAGGAGGTGCTTGTGGATTCCTGTCTGCTCGATGCCTGCCTTCTGCAGGGCGTCTATGACCTTGGGCGACTCGTCCTCGGTGACCACCAGGTCGCCCATCACCAGGGTGTCGTCGTGGTACTTGGCGAAATTCACGTACCCGGCGAGCGCGAACCCGGGCTTGATGGCCACGCCCTTGCTGGTCACCTTCAGGTCCTTGCGGGGAAGGGCAACGTGGTAGACCGTCCCGCCCATCACTGATCCGGTACGGCCGAGAGTGTCGGCGACCGGCTTCCAGTCGGATTCCGTGGTGGGCAGCGGAGGCACTGGCTGGGGGGCGGGGTCGCTTCCGTTGGATATCGCCGTCTGCGCAGTGGCTGGGGTGGGCAATGCCCACGTGGGGCTGGTGCCGGCCGTGATCAGGGTGGATGTCGTGAGCAGGGTCAGTGTCAGCGTGCCGAGGTTCGGTGCATACCGTGCGCGGGGCATGGGGTCTCCTCTGGTCGAGAATTTCCCCTTACTCAAGGTATTTGCGGCGCTACAGAGCGTCCTTGGTGGTGTGGTGTTCGGGTGAACGGGGCGATTTTCCGCAGACCTCAGCCACAGCGCGGCAGCAGCCCGCTCCCCGCCAGCCGATTCCTCGGGGTCAGGTCCGCTCACGCTGCCGCATCCGTGACGGCGGCGGTACGGCGCTGGGCTTCGCCGGCCTTTCTGTCCCATGGCGCCGGCCGACCCGGACGCCCCCCTCCGCGGCCAGCCTGTCCGACAGCACTCCGGCTATGGCCGCAGACGGCCGTGCTCGTGTCACGTAAACCGCTCAGCGATGCCGTCGCGTTGTCCAGCGGGTATGGGTCTTCTCGCCCTTGCCCGCATGCACGCAGCGCGTTGCCGGGCGCGGCCAGCCGGGGCGCAGACAGGAGGCAGGCCGCGCCGCAAAGGCGGCGCACGCCCGCGCCGTGCGCGGGCCTTGATGAAGTAGGGAAAGTCTTACCGCGCCGAGATCAACTGCGTGTGTCTTGTCTCGGTTGATGCTTGACGTTGTGGCTTCACCTGATGCTTGACACCGCTTGCCTCGACTGGTCGGGATGACCGTGATCAGTCAGGTGATCCCGGGAGGGCGTCGTAGGCATCGCCCAGGTCCGGCAGGTGGTCCATCGGGTTGTCCCCGCGTAGGCACAGCAGCCACCCGAGCAGCTCAGCCATCGGCAGGGCGACGACGGGCATCTCACCCACCAGGCCGAAGCTGTCCCATGCCGTGAGATAGCAGCGCCCTACTCGTTCCGGGTGCAGATCGACCACCACCAGCTGCCCGCCCGTGGCACCTGGCGCATCCTGCGCGATCACGTAGCAGGAATTCGTGAGATCTGCTGGATCCTCTGCGGCCACCTGCTCGGCGACCTCTGGCGTCAGCAACAGAGGCCCTGTGGGCACCAGTCCAGACTGACCGGTAAGCCACCACGGATAGTCTGCGTCCACGTGCAGGGAGACGCCGGCACGCAACTGGTGCAGCTCACGGAGATCGGTGGGAACGCGATGACGAGCGTCAACCGTCACTGACCTGCTATCAGGTGATTCGACCACGCACCCCGGGTGCAGAGCTGCTGACCGTCCCGGAAGTCATGGCCCGGCTCAAACTCGGCCGCTCCACCGTCTACGACCTGATCCGCTCGCGCCGCCTGGTCTCCATCACCATCGGCTGCGCCCGTCGCATCCCCGCCGACGCCGTACGGGACTTCATCGCCCGCGAGACCGAGGAGGCTGCTGCCTGATGCCCGGACAGCGCAAGCGCAACCCCAACGGCGCTGGCAGCATCTGGCAGCGCAAAGACGGCCGGTACGAGGCCCGCTTATACGTTCCTCAGCCTGATGGCTCCCGCAAGCGCAAGGCCGTCTACGGCGGCACTTGGGAGGAATGTGACACCAAGCGCCAGGAGTTGGTGCGTCGTGACCGTCAGGGCATCCCGACGCCCACACGCTCCGCGAAGCTCTCCGAGTGGCTGCCTTACTGGCTTGAGCATTACATCCGGCCGCGCCGCAAGCTCAGCACGTATGACAAGTACGAGACGCACGTGCGCCTGTACCTCGTGTCTCTGCTGGGCACCAAGCGATTGGAGTCGCTGAGCGTCGCCGATGTGCGCCGCTTCATCACCCGTGTGCAGAACGAGCACACGGCAGCGACAGCCAAGGAGGTGCACCGGGTGCTGCGCACCGCGCTGACGGCGGCGGTACGGGAGGAATTGATCACGCGGAACGTGGCGGCGCTGGTGGAGCCGCCCCGTGTGAAGCAACAGGAGATCCGTCCGTGGTCGCTGGAGGAGACGCCGTCGTTCCTGGAGGCCGCTCGCGCAGACCCGCTGTACGCCGCATTCGTGCTCGCCATCGCGATGGGGCTGCGGCGGGGGGAGCTGGTGGGCCTGCGCTGGTCGGACCTGGACCTGGACAACCGGGTGCTGCACGTGCGCCAGCAGACCCAGCGACGTCGCGGCACCCTGTACGACGACGATCCCAAGAGTCGCCGCAGCCGTGCAGTTCCGATACCCGCCTTGTGCATCGCACCGCTGCGCTGGCACCGGCTGCGACAGCGGGGGACTTTTGCGCGCACGGGCGTCGTCTGGACGGAGGACGGCTATGTCTTCGCGACGAGGAACGGCCGGCCGGTCGAGCCGCGGAACGTCTACCGGTCCTTCACGCGTGTCGCCGCCGATGCCGGGCTGCGGGTGGTCCGGTTGCACGACGCGCGGCACGGTTGCGCCACGCTGTTGACGGCTGCCGGTGTCGCGCCGCGGGTCATCATGGAGATCCTTGGCCACAGCCAGATCAGCATCACGATGGACGTGTACACGCACGTCGTGCACGACACCCAGCAGGAAGCGATCAGCCACATGGACCGGCTGCTCAAGCGTCGTCTGCCGGCTGCCTGAGAGGCGACTGCCGTCAAATGCTGCCGTCAAAGGCCCCGGACCATGATCGGTCCGGGGCCTTTCGGCTGGTGCCCCCGGCAGGATTCGAACCTGCGACACCCGCTTTAGGAGTTCGATCCGACTCCGCTCTGGCTGCTGCCGTCGGCTGGTGGGACGGCCGGACAGAGACACTGATGTACGCCCTCGTTCGGCGTCGTTGATGTCAGCCGTGGATGTCAGAAGCCTTCTGATCCGTAGCTCTACAGAGATCGGTCAGCGGGGGTCATAGAGGTCGCCGCATGGTCCCTTGCAGTGGCTGACGGTCATGGTCGGTCTCGGCGCCCTCCGGCGACGGAGTTCTTCAGGGTGGTCACCTCCCCCGAATGGCTGCCGCGATTCCCGACCATTTCGATCACGTGCCCGAGGGTTGTGGCACCTCGCTCCGATGCTGCCCCAGCGCGGTCCCATAGTGGGCGGCGGTCAACGGCGCATCCTGTCCGGCGATACGTGATGCAACGTCAGCCTGTTCTTGGGGAAGGACAACTGAGTTTGAGTCAGGCGTTGACCTCAAAGCCTCAAAGGTGAATTCGGCAGCCGTGTGGCGGCGCAGCGAACTGGGTCGCTTCTCTACTGCCGTGGGGGCATCTGCCGAGGTGTCACACACCCACGCGAGGGCCGTCTCATTTGTGCTTGAACGCGCGCTCTTAGACCGATCTAGGTAGATTCGCACGGGACGCGGGGTTCTGATCGATCAACCCAATCCACGCCGGATTGCCTAAGAGGTCCCACCCCAGCTGCATGAATGTCTTCGGTGCCATTGGGTCCGATCTCAGGCAATCGATGGGCTGCAAGGTCCTTCCGGCACATCAAGTCACACAGGGAGTACGTCATGAGCGCTTTCTCGATCTTCAACGGCCGCCGCGGCAGCTTCGGCGGACGCGGCAGCTTCGGCCGCCGCGGCAGCTTCGGCGGACGCGGCAGCTTCGGCCGCCGCGGCCGCTGCGGTGGCCGTGGTGGCCGTGGTGGCCGTGGCGGCTTCGGCGGCCGCTACTAAGCACCGCCGCTTCGCCTGAGGATCCTCATCGTGGGGGTCGATGGCTCGTCCGTCGGCCCCCCCCATCAGCAGCATGATCCCGCCCCCGCCCTGCTCCCTCCCCCGAGAAGGTGACCCCGCTTGGCGTACGCGACACACGCCGACCCGGCAGACACCAAGCCCGTGTCCCCGGCAGCCGAGGACAGTCCAGTGCCCCTCGCGGCAGCCGTGTCTTCGGCCGACGCGTTCCGCCGCTTCTGGCCATGGGCACGCCCCGACCGGTACCGGCTCGCCGCGAGTGCCATCCTCCTCATCGCGGGGTCCGCGGGTGAAGTCGCTTCGGTGTGGCTCTTCAAGTACCTGGTCGACCAAGTCCTCATCCCCCACCGGTTCACAGCGTTCCCGCCGCTGGCCGGGCTCATGGCCGCCGTGGCTGTGGTCGCGGCGCTGCTGACCTTTGCGGGCGAGTACCTGGCCACCTGGGTCGCCGAGCGCTTCCTCCTGCGTCTGCGCACCTCGGTCGTGGAACATCTGCACAGCCTGCCCCCCGACATCCTCCGAACCCGCAGGCACGGCGACGTGGTGGCACGGCTGACCTCGGATATCTCCCAGATCGAAGAGTTGGTGGCGTCCGGTCTGATCTCATCGGGCTCGGCACTGATCAGCCTGCTGTTCTTCGTGGCGGCTGCCTTCTATCTGAGCTGGCCGCTCGCCCTGGCGGCCCTCGCCGCGGCGCCGCTCTTCTGGCTCGCGGCCCGGATGTTCAGCGCCCGCATCCACACCCTGTCACGCGAAGCCCGGCGGTGTGAGGGCAGCCTCACTGCCGTGGTCGAGGAGAGCCTCACCTGCTCCTCCCTGGCCCATGCCTACAACCGCCAGGCCTATGAGGTCGAACGGGTCCGCCGGGAGGGGGAGGCCCTGCTGCGCGCGGATCTCTCCACGGCACGAGTAGCACTTCTGTACCCGTCGCTGCTGAGCGTGTTCGAAGTGGTGGGCGCCCTTGCCGTGGTGGGCTTTGGCGCCTTCGAACTGACACGGAACGCACTGAGCTTGGGCGGACTGCTCGCCTTCGCCGCATTCCTGGCCCAGCTTTTCGGGCCCGTGCAGGAACTCTCCGGCCTGGCATCGGTGTTCGGCTCCGCCAGCGCGGGCGCCGAACGTGTCATCGAACTTCTCGACATGCGCTCCCCGGTCCGCGAGCGCCCCGACGCCCCAGCCCTCACTCATGTGCAGGGACGTGTTCAGTGCCTGAGCATTACGGCGGTCTACCCGTCAAACCGGCGCGGACCGGTGCTGCGCAACGTCAGTTTCAGTGTCGCGCCTGGTGAGGTGCTCGCCATTATGGGCCCGAGCGGCGCGGGCAAATCCACCCTCGCCAAGTTGCTGGTGCGTTTCATGGACCCGGATTCCGGATCGGTGCGCTTGGACGGAGTCGATCTCCGGGACGTGACGACGGCCTCGGTTCGCGCAGCGGTCACCCTGCTCCCCCAACACGCCCAGCTCTTCCATACGACCATCCGCGACAACATCGCCTACGGCCGGCCTCGAGCCACGATGGCGGAGATCATCCAAGCGGCAAAGGACGCCGACGCCCATGAGTTCATCACCGCCCTTCCCGACGGCTACCTGACCACCATCGGGGAAAACGGATTCCAGCTGTCCGGAGGCCAGAGCCGGCGCGTCGCCATCGCCCGGGCCTTCCTCCGAGCGACCCCGGTCCTCATCCTCGACGAGCCAACCGCCGGCCTCGACCACCAGGCGGCCGCGCATGTCCTGGCCCCGCTACGGCGGCTCATGGTCGGTCGCACCACGATCCTGATCACCCACGACCAGGCCCTGGCTCAGCATGCGGACGCCATCCACACCCTGCACGGGCCAAGAGCGGAGGTCACTCGGATCCTGGAGCACTAGTTTGGAAGACGCCGTATGCGTCAGTGGGTCAGTCGTTGGTTCGTTGGTATGGGCAGGAGGTCGGGCGTGGGCTACTGGGTGTACGCGTTCTCGGGTTGTCCCGACGCCGGGAACTACCAGGAGATTGCGAATGAGGGAGAACCGGGCGAGGTCGTGGTGCGGGCGCGCCCGGGCGGCCTCGCTGTCATGGACGGGTACGTGCTGGAGAGCCTCGACGATCTGATGATGGTTGCCCGCTTCAAGTGGGTGGCTAGTGGGGACCCGTCCACAGTGATGCTGGCCCTGTGTGAAGCGTCTGGATTGCCGCTGGACCCCGACGCCAGACGCGGTTAGTGAGCTTGGACAGCATGGAGTGGTACACGAGGAACGAAGGTCGGTGGAACAACTTTGGCCGGGAGTTTCAATGACCCAGTCAAGCGCCGCCGCGCTCGGATCCTGGGGCCCTAGAAGACGCCGTATGCGGATCGCGACTGACCTGGCAAGGCACTGGCCTGGGTCGGAACGCGATCGGCCCCGCTGTTCCCCGTGAGTCCCCGCTGCCTCCCGCCGGATCGGGCACTCAACGGGCACGCAGGGCACAGTCGACCCTCTGCTTTTCAGGCGAGTTGATTGTGCGGCCAGAATCACGATCCGGCCCGAGAACGACAGACGTCGACACCCCGTGACATACCGCTGCGTACGCCGACGTCCGTTGTCGTTGCCGTCAGACTGCCGTCAGGGGCCGATGGCCAGGGATGGTGTGGGGCACGGGCATCTTCTGATCCGTAGCTCTATGTAGATCGGTCGCTGACGGTCATACAGGTCGCGCCAAGGCCCTTCGAGGTCGCTACTGGACGGGATCGGGTCTTGTGGTTGCGGTATTTCGCTGCGGTACGCCTTCGGCAGCGACAGTGGCACTGTTTGTGGCCGGCCAGTCCATCACTCTCAGCTCAGGCCACTGCTCGCGCCATCGCGCTGCCTTCGTCTCATAGACCGACCGAGGGGCAAGTGCTGGGTTTGGGCGGAGGACAAGGTTGAACATGTCCGACAGCCCGTGCGGGGCATAGACGCGCCAACGGCCGTTCTTTTCCACACGAACTCCCAGACAACACGTCGTTGCGGCGAAACTGTCGATCGCTGCCTCGGTGCAGTCGTACGGCGGACACGGCACTCCGAACTTGTCTTCATACCAGAGGTGGACCCGCGCCTCGTTCTTGATCTCAACGTCTGCGGGCAGATCGGCAAAAACCTCGCGTCCAGCCTTGATTACTGCGTCCTCTGCTTCCCAAGAAAGATCGCTGTCGTCGAAGTAGATGACGTCGTAGTCCTTGATGCCGCTGGTCGGAGGCCTCTCTGTGACTACGTTCCATACGGTCTGGAACAGACACCCGGCCGCCACGTACCACCCAGGAAGGCCCAACGTCGCAGTCCGCGCCAGCACCTCCGTCAACACGTCGTTACGCGAAAGCACCGCATGCAGAGAATCAAGTTGCTGGTCGAGAGGGAGTCGACTGATCACCAGCCCTGCTTACCACAAGTCGCCCATGGCCAGACCGTGTCTGCTACAACAGGGCACCGCGACGTCGGCACGGAGACTTCAGCTCAGACGCGAGGGACGACGCCGACGAACCTCCGCCCGCCTCGATCATCGACCGGTGGATCGGGGCTGAATCGTTACCATCAGAGACACTCTCCCGTATGGCCCCGTCCACGATGCCCAGGCTTCCTGAGCATTTACAGAAAGGGCGTTATCTTATTCTCTTTCAGTCACGATCTGCCGGATACCTCCTGTGCCGGGTGATCCGAGACTTCGTGCATCCAGTGGCGAATCATGACCTCTGCCTTTCTTCTGAGAAACAACAACACGCCAAGAATACGGAAAATGCTTTTTTTGCGACTGTCTGATTCCATCCGGCGCTCGTAGATGGGAGAGCTTCGTCCGCTGCTCGTTAGACCATGTGGGCCCGAAGCAGTGGCCAATGGGCGCGCCTGCACGGGGCCGCCATGCTTCCATCTGCTCAGGAGGCAAAAATGACCGTTGAGAACCGATGGCAGGCTCCTGTCCGCCGACGTGTGCTGTCCATGACCGGTCTGTCCGTGCTCGCCGGGACACTGGTATCCGCGTGCGGCGCGCCCACCGAAGAGGGGCGAGCTGGGCAAGCCAAAGACGAAATGATCAGACCGGTGCGGACTGGTCTGAGTGACTGGACGGGCGTGGCCGGGGCGCTGGGCCGTGGGGGGCAGCTGAAACATAATGTGGCCTACTACACACCTCTCCCGCGGAGTGACCTGGCCGTGGTCTCGCGTGGTGTCACCGTGAGGCCTGCGCTCGCTCTCAGCTCGCATATCGGCTTCGTCCGCTACTCGGATGGCGGTTCGCTCCTCATGGGTGATGTGGTCGTCACCGAGCAGGAGCTTCAGCAGTTCATCGACGTGCTGCAGGAACACGGGATCGAGCTGACCGCGATTCACAAGCATTTGCCTTCACAGACCCCCGCCGTCTGGGGGATCCACGTCCATGCGCACGGCGACGACCCGGTCGCCATCGCCCGTGGGCTGCGTACGGCGTTCGACCGCACCGGTACTCCTCCCGCACGCCCCCCGGCTCGCCAGCGGCCATTGGATCTGGACACCTCCGGGATCGACACCGCGCTGGGTGTCAAAGGCAGCGTCTATGACGGTGTCTACCGCAACTTCTTCGCCCGCCGTGAGACGGTCACCGAAGGCGGCATGGTCCTGCCGCCAGCACTGGGATCGACCACCAACATCAACTTCCAGCCCCTGGGCCACGGCCGGGCCGCGATCAGCGGCGACTGCGTAATGGTCGCGTCAGAGGTCCAGAATGTTCTCAAAGCCCTGCGCCACGCCGGAGTCGAACTCGTTGAACTCCACAATCATGGACTCCGCGACGAGCCCCGCCTCTTCTTCACCCACTTCTGGGCCACCGGCGACGCGGTTACTCTCGCCCGCAGACTCCGCCCCGCTGTGGACGCCACAAACGTCGTCCCCATCCAAGGGGCAGGCTGAAGGACGCTCCGTGGGGGAGCAACGACCCCACGCGGCACCCAACAGGCGCGCGCTCCGCAACCGGCCTATCCGCGTCCGCCTGGCCGTCTCCCGACTTGAGCCATCGTGTCCGAAGCTCCGGGCCGCCAACCGCAAGTGAAGCTGGTCGGTGAGGATCTGGAGACCGTCATCGTGTCTTCGCGTTCGATCGGTCAGCGTCCGCCGAAGTACGGGGGCGTGGCACAACGATCGGCAGCGCCAGGTCGAGGCTTCACGTGTCCGCGGGTGAAGGCGCGCAGGACGCTGCCCAGGGTGAAGGGGGCCCGCACAGCGGTGAACAGGCGGTCCATCGCGCCGTGCCGCAACCGGTCCATGTCGGCCAACCGGCTCTGTGTCTCGGCCGATCGTCCACGGAGGTCCGGCGTCGACCGGTGCCGTTCGCGCTTGTTGGTGTCAGCCGCTGGTGTCAGCCACCGCACGCAGCCTTGGCAAGAGGCTTTTCTCTCCGACCTGGAGCACCAGTTTGGAAGACGCCGTATGCGGATCGCGGCTGATCTGGCAAGGCACTGCCCTCCTTCGACCTCGACGGCCACGGCTGGCAGGTCATGTGGATGGACCCGGCAGCGGCGGAGCAGGGCCCCGAGGCGTTCGCGGCCTCCATGCAGGACGCCGACGGCCCGGCCTGACCCACCACCGCGTTCCGCACGTGCGCCATCATGCATGCCGTGCCTGCGCTCGCGGTCGGTGTAGCGGCTTTGGGCTGGAGCTGCCATGGGGCGAGTGATCATGGCCCCGTAAGCTTCCGGCGCGTCGGGCAGTCTGTGGACCTGCCCGGTAAAGCACGACGTTGGGGCCATGATCTTCGAGGCTCGCCCCATGGTGGCTGCCTAAAGCCGTGGAGCCGACCGCCCCAGCCACGACGGTTCTGACCTCATGCACTGTGTGCCTGCCTCGTGGGCGGGAGTGGGCGGCCGGCGGTGCCGAGCGGGGCGGAGACATGAGCGCGGGCGCCGTCGGCCGCCTGCGCCCGCCCGGAGGAGCGAAGCGACGACGGGTGCTTGATGAAGCAGGGAAAGTTCTATCCCGCGGTCTGGTTGCGCTCGGCTCGGTACTCGTCGAACAGCCTGAAGAACAAGTCAATCGCGGGTACGTCGCCCGCTTGAGCCTCACGCTCGATCTCCGCTGCCCAGCCCAAAGCGCTGTGCCGACCAAGGCGCTTCCACAGCCACTCAGCGAAGGGACCCTGGCTTCCCGGGCTCCAGAAGTCGAAGTCCTCGTGCATGCCATGGACGGCCAGTGCAGCTCGGTACCCGATCAGCATCGAGTTCAGGTGTTGGAGTGAGCTGCGTCGTAGCCACATCGATGGCCGTAGCCGAATCTGGTCGAGGAACTCATGGACGTTGCTCAGCTCGGTGAGCTGCCTCGGCTCTCCCCGAGCTTCCTCTTCTGCTGCCATGTGTCGTCCTAGCCGCGGAGCAGCTGCTTGCCGTCGTGGCTTCGGACGTGCGGGCCGTCGCCGTCCAAGGCGTCCAGCAGGCGGACCGCGAAGACCTCGGCCATGCGCTCGCTGACCTCGTCGGGCGTGAGCCATTCGACCGCGGTGGACTCGGTGGAGGTGCGCTCTGTGCCGCCTGAGGGCTTGCAGCGAAAGACCAGGGCAACGATGCCCCGCGTCGTGTTCTTGTAGACCCCGGTGAGCTCGTCCACCTCGACGTGGATGCCAGTCTCTTCCAGGACCTCGCGGGCGACGCCGGCCTCGGGGGTCTCGTTGAGTTCGAGTACGCCGCCGGGGAGCTCCCAAGTGCCGTTGTCCGCTCGGCGGATCGCGAGAAGGCGTCCGTCCTCGCGCACCACTACTCCGGCCACGGACACGGAGTGCAGCGGCGTTGACTGGCCTTCCTGGGCACTGTTACTCATGTACAGGAGCATAGGAGGAAGAGAAGGACTATGGGAACAGCGGTAGGAGGTGAGAGGGCCGTACCTCGGTACGTGCAGATCGCCGAGGAGATCGTGCAGCAGATCCGAGCCGGTGTCCTCAAGCCCGGTGAGATGGTGCCGAGTGAGTCGGAGCTGGTGGACCGCTACGGCGTCTCGGGCGGCACGATTCGCAAGGCCATGGTGGAGGTGCGCGCGAGCGGGCTGGTCGAGACGCGGCACGGCAAGGGCTCGATCGTGAAGGATCGCCCGCCGGTACGGCACCGCTCTTCCGACCGCTTCCGACGCTCGCATCGCCAGGGCGGCAAGGCCGCGTACCTCGCGGAGTCCGCGCAGTCCGGCGCCACGGCCAAGGTCAGCGTCCTCTACATCGGCCCCATGGAGGCCCCCGAGGACGCCGCCGAGCGACTGGGCGTCCCCGCCGGCACCCAGGTGCTCGCCCGGCGTCGCCTCTACTTCCGCAATGGCACCCCCGTCGAGACCGCGACGTCGTACCTCCCGTGGGATGTCGTCAAGGACATCCCCGAGCTGTTCGCCGAGAACCCCGGCGGCGGTGGCATCTACGCCCGACTCGAAGACCACGGGCACGAGTTCGCCGAGTTCGTGGAGACGCTGCAGGCGCGTACGGCCTCCAAGGCGGAGGCGTCGGAGCTGGCGCTCAGCCCCGGTGCGCCGCTGGTTCACCTGATCCGCGAGGCCCGTACGACGGAGGGTCGTGTGGTGGAGGTCTGTGACACGCTCATGGCCGCTGACCAGTTCATCTTCGAGTACCGGATCCCTGCTGCCGACTGACGCAGGATCAACTCTCTTCAGCCCGTCGCGAGTTCTTCTTCGCGGCGGGTTGACTCATGTATAGGAGTCGGGCACTCTTCTTCATGTCACTCATGTATATGAGTGACGGAGTCCAACCCCTATAGAGGAGTGAACTGCTGTGCGTCAGATTCCCGTCGACACGTCCGCTGCGATCGTGATGGTCGCGAAGACTCCGCAGCTGAAGGTGAAGGACCGTCGGACCGGTGAGATCGCCACCGATACCGAGACCGGGGCAAAGCTGATGACCGTGGACGTGATGTTCGCGGCCAACGATGAGGTCGAGATCCTGTCCGTCACCGTCCCGGAGCCGGGTATCTCCGGCGAGCTGGCCATGGGCACGCCGGGCGCGCTGACGGGTCTGATCGCCCGGCCGTGGGAGAACGACTTCAACGGCCAGAAGCGGCACGGCATCGCCTTCCGCGCGGTCGCCGTCACCTCCCTCGCCGCTGGCTCGGCGAAGGCGGCCTGATCATGACCGGGTTCACGGTCGCCCTGGTGCTGGTCGTCGCCACTGCGGGTCTCCTGCGGTGGCGGCGCCCCGCCTGGTACTGGCTGACCTTCGGCGTCACCCTCGCGAGCCTGCGGGTGCTGCTCCGCTACGCCACGGTCATGGACGCCTGCGGCCTGACCGTCCCACCCTCCCGCTGGCGCCTGGCGTTAGCCCGGGCCACCAACCGTCCCACACCCGAGTCCCGCCCGCCCCGCATCCTGCTGTTCCGTCCGACCCGCACCGGCCTGCTCCTCAGGTTGAAGCTGCGGCCCGGGCAGGACGCCTTCGACGTCGCCGCCGCCTCCGACCGGCTGCGCCACTCCTTCTCCATGTACGGGGTCACCTCCCGTGAGCTGCGCTCGGGTGTGGTCGAGGTGCGGATGACCGGCTACGACGTCCTCAAGCGGGTCCAGATGCCCGCCACCACTGAAACTCGTCCGATGCGGGTTGCGGTGGCGCTGCGGGAGGACGGCTCGGTGCACTACCGCGACTACCGGGCGATACCCCACGCCCTCACCCTGGGCGCTACCGAGTCGGGCAAGTCCGTCTACCAGCGCAACCTCGTCGCCGGGCTCGCCGCCCAGCATGTCGCCCTGGTCGGCATCGACTGCAAGCAGGGAGTTGAACTTTTCCCGCTAGCCCGCCGGTTCTCGGCGCTCGCCGACAACCCTGACACCGCCGCCGACCTCCTTGATGCCCTGGTGGCCCGCATGGGGGAGGTGTACCAGCTCATCCGTGCCGAGCAGCGGATCACTGCTGACGTGCCGGATGCGGAGATCGCCGCCGACATCTGGGACCTGCCCGCCCACCTGCGCCCCACACCCGTGGTGGTCCTGGTGGACGAGGTCGCCGAACTCGCCCTGTTCGCCACCAAGGACGAGGAGAAGCGCCGGGGGCCGCATCATCACCGCCCTGGTCCGCCTCGCCCAGCTCGGGCGCGCGGCCGGCATCTACCTGGAGATCTGCGGGCAGCGCTTCGGCTCCGAACTCGGCAAGGGCATCACCATGCCCCGCGCCCAACTGACGGGCCGCACCGCCCACCGCGTCAACGACGAAACTAGCGCCAACATGGCCCTCGGAGACATCTCCCCGGACGCCGTCCTGGCCGCCATCCAGATTCCTGCCGATATGCGCGGGGTCGCCGTCGCCGGGGACTCGACCGGGGGTTGGCATCGCATCCGAGCCCCCCACACGACGCTGCGACAGGCCGTCAACGTCTGCAACCGGCACGCCGACCGGACCCCGGACCTGCCCGAACTGGCGCCGTTCCGGCCCTCGTTGTCCGGCACTACTGCGGCTCCGGTGCCGCTGTCCAAGGCCGCCCCGGCCACGGCCTGACTCTCCTGCTCTCCGGCCGGCGCGGCCGTCTTCGCGTCAGGTCCCTACCCCCTTCATGCCTGAAACAGGAAGGAGCCATGATGACCCGGCCCGCTCTCCGCGTCGACGCCGTGCTGGTCCAGGCCGTCATCGCCGGGGCGCTGTCCTTCGCCCACCTGCACGACCTGGCCGCCGCTGCCGGACAGGCCGGGTGGAAGGCGTGGGCCTACCCGGTCAGTGTCGACCTGCTCCTGGTCGCCGCCTGGCGACGCCTCCGCTCCGATGGGCCGTCCCGGCTGGCCTGGTCCTGGTTCGTGATCGTCCTGTTCGCCTCGCTCGGCGCCAACATCGCCACCGCCGGATTCCTTGACCTGGCCAACCCGCCCGCCCTGCTCCGCCTCGGCATCGCCGGATGGCCCGCCCTCGCCTTCCTCGGCGGAACCCTCCTCGCCCACTCCGGACACCGGGAGCCGGTTCCGCCGGCACCCGCAACCCCGGACCCCGCACCCCACACCGAGCCCGACCCCATGCCAGAGCCGAAGCCGGACGCCGCCCCCGTCACCTCGTCCGAGGAAGCCCGGGCCCTTCCGGCCGCCGACCCGGCGCCCGCGGTTCCGGCCGTGCTCATCGAGCACGCCCGCAAGGTCGCCGACGACCACCAGGCCCGCACCGGCACCCCGATCGACACCGAAACCCTGCGCGCCCGCCTCGGCGTCCCGCCTCAGCTGGCCGACGCCATCGCCGCCCACCTCGCCTAACCCCGAAGGGAGAACCGCCCGTCATGCCTGCCCGTGACCACTTCCACTCCGTCATGCGGATCGGCCCGGTGCAGATCGGCACCCACCGCGACCGCCACGGCCAGACCAAGCACGCCGCGGTGTGCACCAACGACCGGTGCGGCTGGTCCGCCGACTACTCCAGCTCCGCCGCCGCCCAGCTCGCCGCCCGCACCCACCGCTGCCACCCCCGCTGAAGGAGACAAGCCCGTGCAGGTTCCGCTCTGGCTCGCCCTGCTCATCGTCGGCTACCTCGGCGTCAAGCTCATCCGCCCACCCGCCTGGCTCGTCGCCGTGCTCCTCCTGGGCGGCTTCCTCCTCGCCGACAGCATCCTCGCCCCCGCCATCGACAGCTTCCTCAAGTAACGCCTGTAGAAGGGAGATCCACCGTGCTCCGCCCCAAGGTCCCCACCAACCCGACGCCGACCGGCATCGTCACCCCGCCCGCTGTCATCGAGCCGACCACCGCAGTGCAGCACCCGGCGGCACCCACGCCGGCCCCGGTCGCTCCGGCTCCTGCGCGTGCCACCGTCCAGCTCACTCCCGGCGCTGTGCTCGCGCTCGTCGGCGGTGGCACGGCCGTGGTCCTGGTCGTCGGCGCGGTCCTGGTCTCCATGCTCCTGGCCGTCGCTATCACCGCGGCCTCGCTCGCCATCTGCGCCCTGGTGATCCGCTCCCTGATCACCGCCGACACCAAGCGGCGCTGACCGGCCCCCGGGCGGCCCTGATACCGCCAAGCATCCACCGCCCGGGAGCCATGCCCCCAACCGATCCCGTGGAACCGGAAGGAACACCCAGCATGACCCACCGCACCACACCCCCGCCCCGCATCTGCCCCAACTGCGACGGCTTCGCCTCCGCCGCCATCACCCTCGGCGGCCGCAACGCCCGCGGCCAGCTGCGCACCATCACCGCCCACTGCCCGGCCTGCCACGGCACCGGCACCGTTCCCGCTCGTGTCCGGGAGGGTGCCCGTGCCTGAGACGCTGCTCGACCCGACCACCCTCGGCGACCTGCTGAGGGTGGCCTCGGCCGACGACTACCACCGCTGGGAAGACCAGATCCGCCGCACCGGCGGCTGCGCCGACCCCATCCACCTGACCGGCTGGACCCTCCACAAGGACAAGACCACCGGCCAGACCCTGCACCACTACAGCACCGAGAACGAGCCCGGCGGACGCCTCCGCATCGCGTGCGGCAACCGCCGCGCCTCCCGCTGCCCGGCCTGCGCCTTCACCTACGCGGGCGACACCTACCACCTCATCCGCGCAGGCCTGGCCGGAGACGACCGCCGCGACATCCCGCCACCGTCCGCGACCATCCCCGCGTCTTCGCCACCCTCACCGCACCGTCCTTCGGCCCGGTCCACAATCGCCCCGACCGTGGCGCCTGCCGCTGCGGCACCCGCCACCCGGCCGACGACCCGGCGCTCGGCACGGCCCTGGACCCGGAGACCTATGACTACGCGGGCGCCGTCCTCTTCAACAACCACGCCGGACAGCTTTGGCGGCGTTTCACCAACCGGCTCCGCCGCGAAATCGCCACCCGGGCCGGCCTAGCTCAGTCAGAGCTGAAGGAGCGGGCACGTCTGTCATACGGCAAGGTCGCCGAGTTCCAAAAGCGGGGCGCCGTGCACTTCCACGCCGTCATCCGCATCGACGGACCCGACGGACCCGACACCCCACCCCCGGCCTGGGCAACAGTCGAACTCCTCGCCGACGCCATCCGCGCCGCCGCCGCGCGCTCCTACACCTCGGTGTCGGTGCCGGCCGCTGGCGACCAGCCCGCCCGCACCTTCCGCTGGGGCACTCAACTCGACGTCCGGCCCATCAAGGCCTTCGGCGACGGCTCCGACATCACCGAACAGGCCGTCGCCGCCTACGTCGCCAAATACGCCACCAAAGCCGCCGAGACCACCGGCACCCTCGACCGCCGCATCGGCGAACTCGCCGAACTCGACCGCCACCAGGTCCCCGACCACGCACGACGCCTCATCGAAGCCTGCAAGCCCCTCGACCCCCTGTACCCCGACCGTCGCCTGTGGGCCTGGGCCCACATGCTCGGCTTCCGCGGCCACTTCTCCACCAAGTCCCGCCAGTACTCGACCACCCTCGGCGAGCTCCGCCAGGCCCGCGCCGACTACCGCGCAGCCCAGGAACGTGAAGCCCTCGGCCTGGAAGAGGTTGAGCCGGACACGGTCCTGATCCTGGCGGACTGGCAGTACGCCGGCCATGGCCACACACCTGGCGAATCCGCCCTCGCCGCCACCATCGCCCGCAACCTCCAGCTCAACCGCGACACCGCCCGCGGAGCCCTACGCGACCAGCTGGCCCTGGAAGGAGCCGCAGCATGACGACCGCCACCCCCAGCTGCTGACAGTGCCGGAAGTCATGGCTCGGCTCAAGGTCGGACGCTCCAAGGTCTACGACCTGATCCGCTCCCACCGTTTGGTCTCGATCAAGATCGATGGCTGCCGCCGAATCCCCGCCGACGCTGTCCAGGACTTCGTCCATGGCCGGATGGAGGAGGTCGCCTGATGGCCCAGCAACGCAAGCGGAACCCCAACGGGGCTGGCACCATCACCAAGCGCAAGGACGGTCGCTTCCAGTGCGCGGTCTACGTACTCCAGCCCGACGGCACCCGCGCCCGCGAGTTCGCCTACGGCAAGACGTGGGCCGAGTGCGACGCCAAGCGGCGGGAACTGCTCGCCAAGGTCGACCAGGGCGTCCCCGTGCCCACCAAGTCGGCCAAGCTCTCCGAGTGGCTGCCGTACTGGGTGGACAACATCGTCAAGCCCGGCCGGAAGCTGAGCACGTACGACAAGTACGAGGCGCACGTGCGCCTCTACCTGGTGCCTCTCCTCGGCTCAAAGCGGCTCGAATCCCTCGGAGTCGCCGACGTCCGCCGCTTCATCGTCCGCCTGGAACAGCAGACGACCGCAGCAACCGCGAAGGAAGCGCATCGAGTTCTGCGGTCGGCCTTGTCCTCCGCCTGCCGCGAAGAGCTGATCACACGCAACGTCGCCAAGCTCGTTGAGCCTCCGCGGACCGACAATCGCGAGCTGAAGCCCTGGACCCTCGACGAGACACTCGACTTCCTCGCCGCCTCCCGTAAGGACCCGCTGTACGCGGCCTTCGTGCTTGCTATCGCCATGGGCCTGCGCCGTGGAGAGATCGTCGGTCTCCGCTGGTCTGACCTCGACCTCGACCATCGCGTCCTCTACGTCCGCCAGCAGACCCAACGCCGCCGTGGCGTCCTCTACGACGACGACCCCAAGAGCCGCCGCCGTCGCGCCGTCCCGCTTCCCGCTCTCTGTATCGCGCCTCTGCGCTGGCACCGCATACGGCAGGCAGCTGCCCGAGCCAAGGCGGGGGAGACATGGCGGGAGTCGGAGTACGTCTTCACCACCCGCACGGGCCGCCCGGTCGAGCCGCGGAACGTCTACCGCTCCTTCACGCGCATGGCCCAGTCCGCCGGCCTCCGCGTCATCCGGCTGCACGACGCCCGGCACAGCACCGCTACCCTCCTCACGGCGGCAGGAGTGGCTCCCCGCGTCGTGATGGAGATCCTGGGGCACTCCCAGATCAGCATCACCATGGACGTGTACACGCACGTCGTACAGGACACCCAGCGCGAGGCCATGAGCCACATGGACCGGTTGCTGCGGAGGCGTCCTGGTCGCCCGTGACCGACCCCGTTGATGTCAAAACTGGATGTCAAAGGCCCCGGACCATGATCGGTCCGGGGCCTTTCGGCTGGTGCCCCCGGCAGGATTCGAACCTGCGACACCCGCTTTAGGAGAGGCACTATGACCGCCCCTGTCTGTGATGATCTTCCTTCGGGTTCACCGTTCCTGCTGGTCAGCGTGGTTCGGCCTTCCGTCCCTGCCTGATCGTTCCCCGCCTTTACACGGCCTTCCGTTCCCATGACGTTCCCATGAGGGCCCCCACGAACCCGTGGGAACGAGGGCGGGGGAGTCGGCTGAGGCCAGCTCCGGTCGTCGAAGCGGCGAGCACCGCAGACCCCTTGGGGGCGACAAAGGCTCCGCCCCCATCAGGGGGTCGGGTCCCTCAGCCGTCTACGCGGGCCTGTACAGGCCGCTGAGCACAGGCTGGCGGCTCGGGCTCAGCTGCGGGACCAGTCCGTACAGGGTGCTCGGGCGCCTGCCCGGAGCGTGGTGATCGTTCACGGGGCTTCACTGTCCTTCCGGCCCCATCCTGGCTCCAGGAAGGCCCCGCCAGTGGGCTGGCCGGGCGCCAGCCGGGCGGCCCCCAGTTCAGCGCCTGGCGGTGAAAGCGCCTCACGCACCGGCCTTGCGATGCCGAGTTGCATCAGCGATAGGGCGAGGTCGGCCGCACCTGGAGCAACATCTCCACCGGCCTGCAGGATCTCGACACCACCAGCCTGGTGGCGAGTCCTGATGGCACGGCGCTCTATGTGGGCACGATCGACGGTGGTGTCCACCGCATGATGCTGCGGCACTGACGTTCCCGTCCGAGCCGTCACGCTTGTGCGGGGCACTGGTGTTCTGTCTGTCAGGACCGTCTTCCCGGACCGGGTTCGTGTCACCGGTACCGGCGCGCTGAGCCTGGTCCTCGAAGGGCTCGTCGTGTGCGACAGCGGCTCAGCGC